>PMBS01000367.1:18607-37184 GCA_003153015.1 Myxococcales bacterium
CCGCCGAGCGCCTCCAGCGCCTTGATGGTGCTGGCGAAGGCGTCTGCGCCCTTGACCACGACGATGTCGGGTCTGGCTACAGCGGCTGCGAGGGCGCGCCCGATTCCCGTGGACTCCATCACGCCGACCGCGCCGATGGCGAGGCCAGCCTTCATGAACGCGCGGCGATCAGTCTGGTGCATGTCGCCCCTCCTGTCGATTTGTGGATAGCAAAGCGTAGCTGATCGGGGAACGGCTGCAATCGGTTTCAAAGAAAGTCAGGGCACGAGGTGAGGAACGCCCGCGGGATCGAGTTCGACGTTGGTGCGTTCAAGCAGGGGTCGCCTTGACTTGCCGAAGGTCAGCTTGACGATCCAGCCCTTCCAGACCGCCGGATCCTTGGGATAGTAGTCGAATACGAAATTGCCCAGACTGTAGACGATGGGGCGATCCTGGTACCACTCCACCCCTTGGGTCAGGTGCGCGTGCCCGCCGAGCACGGCATCGGCGCCGGCGTCGATGAGATGATGTGCCAGCGTCTGTTGCTCTGGGGTTGCGGCGGGCACAAGATCGTCGCCCCAGTGTAGAAATAGGATGACCAGGTCGGCTTGCTTGCGCGCGGCCTTGATATCGCTGACCGCATCCTTTTCGACTAGCCATGCGGTTCCTGGGGTAGTGGGACCGGCCGCGAAAGCGCGGGGAGGGAAGTCGTTGTAGCCAAGAAACGCCACGCGCTTGCCGCCTGCGGTGAGAACCAGCGGCTTGCGCGCGACTTTCACGTTGATGCCACCGCCGAACCACGGCAGGTTCGTCTCGCGCAGAAGTTCGAGCTCGCTCGCAAACCCCTCCTTGCCCCAGTCCCCGGAGTGGTTGTTGGCCAGCGACACGGCGGAAAAGTATTTCTTGAGCAGCGGCAGCGCGCTTTCGGGTCCTCGGAAAGTGAATTCCTTGTCGAGCGAGACGCCCTTTTTCACGATGGCGCATTCAAGGTTGGCGATGGTCAGATCGGCGTCGCGCAAGGCGGACGCCACGTTTGCGAACGGGTCGCCTCCATTGGTGACGATATGTCCGGGGCCGCCGTCGAGCATGACGTCGCCGACGAACGCGATGCGGACGGTGCCTTCCTCGGCTTGCGCCGCCGACACGGCGACAGGGGACGCCAGCGCGGCTGCGTAGGCCAGGATCGAAACCCTTCTCATGGACGGCAGCCTAGCACTACTGATTGATCGAGTCTCGGCAGCGTCGGCTGAAAACAGATGGTGAAAAGGCGGCGCCGATCTCATACGCTGCGGGCGAACGCGCCCCAGGGAGAACCAACCGATGCCCGCAAACCTCCGGCTCTTCGTCAAGTCCTCCATTCTTTTCGCTAGCCAAACCATCATCTCGCTCGTGCTCGCGAACTTGCCGGCCGGCTGTGCGGCGAGTACGTCAACGGATGGTAGCGCGCCCAGCGTGAAAATGGCCCCTGCCCCGATTGCCGCGCGGGAAAAGTCGGAGTGCGCCTCACCGATTGATCAACAGGTCGAAGACTGGCTTGCTGCCATGACTCTCGATGAGAAGATCGCGCTGGTTGCCGGTATTGGGTTCGAGACCGTGGGCGTGCCACGGCTCCACATCCCGGCCTTGCGCATGACCGACGGGCCGCTCGGCGTGCGCGTGGGCCAGGCCACGGCGTTTGCCGCGGGCGTGCTGCTCGCCGCGAGCTTCGATCCCGCGCTGGTCGAGCGCGTGGGGGCGGCCATCGCGCGCGAGACCAAGGGACACGGCAAGAATGTGCTTCTCGGGCCGGCGGTGAACATCGCGCGCAGCGCTCGCAACGGACGCAACTTCGAGTATTTTGGCGAGGATCCCGAACTCGCGTCGCGCATGGCGGTCGCCTATATCCGCGGGGTGCAGAGCCAGGGCGTCATGGCGACGGTCAAGCATTTCGCCGCCAACAACCAGGAGACGGATCGCATGACCGTCAGCGCGGAGATCGATGCGCGTGCGCTGCACGAGATCTACTTGCCCGCATTCGAAGCTGCGGTGAAGGAGGGCGGGGTGTGGGCCGTGATGTGTGCCTACAACCGCGTAAATGGCGTCTACGCGTGCGAGCACCCGGGGTTGCTCGACGAGACCCTCAAGCGCGCGTGGGGCTTCCGCGGCCTGGTCATGTCCGACTGGGGTGCGACCCACAGCGTGGCGCCCGCTATTCGCGCGGGCCTCGACCTCGAAATGCCAAAGGGCGAGCAATTCTCGCCGGCCGCGATCCACGCGGCGTTGGCGAAGCAGGAGATCGCGCCTGCCCAGCTCGACGAGATGGTCCGGCGGCAGCTGCGCACCATCGTCGCCCTCCGCCTGGATGAAGACGCAAGCCTGCGCCCGGAGGCGACCGACACGCTCGAGCACCGCGCGCTCAACCGCGAGGCCGCGCGTTCGGGATTCGTGCTGCTCAAGAACGACCGCGACATCCTGCCGCTCGACCGCAGCAAGCTGCGGCGGATCGCCGTAGTGGGGCCGCGCGGAGGGCTGGTGGATGGCGGCGGCGGCAGCGCCCACGTCGCCGCCACCCGAAAAGTTTCCCTGGTCGATGCGCTTCGCGAAGCCCTGGGCAACAAGGTGCGCGTCGACTTCGCCCCTGGCGAGATGACGCCCGACGGACTTGCGCCGATCCCTGCGTCCGCGCTCACCCCGCCGCCGGGTCATGCGGGTCACGGCCTGCTGGGCGAGTACTTCGTGGGGACCGAGCGCACCGGAACGCCCAAGTTCGTGCGGGTCGATACCACGGTAGATTTCCATTGGGAGCTCGCCTCGCCCGGCCCCGGCCTTCCTGAAGACCGATTCTCGGTGCGCTGGACTGGCAAGCTCACCCCACCCAAGTCCGGCCGGTACGTGCTTGCGCTGCGTTCCGACGATGGCTCTCGCCTTTTTCTCAACGACAAGCTGGTCGTCGATGACTGGGGCGATCATCCCCCAACCTTGAAGACGACCGAAATCGAACTGGTCGGCGGCAAAGCGTACGACCTGCGCTTGGAGTATTTCGAGGGCATCGTCGGTGCGTCGGTCGAGCTTCTGTGGCAGAGGGCGGACAAGGATCCGCTTGGCCGCGTGGCCGAGGTCGCGCGTGGCGCGGACATCGTCATTGCCGCTGTCGGCGATGGCATGGGGGAAGAGACCGAGGGCGCCGATCGAGCATCGTTGGCGCTGCCCGGGCGACAGGACGAGATCGTGCGCATGGCAGCCGCTGCCAACCCCAAGATCGTGGTCATCACCACCACGGGCGCGGCGGTCGCGATGCCCTGGCTCGACAAGGTCCGCGCGGTACTGCATGGCTGGTTTCCCGGACAAGAGGCCGGTACGGCTTTCGCGGACGTGCTCCTCGGCGACGTGAGCCCATCGGGCAAGCTGCCGGTGACTTTCCCGAAACGGATCGAGGACGAGCCCGCATTCGGCAATTTCCCAGGTGCAGCCGGCAAGGTCGCCTACCAGGAAGGCGTCCTGGTTGGCTACCGTTGGTACGACACGCGCAAGGTCGAGCCGCTCTTCCCGTTCGGATACGGCCTTTCCTACACGACCTTTGCCTACCGTGACCTGGTCGTCTCCCATTGGGATTACGGGCGCGGTGTCAGCGTTCGCCTTACTGTGAAGAACACCGGCGCGCGGCGGGGCGCCGAAATCGTGCAGGTCTACCTCCACGCCGCCGCTGCGAGGGTTCCGCGGCCGGAACAAGAACTACGCGCTTTCGCCAAAGTCGACCTCGCCCCGGGCGAGGAACGCGAGGTCGCGCTGAAGCTCCCGGTGCGGGCCTTCGCCACCTTCGATCCCACGCAGCCGGCGCGCAACCGCTGGCGCGTCGACCCCGGCCTCTTTGAGATCCGCGCCGGCAGTTCATCGCGCGACATCCGCTTGCGCGCGGCGATGAGCGTGCTCCACGCTCAGACAGTGAACCTGGAGAACATGCGATGAGCAGGCTCGGACGAGTTGCATTGCTTGCTGGCGGCATCTGTGTCGCATGCACTGGATCACGCGGTGGCGCCAATTCACAGCCCGGGTCAGGGGGAAACTCCTCGGCGGGAGGCGGGCTGGGGGGAACGAATGGTCCGGGCGGAACGAGCTCTGCGGGAGGGCTGGGCCGCAGCGGCGGCAACCCTGCGCTAGGCGGCACGGCGACCAGCGGAGGAATTGGGGCAACCGGTGGCGCCGCTACCAGCGGTGGCAAGATAGTAGCCGGAGGCAGCCTGTCTGTCGGCGGAACCCTTGCCACGGGCGGCACCACGAGTACCGGCGGTGCAGGCAGCGGCGGGACGGGCGCGCCCCTTGCAGGCGGACCGCGATGGGCGGGTCGAGTTGACGCCACGGATGCCAACGCGGTCCGCTTTGCCTGGCAGGGTGCGGGCCTTGTCGCCACGGTGAACGGAAGCTCCATCGCGGTGAAGCTGAGGACCGAAGGCACGTCGACCGTGTATTTCCAGCCTGTCATCGACGGGCAGATGGCCACGCGATTCAAGGTCGATACCGGATCCGATCAAACCGTGACCTTGGCTACTGGGCTTGCCGCCGTGGACCACGTCGTTGAACTCTATCGCGACACAGAGGGGATGTATGGCCTTAGCACGTTTCTTGGTTTCACCAGTGGCACGGTCAAAGGCGCCCCCGCTGCCAGCGGTCGTTTGATTGAAGTGGTGGGCGACTCAATCAGTGCCGGCTATGGCAATTTGGGCAGCGAGCCGCACCCCAATTGGGTGGCCAGCCCCGCGTGCCATTGGACCGCCGAGAATTCGACCTGGTATCAATCCTATGCGGCCATCGCCGGCCATGCCCTCAATGCCGAGGTGAGCACCATTGCTCGCTCCGGGTGGGGAATGTATCGGGACCTCAGTGGCGACACCAGCGGCGTATTGTCGAGCGTCTACGCCGATGCGCTGGGAACCAACAACAATGCGGTATGGGGTTTTGTACCCAAGGCCTCGGTCGTGGTCATCAACTTGGGGACCAACGACTGGGCGACTGGCGATCCCGGCACCCCTTACGAAACTGCCTACAAGAGCTTCATCGCCACGGTCCGCAGTCACTATCCCGATGCCTGGATATTTCTGACAATTGGATCGATGCTCGGCGAGCCCGCTCTCAGCCAGGTCAAGACCCACCTGGCCAACGTGGTTGCAGCGCTCGCCGCCACCGGCGACTTGAAGCTTGCTACGTTCGATATGGGCGTGCAGAACATGGGAGCCGATGGTTCCGTGCCCACGGGTTGTGACTGGCACCCCAATGTGGCCGATCATCAAAGAATGGCGGGCATACTGCAGCAACAACTATCAGCGAAGCTCGGCTGGTAGCCTGTCCGTCTGATGCGCACAGATGGACAGACGCAGAAAGAGTCAGCGTCGCAACGGGCTACCACCGAGGTGCCGGGCCGATTGATTACGTACGAACAGTTCCAATGACCGAGCGGCGTGTATCTGGCGCAAACCGCCAGGAGGAATGCACCCGTGCTACTGGATGCGGGCCTGCTGGCAGATCGGGCTGCACGACTCGCCGTTGGGGGCAAGCCGGGTGTAGTTGACTGCCCGGTCGATGGAGGCGACTACGGCTCCCGAGGAATCGGTGACCGTAACCGTGTACCGATCGCCATCCGTGATCGTCCCGTCGCTGCCGTTCGAGGCAATCACCCATTGGATCTCGAATGACCCCTGCCAGGCAGTCATGGACACGGACGGCAACGCACCGGGGACGAGCGACGGGTCTCCGGCCAAGTAGAAAGAAACGCCGGTGCCCGCTGTGGGGGCATCGCCCGGAAGCTGGTCGGTTGTGCCTGACAAACAGGTACTGTTCCGGCAGGCCTCCACGCGCCAGGTCCTGGTGGTGGCCCAGTCCACCTGGGGCACAGTCAGGCTGATATCGGCGCCGCTGTAGCAGCCGACCAGGGTGCATGTGTGCTCGCCGGCGCCACAGCCCGAAGCGGTCCACAACAAGAGAGCTAGAGAGGAGATGAAAGCGGGTGTTCGTCTCATGTCTTGGTTCCCAGCAATACCCATGCCAGCACGAAACAGGACGAGTTACGGCCAGATACTACTATTGTGCGCGCCTCGATCGCGACGGCAATGTCGCGAATTGTGCGCCAGCCCAACCCCTCGATGCGGCCGCGCCCCCTCCTGATCACGCAAGCCGAGTCTCCCGAATGGCTGCCCGCCTGCTCGATGTGCTCCATCACCGCGGGGACAAAAGCGTCCTTGCCATCGGCCATGGCGTCAGCCTGGAATTCAAGGGCGTTCACCAGGAAACGGTCGATGAGAATAGGCCGCTCGGGCGTCACATCCACTGCCTTGGCCACATACTCGCGCATTGCCAGGCGGCATGGGCTATGGTTCGGCCATGATCCGCAAGGCAAACCAGCGCGGGTACCAGCCCGCCCTGCCGGGGATCGAGCGCAAGACGCTGGTCTACGGCGACCGCACCCTGCTGACCGAGTTCCGTATGCGCAAAGGCAGCACCCTGCCCAGGCACACGCACCCTGCAGAACAAACTGGGTATCTGGTCAGCGGCCGCATGCGGCTGACTGTAGGTCGCCGCACCGTCGAGGTCAAGCCGGGCGATTCCTGGTCCATCCCCGGTGGCACGCAGCACGGCGCTGCCATTCTCGAGGACTCGGTGGCCATCGAGGTGTTCTCGCCGGTACGCAAAGACTACCTGCCGCGCCGACGCGACTGAGCGGGTTTGCACCAGGGGCCGATGGCTCAGCTCTTGTTCAACTTGGTCAGGGCACAACAACCACGGGCGGTGCTGGAACGACTGGCACCGCCAAGACGGGGGGAGGGGCACACCCCATGGGCGTCAAGCGAGGCCTGACGGAGAAATCTGTGACCCCTTCTCCCCGGTCCGCCGGGGAGAAGGTTGGGATGAGGGGTCCGGCCAAGCACGGCCCCTCTCCCCAACCCTCTCCCCGCTTCGCGGGGCGAGGGGGCGGAATGCTTGGGCTTCCGCTGGTCGGCCGCTTAATGCCTATGGGGGCACACCCCTCCGTAGATCGAGGCTAGTGCCGCTTCGCCTTGCGCCGCGATTCGGCTTCCTTGATTAACCATCGGCTCAACCCCTGTGGAACTTCTGGCAAGCGGCACTAGAGAACGCGGCCGCTCCCCCAGAACTCGCTGCCCAGCATTTCGGCTTGCCAGTCGAGTACGGTCTGCCAGTCGGGCCGGCGGAAGTAGGTGCCCGCCGCTTCATCGCCAGGCCGCATGCCGCGCAGGAAGCAGTAGAGCACGCCGCCGAAGCGGCGCTCGAATGCAGCGCGATCGTTTAGGCCAGCCAGGCGCAAGACGGCCAGTGTGTAGAGTCGAGCCTGGATCGCATAATTGGCCTCACAGTGGGCGCTAAGCCACTGGCTGTCCCAGGATGGCAGCCAATCACCCTTCCAATCGCAAAGGTAGATGCGGTCCTGGTACTCGAACAGGTAATCAATGAAACCTTTGACCAAACCGCGCTCGATGGACCAAGTGCGGCCGTCCTGTTGCGCGAGGACGTTCTGTCCCAGCAATGGATGATGTTGTTCGGGGATCGGATACAGGAACTCAACCTCACGCAGCGACCGCTGCGTCTGGCCCAGGCCCGGTACGAAACAATCACCCAAGCGCAGCGGCGTGGAAAGTGCGGTGTGCACCAAGTGCGCGGCGTGTGCAATCTGGCCGGGATCGCGTTCGTGGCGACGCGCGAGCCGAGTGAAAAGCTGCGCGATTTCAGGCCGCGCTGCCCACTCGGCCGACGAGCCGGATTGAGCCAGACTGTCGAGCGGAACCTCTTGCAAGACGGCGTGCAAGAAGATCCCGGACAGGCGCCCGCGCGCAAGCTCGTGCGGGTCCACCGGCGCGGCGGCGTCGGGTTCGGTTGGCTCGTTGGCGGTGGACAGATCGGCCGGCTCTTCGGGCACTACGAAGCCGCCATGGCGGCGCTTCACACCTGTATACGAGGTGATGACGAAACCAGCGCGTTCCTTCTCAATTCGGTGGAACTCCGTCGCGGAAACGTCGACTGGCAATTCGGGCGGCTGCCAGGCCAAAAGCGCCGCTGGCGCAGGAGCGGGCAATACCGGGGGCGGCTCACCCGGACAGGCGACCGGCACGCGAAGGAACAGCTTGCCGGTTGCGGCATCTCCAAGCAGCTTGTCGAGAATCGGGCGCAACCAACGGTACGGACCAGTGAGACCACGACCGCCATCCGGGCAGCGCGGAAGGTAGAGACGCGCGCGAGCGCGGGTCAGTGCCACGTACAGCAAACGTCGGTCCTCGTCGGCGCATTCGTCGGTGTAGCGCGCTTCTTCTTCGGGGGCGAGCGAGCCCAAGTGCACCACGCGCTGGCCATCACAATCGTGAAAGACGCTGAGCAAACCAGTCCTTCCTCGATACAGTCCGCCATACAAGAGGACCACGTCGGCTTCCAGGCCCTTGGCCGCGTGTACAGTCATCACCTGCACAGCCTCGGCGTCACTTTCCAGGCGCTGCACGTTGCGCTCGTCGCCCGGAGGCAGGCGCGTTCCGTTGACATACGCGCCCAATGTTTCCACGAGTTCGCGCAAGGTCGCATGCGTGCGCGCCGCCTCCTCCTGCAGAATCTCGAAGATGTGTAAATAATTGGTGAGTGCCCGCTCGCTGCGGCTCAGGCAGACCTCGCGGCATGCGATCCCACTTTGCCCCAGGATGGCAGAAAAGAGAGCGCCAAAGTCACCAGTCAGCGCCAGGTCGCGCCACTCGCAAAGCTGGTGCAGCAATGGGTCTTCTGCGTCGGTCCGGTCCCGATTCGCCAAATCGGGCAGGTCGAGAGCGAAAAACGCCGTCAGAAGGGCGCGCAGCCGCAGGGTGTGGTCTTCCGGCTCGGCAATGGCGCGCAGGAGGTCCAGCACGTCTTTGGCCTGGCTGGTCTGGAACAGCTCGTCTTCCTTGTAGAAGGCGAAACGGAGGCCCGCGGCCCGTAGGGCCTCGCCAATCTCGCGGCATTCGCTGTTGGTAAAAGCGAGCACGAAGATGTCGCGGGCCGCGATCGGCCGCCGGCTCTGCCCATCCTGGATGAAGAGCGCCCCGTCCTCGGAAAGCAAACCGCGAATTTCTTCGACCATCTGGCGCCGCAAGGCGCGTCTGGTATGGGCGACCGGGGTCTTGTCGCCGGTTGGCTCGATATCCAGCACCAATACGCCAGGCTTTGGTTGGCCGTCGGCCCCGCAGAGGCGCCGACCAGGGTGGCCGCAGGTCACTGGCTGGGCATACCCGATGCCGGCCCCGGCCCGGAAGAAACCCGTCGCCGGGTCGAATACGGCGTTGTACCCGTCGATAACCGCTGCAGTCGAGCGGAAGTTCTGCGCCAGCCTCACCAGGGCGCCGCCGGCTTCCAGTATCTCTTGGCGCGCGTGCAGGTAGGTGTGCACATCAGCGCCGCGGAACCGATAGATGGCCTGCTTGGGATCGCCGATGATAGTCAAAACATGTCCTTCGCGGCTCTCGAAGAAAAGACGCCGGAAGATGAACCATTGCACCTCGTCAGTGTCCTGGAATTCGTCGATCAGCGCGTACTTGTAGCGGCGACGCAGGGTGGAAAGCAGTGCTAGCGCACCCTTGTCAGCCAGGCGCTCGGCCACCAGGGTCAACATGTCTTGAAAATCGTAGAGCCCGGCTGCCCGCTTGCGTGCCTGCAAACGCGCGCTGACCAGCGGCAGGAACTTGTGCGCCACAGCCGCGAGCAAGGGTACCCGCGCGTCCCGAATGGCAGCAGTCGCCTCGTGCAGTTTTGCGATCTTGGGATCGACTGCGGCCTTGGCAAGATGATCGAGCAGATACGCGAAGCCTCTCTCGCCCCAGCCTGACTCCTTTTCCTGCAATTGGGCGAGGAGAGTTGCCGGGTCGCCGGCTTTGTCGGCGACGTTCACCAGTTCGGAGAGTGCGGTGACCCGCGAGAGCACTGCCGTCGCGGTGGAGCCCTTAATCCCGGCTCGCCTCAGCCGCTCGGCCAGTGTCGGATCGCGGGCAGCTTGCGCTGGCCATGCCGCGATAGCCGCGGCCAGAGCGGCCTCGTCGAATTGAGGCTGCAGAGCTTCTGGTCGCGACGGAAAGATGCGAGCTAGCTCGGTTGCGCAATCGCGCAGCGCACGCTCCAAATAGGCAACGGTACAGCCTGCGGCCAGCCAGGCGCGCAGATAGGGCTGCAACTCGGGCTTCACTGCGAAATCATTTCGCAGGGCCTCCACGAAGGCAGTGTGAAAGGCGCCACTTTCGTCGACCGCTTGCTCGTCGAACATGCGTTGATGAAGGAAAGCGTGGTCCCCCAGAATCCCGAGACAGAAGCCATGGATTGTCGAAATGGTGGCACGATCCAAGGCCAGCAAGGCGTCGCGCAGCCGGCCGCGCGCAGTCTCGTCAATGAGCCAGCATCTCTCGTCGGGCAGCTCGGCCGCGGCTTTGGCATCGGGTTGGTCGGTCCGAAGGTGGCAAAGAACACTCAGTATTGAGCGCAAGCGCAGGCAAAGCTCGGCAGTGGCGCGTTCAGTGAAGGTAACGACGAGAATTTCCTCCATGCGCGCGCCGTGATTGAGCAGCAACTCGACGACTAGGTGCTCGAGCAAGTATGTCTTGCCGGTGCCGGCCGACGCCTCGACCACGGCATGCCGGGTGCCCAATTGATCCAACTCGGGCGGTCGGGGATAGCGGATGGCAGCGCTCATCTGGCCCCAGTTTCCAATTCAAAGAAAAGGCCGAAGCGATCGGCCGCCATGCGGCTGGCCGCTTCTGTTGGCGGCGGATTCCATCGCGCAACTGGGTCCCGGATCGGCCCGCGCAGCGTGCTGAAGCGCAAAGGGCCACCTTCGCGGCACTGTTCGCAAAGCCTCGCGGCCTCGTCCCCAGCCAGAATGCCCGTGCGCCGCGCGCGGAACACGGCCTCGCAGGGGAGAACATAAGTATGCAGGCCGGTGGGCTCGCCGGAAGGGCCAAGCGTCCCGGTCAACATGTCGCGCGCCAGGCAGGCAAGGTAGTCGCGGGCGCGCGCAATGTCCAAAGCGGCGAAGCGGTATTCTTCGATATCCACTCGGGCGCCGTGGGTGAGCAGGATCAGTCCGCGGTGGCCAGCCTGGGGCTGGGACAGGCCCGCCGCTGCCAGCGCCACGTGATCGAGGAACGCGGCCAAGGATTCCCTGTCGAGCCGGGTCTCCTCATCAGGGTCCTTCGAGCGGCAGGTGAAAATGACCGAGGCACGCGCCTGGGCGGATGCCTCAACCAGAACGCTGGTCCGGCCGTGCAACTCTACCAGCAGCGGGAGCTGCGCTCCCTCTGCGGCCAGCTCAAGTGTGATGGCCGGCAAGATTTCGCGCGCGTCTTCGTTTTCGAATGCTTGGCCAAAGTGCAACACCCGTCCATGCAACCGCCCGCCATTCGCAATGCGGCCGAGCTGCTCGGTCCACTTGTTCAAGATAGCCGCGTGATGCTCGCGCTCCGTTTCGCGGAACAACCCAGCCGGGGCGCGGCCTGCCAGCTCTTCGCGCAGGCTGATCTCGTCGTAGCGGGTGGCCACCGACTCAGTCGATGGCACGGCCTCCGACGCCAGCACGGCCTTGCTGATGGCCTCGCGAAGACGCGCGGACCGATCCAACGCGTTCGTGGCAAAGGACTCGTCCTCGCGGTCAGCCAGTTCGTCGTCACCCCGGGTTTCGCGCAAGCGCAAGCGGAAGCGCGCCGAGCCCTGCAAGGGATCCTCGAGGAAGTGGCGTAGATCCGCGAGCGTGATGATCACATTGTTTGCTGCTTCAGTCGGCTCGGCTGCCAACGCGAGCGGCGTGGGCAACGAAAGGCGGGCTGCCACCTCGGAAAAGGCAGACGGTGAAAGAGCGCGGCGCAGCTCCTCGGCGTTCGCCGGAGCGGCCGTGCCTGCGGGCAGCGACGCACGCAAGGACTCGCCCAAGAGCTGGGCCGCGTGTTCGGCGCGCGCGAGGGGCAGGGCGTCCAGACGTTCGAGGTCGGCGTAGCGGCGCAACGGCGGCTTCGGACCGTCGAACAGTTTTTCTACTTCACCCTTCGTGAGGTAGCCGTTCGACAGGATCTCGCGCAACTCGAGCACCACGGGCGATGGCGGCCGCTCCTCGCCCGTGACCTCGTCGCGGCCCAGGTAGGAAAGCACCAGCCGGTCGCGCGTGCACAGCAGCGTCTCCAAGAACATGTAGAGATCCTGCTCGCGGGGTGTTACGTCGCCGGGTTCGCGCCGGGCCTCGCGCAAATCCAGATCCCCGCGGCGCGCGCTGCGCGGAAAATCGCCGTGGCCCAAACCGAGCACGAAGACCACGCGGAAGGGAATGGCCCGCATGGGCACGAACGACGCGACGGTCACGCCGCGCGCGAGGTACTGCCCGCGCGACCCGGGGATGGACGCGAGTGCGCCGCGCGTTAACTCGGCCGCCACCCGATAGCTGACCGGCAAGTCCTGCAGACCCAGGTCGTCGAGATCGTCCAGCGCTGTCCGCCAGCGGCTGAGAAGTCCCTCCTCGGCGTCGTTGCTGATAGGAGTCGGCACAAGGTACGCGGCCAACATGCCGCGGATGAAGTCCAGCCACTCGCGCAGCGGGCGCTCGGCCGGGCCGGCGATCCCAGAAGCGAAACGCGCATCAGCAATGAGTGAGCGCACCAGGAGCGCGAAGCTGAGCGCGCTGCTGCGTTCGTCAGGGGCAGTCTCGACCGGCAAGTACTGGTTTCCGTCGAGAGTGACTGCAGCTTGCTCGCCGCTGCGTTCCCCCAGCATGAAGGCGCCCAAGGCCAGCCGGCGCAAACCCTGATCCCAGGTGAGCAGGTCACGATCCAGATAGCTTCCGGCAAGATCCCGTTGCTCGGCCCCGCGCACGATGCCCAGCTCGTCGATGAGGCGCAGCCAGTCCGCCGGGCGGGCATCGGGAAAACGCGCCATCAGGGAAGGGTGGGTGAGCAGCGGCGCCAGCTCCTTACGCGAAAACGAAGAGAACGGCAGGTCGAGCAGCATTTGCGCGGCCTCGGCCAGCCGGTGCCCGCTTTGCGGCGTCAGATCGACGATGTTAAGGGGCAGGGCGTGGCTCTCGGCAAAGACCGCGCCCACCTGCGAAAGATAGGCGTCCTTGCGCGACTCAGGCACGATGACCGCGATGTCGTTGCAGCGCAGATCGGGCTGCGCGCGCAGGCAACGCCAGATCTCGGCCACCACCACCTCCAGCTCGCGGCGAATGCCCGGGCAGGCCAGCACCTGCAGGCTCTCATCGGCGCGCAGGGTTGGGTCGGGCTCGCTTCTTGCGACGCGGTCTAGGATGTCGTTCTGCAGGCGGCCGAGCAGCGTGGGTGCGGCCGAGGCCGCGAAGTGTTCCTCGAAGTCGCACATGTCGAGCTGGCTGAGCAGGCGCAAGTTTTCGCGGCCCGGCCGGCCCCACAGTCGCAGGGGCAGGTTCTCGGATTGATCTGGTATGGGAACCCTGGGAGGGTTCCCNNTCGCCGGCTCCCCACGCGACTAGGCCAAAGGGATCATCGAGCGCGTGGTCTGCTTGGGGAATTCTGGCCACGCGGTGGCGCACCTCGGATGTCGTTTCAACGTCTTCCCAGAATTCGCGGCAGGGGTTGAGGGTGTAGAGGACCACCTCGATGTGGCGGCCGAGCGCGGCCAGCATGCGATGGTAGGCCGGTGCCGCGTAGGAGACACCGAATAGGTGCAACCGCGGGCCCAGCTTTTCGGCTGCGAGCTTGCCCTGCGCCTCGGCGCGCGCCAGCAGCTCGTCGATGCGCAACCAGGTCACGCCCTCGGCTTGTGAGCGACGGGCGATGCGACCCGCAGGGCCGAAGATGGCCAGCCAGAGGCCGCGCTGCCAGGCTTCCGTGGTGGCAAACAGGCGATCGTCGTCGAGACTGGTGCCTGTCTCCCAGGTCTGGACCATTTCGGCGCGCGACGTTGCGTATTCCTCGAACAGTGGGCCCAGCCGGAAGGCGAGCTGGCAGCGCCGGCGATCGACAGCGTCCCGCGCCCCGCCGCCCGCGAGAAGGTAGTCGCGCACCGGCGCCATCTCGGGCTGCTTGAGAAACCCATCGTCGTGAAACAGCGCCAGCAAGTGACCCTCGATTTGCTGCGCATCGACGACGCGGCCGTTGGGAATCGCCTGCTCAGCCACGTGGGCCAGCAGCCTGCGCAGAAACGTGACCTGCAAATTGGCCGCAATTCCACACGCCCGCGCTACGCCCAGGCGCAGATACGTTTCCACATTGCGATTGGGCACCACCACGCGCACCGGCGCAAAGGGACCTTCGCTCTGCCGCTCGCACTGCAGGTTGCGCACGAACGCCGCTAGCAGCGCCTCAGTGCGGTTGGAGCAGCAGACGCGAATCATGCGGGGACAGGATAACCCACGGGCGGGTAAGCGTGTGGAGAAGCGAACAGGCATGGCATTTGGAGACTGCCGGACGGTGCACTCTTGAGAACGCTTGCCGGACTCGAGCGGTAGGACGACGCCAGGCGAGTGCTGGACGTCATGCCGAAGCGATTCGGCAAGTACGGATTGCGCTTGCACCCGAAGAAGACACGGCTGGTCCGATTTGAGCGGCCGGCGCGGCTCACGGGGAACGGGCGTGAGCAAAGGACGAGCGGAGAGCGACCGGAAACCTTCGACTTACTGGGCTTCACGCACCATTGGGACGTGTCGCTCAAGAAGCGCTGGTACGTCCGGCGTGAGACGGCGAAGACGCGACTGACTCGGGCATTGACACGGATACGACAGTGGTGCCGGGAACACCGGCATGACTCCGTAGCCGACCAGACTGAACGAGCAGGTGAAGCGGAATGCCGGCCGGTTTCCACCCGACTTCGCCTTCCAGCTCGCCCGCGAAGAGTTCGCCAACTTGAAGTCGCAATTTGCGACTTCAAGTTTGCAGTGGGGAGGGAAGCGGAAACTTCCGACCGCCTTCACCGAGCATGGCGCGCTCATGGCCGCCTCGGTGCTGAACTCGCCTAGGGCCGTGGAAATGAGCATCCTGGTGGTGCGGGCGTTCGTTCGGTTCCGGCGCATCCTTGCCACGAACCGCGCACTCGCCGCCAAGGTCGACGAGCTGGAGCGAAGGATGAACCGGAAGTTTGCGGCTCACGACAAGAGCATCGAGGCCCATCGCAAAGGCATCGTTTCCCCGTATTCCGCGATCGAGAACCTGATGCCGACCCTGACCGGCCGTCAGATCGGCTTTGTGGGCAAGGGCGCGGGCAAGGTCACGGACAAGCCCAATAGCGCGCCTTCGGTGCGTCCATAGGGCTTCCTGTCCGCACCCGGACGGATTTCGACTTGCCGCAGGCGAATAGCCGGGCGTGGTGATATAAGACGCGATTAGCGAGGAGACGCAGACGAGATGGGACATCGAGAAAAACAGGCTGGTTTCTTCTACGCCCAGGCGCAGCCGGCCGAGAAGGCCGCGGGTTGAGGATCGCGTGGACGCGGCAGGAAGCTTCTCGGTCACGGCCATCATGGCCGCCTACAACGAGGAAGACATCATCGGGTTGTCCATCCAGCACCTTGTCGAGCAGGGTGTGTCGGTATACCTCATCGATCGCGCTTCGACCGACGCTACGGTGGCGGAAGCCCAACGGTTTGTTGGCAAGGGCCTAATCGCGATCGAGGTTCTTCCCGACGAATCGGGTCTTCCCGCACAAGACGCCCAGCGGTCAACCTGGGGTCGCATCCTGGAGCGCAAGCAGAAGCTGGCCCAGGAATTGGACGGCGACTGGTTCATCCACCACGGTGTTGATGAGTTCCGCGAGAGCCCGTGGCCGCACCTCGACCTGTGCCAGGCCATCCGGCGGGTGCAGGAAGCCGGCTACAACGCCATCGAGTTCGCGGCCTTCGGCTTTCCGCCGACCGACGACAACTACCGCAAGGGAGACGACCTGCGCGCAACCTTCCGGTATTGCGAGCCGGCGCGCCGTTTCGACCGGCTGCGCATCAACGCCTGGAAGAAATCGCCGGTGGATCTGGTTTCGTCCGGCGGGCACGAGGCCATCGTCCCGGAACGCCGCGTGTTTCCCGTCCGCTTCCTGTTGCGCCACTACCCCATCCGCACCCAGGCTCAGGGCGAGCGCAAGATCTTGCAAGAACGCGAGGCGCGCCGGGATCCGGCCGAGCGCGCGCTTGGCTCATATGCGCGGTACGATGGCGTGGAGTCGGGCGCCCGCTTCATTCGCGACCCTGCCACGCTGTCCACCTACGATCCCGACGCCATTCGGCTACAGCTCTTCCTGCGCCACCGGGGCGTGGAGGAACTGGAATCCGCGCTGGCCGTTTCCGAGCACGACCTCGAGGTCGCGCAGAAGCAAGGGACCACCCGCTTGGAGGAGCTGGAGCGGTTGCGGCGCGAGCAGGGCGCGGCCAGCCGCGAGACGGAGCGGGCACAGCAGGAGCGGGATGCGCTGGCCCGCACCCTGGTCGAGGTCAAGGAGCAGCGGAGCGCGCTGGAGGCGGCCAAATGGGAGCGGGACGAGTTGGACCGCACTCTCGACGAGGTTGAAGCGGAGCGCGACACCTTGGCCCGTACGCTGGATGCGGTCGAAAGGGAGCGCGACAGCTTGGCCAGCGCGCGGGACGAGGTTCGAGGGCAGCGCGACTCCCTGGCCCGCACGCTGAGCGACGTTCAAGCGCAGCGCGACTCGCTGGTCCGCACGCTGGAAGAAGTTGAAGCGCAGCGCGACTCCCTGGCCCGCACGCTGGGCGACGTTCAAGCGCAGCGCGACTCGCTGGTCTGCAGGCTGGACGAGATTCAGGCACAGCGCGACTCGCTGACTCGCACGCTGGAAGAAGTTCAAGCACAGCGCGACGCCCTGACTCACGCTAGCAGCGAACTGGGTGCCGACCGGGCCCGGCTGCAGGCTCGCGTCGACGAGCTGCTGTCGTCCTGGAGCTGGCGCGCCACCGGGCCGGCGCGCGAGATCCTGCGCCGCCTGCGCGGCATCTGAGGGCGGCGGAGGTCGGTACCAGAGGCTTGTTGGACTAGAGTGAGGAGGAGCCCTGATCGAGGCACGCAAGCTGAGTGCATCGGGCATCGGGTGGATCGACGCTCATCTGCTGGCGGCCGCAACGGCCGGCCGACATGCGATCTGGACCGGGGACAAGCGGTTGGCCAGGGTGGCGACGGAAAGCGCTTGAATCGTCCGATTCTTTGAGGTCGCAAATTGCGACATCAAACGCGCGTCAAGGACGTGGACAATCGATTCACATGTCCTTGGGTTCCCACAAACCCAAGCTGGCGCCAGTGGGGTCGACGATAATGCTGAGCCAGCCCATCCCTTCGACTTCGGTCACGCCCTTCATGATCTTGGCGCGAAGCTTTTTCGCCTTCTTGGTCGCCGCATCGATGTCTTTCACCAGCACGTAGGGCAGCCAGGCCGACCCAGCGCCGGGAATCATCTGCTTCATCATCCCGCCGCCCACGCCTTTGCCGACCTTGATGATGGTGTACTCACCGCCCGGCGTCTCCGCCGGGAGATCCTGGAGTTTCCAGTCGAAAAGTTTGGCGTAGAAAGCCTTCGCCTTGGGGAGATTCGTGGTGTTGAGCTCGACGTGAATGAACGGGTTACCCATGATCTTGTCTCCTTGTGCCTTCGAGTTGTAGCGCAGGTTGATGCCAGAGTTGGATGCCGGACGGCCCACAGTTCGTTGGCCGTGCTGCGAGTTTGGTCCCCGCCTTCGCCCTGCCCGCGACGAATCGTGCTGCGCCGTGGCGCCCGCAAGCCTCGCGCGTGGTGAAGCGCGGCGTCCCACACAGGACTCACAGCCTGAACAGGGACAGCTTCGTGTGACGAGCCACAAGGCGAAAGATTGTGTCCGCCGAGAGCAGGTCGGCGCCGAGGTCGAGGGCGCACTGGGCGACGTGAGCATCGGGGGTCGAGATAGAGAGACCCTTGGCCGCAAGCGAGTTGCGCAATCTGCCCACGCGAAACCAGTGCGCGACGTCCGCCGGGCACAGGGGAAGAGTCAGCAGGAATTCTTCCAGGTCGCCGCGTGCGGGTTCGGCCATCCGGCCAGAGAGAAGGTCGGCAGCGACGACCGGCGGCAAGTACACCGTCCCTTCCTCGAGCGCGGGCTCGATGATGGCATCGCCGCTTCCCTCCCGGAAGTACGCGATCCAAGACGAAGTATCAATGACGAGCGCGCTCACGAGAGGTCTCGATATCGAGCGGGCGGTCAACGCCACCGTCTATGGCTTCCCCATACCCGGCATTGAAGGTCACAACCTCGCCGCCGATTGGTGTACCCTGAAACGGGAACCCACTTACCGCAATTCATGGAGGAACCGATGCACACCACGACATGCGTCGAGCCCAGGGCCTTGGGCATGAAGGGGAATCTCCTGGCCATCCTAGCTGCGGGATTCTTGTTCGCCGCTTGCAGTTCTTCCGGGGGCGGCACGGCGACCGGTGGATCGGGCGGCCCGGGCGGCAACGGCGGGACCGCGGAAACCGGCGGACGCACGAGTCCGGAGACCAGCGCAACCGGCGGAACCACCAGCACGACTGCTTCGACCGGTGGCACAGCGACGGCGGGATCGGGCGGCACGACGACCGGAAGCGGCGGCACGACGACCGCTAGTGGTGGGCGAACCAGCGCGACTGG
>PMBS01000294.1 GCA_003153015.1 Myxococcales bacterium
CCAAGGAGTACTCGCGCAACCCGGACGGAACCCTGACGGTTCAGCCTGCCACGCTGCCGTCGGACCAGATTTGCCCGACCTGCGGCTCGCCCATGGTGATCCGACGCGGTCGCTTCGGCGAGTTTCTCGCGTGTTCGCGCTACCCGGACTGCAAGACCACCAGCGCGATTTCCCTGGGCGTCGCCTGCCCCCGTCCCGGCTGCGGCGGGTATCTCAGCGAGAAGCGGTCGCGGCGGGGCAAGATCTTCTTCGGCTGTTCCAACTACGCCAAGACCAAGTGCGACTGACCTGGGATCGTCCCTTGGCCAACCCTTGCCCGCAGTGTGGCGCCGCCTTCGTGGTGCAGAAGGTTTCGCGCGCGGGCGTGCGCCTGCGCTGCCTGGCCCAGGGCTGCGGCTGGACGGCCGAGCCCGACGCAGAGGCGGACGCGCCGGCTGCCCCCGACGCCAAAGCGTCGTAGACCAGCGCGTGGCAGCGGGGTAGGGGCGACCTGCGGTCGCCCGCACGGATTGGTCGATGCCTCGGCGTTGCCGTAGGCGACCTGTGCCCGCTGCGCCTCGTAGCCCTTCACAAGACCGAGGACACCATAAAGAAAATCTTGGCCCCCATGGGCCTGCCCACAGAGGCGCCCAAACCATATCCCGCAAGACCTCCTCCGTCTGAACCGGCGGACGGCGCAGAGTACCTGAACTGATGGGACGCCGACGCGGGCGTGAAGGGATAGACCGTCTTGCGTGGTCGAGAGCGACCTCTCCAATGTGGAGGCAGCGGTCCGCACACAACGGTTACCCGCCGGCCCGGTCTACGCCCGCCGGCAGCCGGAAAACGAGAGCCTGCACCGTCTCGTGCGCGAGCACCTGCGCACCTTCCCGATGGCGGTTATTGTGGGTGAAAGCAGCACGCTCGGTTGGGACACGACCGCAACGGTGGCGTCCGTCTCTGCCCGTTCTTTGACCTCGAGCTGTGGGCCGACCCCCTCCCGAGGCCGGTCGGGGCCGGCGAGGGGTCGCCGGCGTTGTACTTCGTGTGCAAACGGCTCTCGAGCTTTGCACTTGAAGTACAAAGCCAGGTGAGCGGCCAGGAGGATCGTGGCGGAAATCCTCGGTTTCTTGGAGCGGGCTGCGCTGGCACGAGGATTGCTGATGCGCCTGGGCGGCCGCAGCTTACTTTCGGAGGTGTGAGCTGGCGGAGCGGGTGGAAAAGCAAGACATCCGCGAAGAACAAGAAAGGCTGCGAAGTCAAAGGGAAATGCGCCGAGGCGAAAGACAGGCGTCTACAATGTCGCGGTGAGGGAGATCGGGGATCCGCAGGAGCTTCGGACGCTGAAGTCTACAAGAAGACCAAGATTCCGCTGAGAACAATGGGTCTTAGGATTGGCGAGGGCGGCGAGTATTCGGAACAGTGGGACGGCCACGCCATGATCAAGCCGAAGTGTACTAGAATATCCCTCGGGAGCCTCAAGCTTGGCAAGGACAGGATTGCGCTGAAATCGAATAGAGTGACTCTCAAGTGCATGATCGAAACAGAGGAGTACGGAGACCTCAGGTTGAAGATAGACTCCTACAGCTCCTCATACAGCATTCTCGTGACGGAGAGACAGGAGCAGTTGTTCAAGGAGCTGTCGTCGAAGCAACAATAGCCCTGCCGGATGCGCAGACGTTTCGGAGGTTCCTGTACTCGGTGTCAGCCGCAGAAACCTCGTACTGGCGAGAAAATTGCGCATCAAGCATAGCAGGAAAGCACCGGCTCATGGATCTCTCTACCCGGAAACTCTCAGAACCGAATTGCATCCGTCAAATCCGTCGTACACCGACTCCGGGTTATCCGGGTCGATTGTCAGCTTCTCCTTGTTGAGCAACAACTTGTACTCGTACTTGCCGGGCGCCAGAAACAATTCGACGTTGAAGCACTTCTTCAGTGGATCCCAATTCATGGGCTCAGCCGTTCGATCCCACCCGTTGAAATCTCCCATGACATGCACGCAGTGATAGGTCTGGGCCGCGGTCGGGCCGAGCGAAAGGACGGCTGAAGTCTTCGGCTTGGAGAAGCACGCCTGGTTCCGCCCGCCGCGCTTGGCCTTGTAGAGGGCTTCGTCCGCTTCGGCCATCAGCGCACCTGCGGTTCGCGCGTCTCGTGGAAACGACGCCATCCCGACGCTGACTGTCACAGGAAGTGGACCTTGTTCATCTAAACGGAGGGGCGTGGCGGAAATCAACGCCCGAATCCCTTCGGCCAGTCCCTCAGCTGTGTGCTTGGGGGTTTCGGGTAGCAAGATCATGAATTCGTCGCCACCATAGCGGCCCGCTATGTCGGTTTCCCTGACGAAGTTCCGGAGCAAACCCGCCACATGCTTCAAGGCCAAGTTCCCGGCCATATGGCCGAAATGGTCGTTGATCTCCTTGAAACCGTCTACATCGATCATGAGCAGGGAGAGCAGACGGCCGTAGCGCTCGGCCCGCTTGATCTCGCTTTCGAAGCGCTCGGAAAGGCTCCCGAAATTCGGCAACCCAGTGAGATAATCAACAAAAGCCATCCGCACCAGGCTTTCATGGGATAGTTTCCCCGCCACGCCTTCTTCTCGCAAGAAGCTCTCCAGGCGATCAGACAGGTCCAGCGCGGCAGTCCTAACCCCGATCGGCCGCTTTAGGACCCCGCGCAAATCTTGAAGATGGGTGGCCAGAGACTTGAAAACCGCCCCGGCCATTTCCTCAGCCACAGTCAGGCCAGTAAGTTCAAAAGCCAGCCTCTGAAAACTCGCCGGGGTGTCGGACTCGGCGTCCAAGCGAGCCTGGATCTCGGAATTGGATTTCCCTCCGAAGACCAAGCCGCGCAGCAGGTCGCACCCTGTCAATCCGCCTAAGTCTTTTGATGAAATCATGGCAATTCCGCATGCGCGCGAACCTGGCTGCTCAGACATACTCATCTACATGTTGCGATAGGGCGCGGCACCGATGACGTGCCCGTGCCGGTTGATCCAGGTAGCAGGTTTCGGGCCACCGATACGATGCAAGCAAGTTCGGGTAGTTGCATTGCGGAATGGCGGCCTTTCCAATCAAAATGAAGAGTCGCTCATTCAATTCGAGGGAGGTAGGAGGCCGACAAGGCCGAAGGTCTGCTCCACTCGTGGCGGCCTGCCGCCATCGTTTTGGTGATTGGCATTATGCTGCGTTCGACTGGCCACGCGCGTGACGTGACCGCTCCGGTCCGTTTTGGTGCATCCTTCCGGTTGCGACATGGCAGGTTCTATCAATCCCACTGCGGCGGCTCGGCCGTCGGTTGGTCCGGGCGCAGCCGCGCTCATTCTCGGCGCGATCGGGGTGGTGTTCGGCGACATCGGAACCAGCCCCCTTTATACCTTGCAAGAATGCCTGCATTCCCGGCACGGGGCACCGCCGAGCCCGGAGAACGTCTTGGGCGTCGTGTCGCTGATCGTCTGGTCGGTCACGATGGTGGTCACGGTCAAGTACCTTGGCTTCATGATGCGCGCTGATAACAGGGGAGAGGGTGGCATCATGGCGCTCTTGGCCCTGGCGCTGCCCAAGGCCAGCCCTGCCCGAGTCGGCCACGTCGGGTGGGTCGCGACAATTGCGGTGCTGGGCGCTGCCTTGCTGTACGGCGACGGGATCATCACGCCGGCCATCTCCGTACTCTCGGCGGTGGAGGGGCTGCAGGTCGCGACCGACGCGTTTCGACCCTATATCGTTCCCCTGACCGTCGCCATCCTGGTCGCGCTCTTCTTCGTCCAGCGGCGCGGTACCGGGAAGATTGGCAAGCTGTTTGGTCCGGTCATGGTCACGTGGTTCGTGACCATCGGCACCCTCGGCCTCTATCACGTTGTCCGGCAGCCCACGATCCTGGGGGCACTGTCGCCCTATCACGGGGTGCGTTTCTTCCTGGACAATGGAGTTTCTGGGTTTCGCGTGCTCGGCGGCGTCGTCTTGGCGGTCACTGGAGGCGAGGCGCTTTACGCGGACATGGGGCAATTCGGCCGCAGGCCAATCCGTAGGGCATGGCTGGGGCTCATCTACCCCGCGCTCCTGCTCTGCTATCTTGGGCAGGGGGCGGCGCTGCTCACCGACCCGAGCGGCGCAGAGCGACCGTTCTATGCGCTCATTCCCCGTGGTCCTTGGATCTACCCGGCCGTTGTTCTGGCCAGCGCAGCCACTGTCATCGCCTCGCAAGCGCTCATTTCGGGGGTCTTCTCAATTACCCATCAGGCGATTCGGCTCGGCTATTTCCCCGAGGTAGCGGTCAGGCACACCAGCGGGCAAGCAGAGGGTCAGACCTACGTGCCGCTGCTCAACTGGAGTTTGGCTTTGGCCTGCATCGGACTGGTGGTCATCTTCCGGCAATCGTCCGGTCTCGCCGCCGCCTACGGGCTGGCTGTCAGCGGAACCATGGCAATCACTTCGATTGTCTACTACAAGGTCGTCCGCCATGCCTGGAACTGGTCGCGTTCGCGCTCCCTGGGCGTGCTTCTGCTGTTCCTCTCGTTCGACATTCCGTTCGTATTGGCCAATGGCCTCAAGTTCTTCGACGGTGGCTACCTGCCCTGCTTGGTGGGCGCAGCCTTCGCGTGGGTGATGCTCACCTGGCGCATCGGACGAAGCTACCTGGCCGATGCGGTAGGCAAGGAGTCGATCCCCGTGGCCACCTTCATTGACCACCTCGTCTCGAAGAGTCGCACGCGACTCCCTGGCACAGCGGTCGTGCTTTCCGATAACCCGACTGGCGTGCCGCCGGCCCTGGTGCGCTTGGTGCAACGGTTTCACGTGGTTCACCAGCACGTCGTCCTGCTGACCGTGGTGACGGAACACGTTCCCTTTGTGCCCAATTCAGGGCGCGCGACCGTCGAACCGTTGGGCGGTGGCCTGGTGCGCGTGCTCTTGCACTACGGCTTCATGCAAGTGCCTCGCGTGCCTGCATCGCTTGGACCGACGCTGGCCAAGCACGGAATCGCAGCGGATCCGGGCCAGATCGTATACATCATCGGGCGCGAAACCTTGGTCGCTAACCGGCAGGGGCACATGGGACGGCTGACCGAGCCGCTGTTCGCGTTTTTGGCCCGCAACGCGCGCAGCACGACCGACCATTTCTCGATCCCGGTCGAGCAAGTGGTCGAGGTCGGTGTCCAGTTGGATCTATGAACCGGGACGACACCCGCAGGTGCTAACCACGATCTTCTCGGGATTGGACGGCCAGATGCCTGCAGACCTGTCCGTCGACGCAAAGACGACCACGATCCCGCCAACCA
>PMBS01000203.1 GCA_003153015.1 Myxococcales bacterium
CGTCTACGAAACCCTGCGCGACGAACCGGCCCCCTGTCTGGTCACGGTTCCCGAGGCTGTGCGCCAGCGAGCCGCCACCGCCATGCTACGCATGATCGAGTTCGGCGCCTAGGTTAGCTCTTTCACCACAGAGATCACAGAGGTCACAGAGCCGGACCGGAAGGGGAAGGGTTTGATTCTGTCCGGTCCGAACCCCCTTCTTCTTCTCCGACCTCTGTGTTCTCTGTGCTCTCTGTGGTGAAAAAACTAGCTACGGGAACACCAGAACGTTGCGCGGGCCGTAGCTGGCCACCAGGCCGTCGATGTGGCGCCTGACCAGGTCACGCCGGGCGACCACCGCCCGAATCTCGCTGGGGGTCAGAATCTGGTACTCGTCCTGACTCGCCTGCGCCAAGATTCCCTCCAGCGCAGGAACGGTGACCCGGTCAAGCGCCTGATAGAGCTGGCGCGAGAATCGCTGCGTCCGATGCAAGTTCGAGCGCGTGTGCTCGTTGCCCTCAGGCTCGATGAAAAAGGACATGGTGTTGTCCATGAAAAGCAAGCGTGAGCCATCGGCCGATGTCTTCATGTTCCCGCCGCTGAAGCGGTCGGGGTTGGAGGTCAGAAAGTCGAAGACCACGAGTTGCGAGAGCTGGGCCGCCAGCGCGCGCTTGTCGACCGGAATGGGGTGCCCCTGCGTCAACCATTGCATGGTCTGGTGGAGCCCTCCCGGCGTGTCCAAGTCCAAGTCCTTGATTCCGGGCACCCAGTACATGATCACGCCAGCCGTCTTGCCCAGCGGATTGAACACGGTTTCCGCCCGGATGCGCGGCAGATCCGCCAGACTGTCGGGATGGAGATGTAAGAAGATCTCCTCGCGGCTCACCATGCGAGGTGCTGCCGGAGGCACCGCGTTCAGGCCCAGCAGCCGGTTGAGCCGGTAGGCCGCCACTTCCTTGCGCGGGATAGTCCGTAGATCGGTCTGCGCCGGCTTGAAGGCCGCGCGTGAGCCATCGGCGAGTTCAACCCGGAACGACAGGGTTGCCCCGCCTTTGTTGAGCTTCATGCCCAGGATGGGCTGGTCGCGCACGCGCTCCAGCAGCATCTCGTCGGACATGCCGAGAAACGTGCCGGCTGGTTCCTCGAAGATGGTGGGGTTGGGCGGGCTCGACAGGTCGCCGCGCGGCAGGAGCGCGGTGGAAAGCCCAGGGCTCACTTCTCGACGGCTGCGCGGCTGCCCCACTTCGGCGCGTCCGCGCTCGCTGAAGAAGTGCACGGAGGCTCGGGTAGCCCAAGCCACGCCGGCGAGCGCGCTCGCCAGCACCACGGCTTCAGCCGCCACATATCGCCCAAGGCGCACTATTCGATTCTAAGGCCAGACGCTCACGAGCACAAACAAGGTGTCAGTTGTCCAGTCCCTGCTGGATCGCCGCGTCGATGTCCGCCCTGCCCCTCTGCCCGACCATGACCCTGCGGATGACTCCGTCACGGCCGATGACGACCAAGTGAGGCAACGAAACCACCCGGTACAGGCCGCCCACCTCCCGGTCGTCGAAGAGATTCGGATAGGGCGCTGGGTGCTGGCGCACGAAGGCCTGGATCTCAGCCCGGTCAGCCATCGAGCCTTCCGAGCTGATGGCCAAGAACTCCACGCCCTGCGATCGCCGCGCAAGGTAGAGGTCATGGAGCGTGGGTGCAAGGGCGAGGCACGGTGGACACCAACGAGCCCAAAAATCGAGCAGCACGACTTTGCCTCGCAGCTCAGCAAGCGCCACGGTGCCCGGGACTCCGTCGATGCGCGGAAGCACGAAAGCGGGAGCGCGAACCCCGCGACCGACCGGCGCGATGGCATCGCGGTTGTGACTGAGCCAGACGACATTCAGGGTGAGTGCACCGGCGAGAACCCCGCCCACGATCGCGGCTGCCCCACGCGGGCGCCTGGGCGGCTCCGCCCCCGCGGGCGTCGATGCGGCCGGCTCACCGGCGAGCTTCGCTCGAGGCGTGCGGCCACGCGCCAGCCGAACCCCGAGGACGAAAACCATGAACGCCCAGGCCAGCGCGATGACGGAAATCGTCGAGCCCAGCCCGCGCGCGGCACCGGAAAGCAACGCCTGCGAGCCGGCCAGTTCAGCCAGACCAGAAAGCAAGAGATAGGGGATGCTGCACGCTGCGCCCAGCTCAATATCCAGTCCCGGATCGCGACGGCCCCGACCAGCCAAGAGCGTGATGGCAATTCCAGCCGACAGCGCAACCAACAGGGCCGGCCGCAGGTCCTCGCCCACGATACCCAGAAGCAGCGCCAGGGTGCCCGCGAGGGAAGCCTCGCGGACCATGAGCACCGCGCGCGCCAAAGCGGGAAGACGAAAAGCCAGCACGCCGAGCAGCAAGATCACGAGGGCGTCGCCCACCCCGCCGCGCTCCCGTGCCTGGATATCGGCCAACGCCCGGCCCGGCGCCACCATGAGCGTGCCCACACGGACCAAGAACCCCGGCCTGGAATTGCTTAGACCATTGGTCATCAACGCTGGTGGCGTCCACCCTCCCGTTGCTGGAGCAGTTTCTTGGCCGATGTCGCCAGTACCCCCGGGATGTTTTTCGAACGCGAGATGTTGCGTAGGTCATCCGGGTGCAAGTAGGCCAAGAAGCGCAGCGAGGAGCCGAGCGGGCACTTGGGGTTGCTCACCAGGGCCAGCTTCACCGCGTAGTCCTTGCTGCAGTCTCGGCTGTTTGCGATGTAGCGAATCACGTCGTCGCACACGTTGGTACTGCCCGCGATCCGCTGGATCTCCATGTTCGTGATCTGCGGCGAGCGAATGACCGTCATGGCCACCAGCCGGTTGCTGTCACGAACCAGCATTTTGCGGCAATAGGCATTCCCAACCGTCGCGAGCCGGATCTTCTCGAAGAGCCTGAGGTCGTCGAACTTGATAAATGACATGCCAGCCGCTCGCCGTTTCTCCTCGGGCGCCGCCTCCCCGTCGCCCAGCTCCCCGCCCTGCCCAGGCGCCCCGCCGGGTGGCGAAGCAGCCTCGGCCGCGGTCAGAACCGCCTGGAAGCGGCTATCGATGGCTGCCGCATCCGTGGCCTCGGGATCCTGGCGTATGGCGCTCACGATTTCGTCAAAGGCCGGTATGCCCTCCAGCCGCACGCCGTTGCGCGCGCACAGCTCCACCGCCCGGTTGACCGAGGACATGCGCGCCCGTTTGTTGAAAAACAGGGCCTCCACGATGGCTGGGCAGCGCAACAAACGCACTTCATTCTGCGCGACAACCTCAAGCAAGCTTTCGTCCAGACGGCCGGCTAGCATGACAAAGGTTTCGTCGGCGGTAGCCGGGTTGTAGAGGATCCTCTCCAAGGCAGCCGTGCGCTGGCCGGGCAGCCGAGTGGCAAAAAAATGCAGTAGGGGCGCAGGCAAGGCCTCGCCCAAGGGCGGGTTGATGACATTGTCGGGGAAGCTGCCCGGCGCAGCCTCGGCGGCCGCCCGGACCACTGCATCGCCGTCGAACGACAGTTGGTAGATGGCAACCAACAACTCGGCCGGCCGCAAGGGCGCCATGCCCCGCGCCGCCATCAGCTTGGCCGGGATCGCACCTCCCACCAACTTGGCCACCGCTGGCGACAGACTCGCCGCCGGGAGCGGCTGGAGCTGCATGGGCTCCGCTGCGCTAGACATGGTTGCGCTCAAACAGGATGCGCAAGCCTCGCAGGGTCAAAAGCTCGTCACACTCTTCGATGGTGGACGATTCCCGTGCCATCAGGGCGCCCAGGCCGCCGGTGGCCACCACCTTGGGCGCGTAATTCATCTCCGCGCGGATCCGGTTGACCAGAGCGTCGACCATCCCCGCGTAGCCAAACACCAGGCCGGCCTGGATGCTGGCCACTGTGTTGGTGCCCACCACGTGCTTGGGCCTGGCGATTTCCACCCGTGGAAGACGCGCGGTGGAACGATAGAGCGCGTCGGCCGAGACGATGAGTCCGGGGGCGATCACGCCACCGGCGTACTCTCCGCGTGCCGTGACCACGTCGAAGGTGGTAGCCGTGCCGAAGTCCACCACAATGGCGCCCTGCGGCCAACGCGCATAGGCGGCCACCGCGTTGACGATGCGATCCGCCCCCAGATCTCGCGGATTCTCGTAAAGGACGGCCATTCCGGTCTTCATCCCCGGCCCTACGACCAAGGCAGTCACGCCAAAATAGCGTGCAAAAAGCCGTTCCATCGGCGCGGTGGCAGGCGGAACGACCGACGATATAATGGCCCCCGTGACCTGCCGCATGGTCAGGCCTTGTATGTCAAGCAACCCCGATAGAGTTGCCGCATACTCGTCTGCTGTACGTTCGACTCGCGTTTCCATGCGCCAATCCAGACGCAGGGCTTCGCCGTCGAACAGACCGAAGGCCGTATGAGTGTTTCCAATATCAACCGCGAGAAGCATGGATACTGGATGATTGTATCTTCATCCGGGTTCCGGTGCATGCCCTCGCGCAAACCGGGAGCCACTTGAGCGGGAAGCGACCTTCGGGCGAGATCCCGGGGATGGTCGCGGCCACCGGCGGTACGCGTTGGCGGCCACATTTCCCCTCGGGCATCACCCTGCTGGCTCTGGTGGCGGGCCTGATCTTTGGCGGGTGCTGGCTGCTCGACGCCTACTGGCTGGGTCAGCGCAGCGGCCCGGCCTTGCTCCTAGGCCCGTTGCGGCTCCTGCTCGACCTCGATCCGGGGACCCTGCAGAACGAGCTGGGCGCCCTCGCCCAGATCATCGTGGCGGTGCTAGGCATCGCCATCACCGTGGTTTCCATCGTGGTCCAACTGGCTGCTACCCGCTACACGCCCCGGATCGCGGACATGTTTTTCCGCGACAAGACCAACCTGGCCATCATGGGCTTCTTCGTGGTGGCCTGTCTCAACGCGGTTTGGGTCACGTTGGCGGTAGGCAACAACTATGTCCCGCGCGCTACCATCGTGATGACCGTGCTGATGACCAGCGCTAGCCTGCTGCTGCTCATCCCCTACTTCGCCTACGTGTTCGACTTCCTCGATCCGGGCAAGGTGATCGTGCGCATCGGCCAGCATGTGCTCGACGCAGCCTTGGGCCGCCGGGTGGGCCGCAAGTCCGCGCACGACCTGGCCGCGCGCCAGGCCATCAGCATCGCGGCCATGGAGCATCTTGCCGACGTGGCCGTCAACGCCGTGGCGCAAAAGGACAAGATCATCGCATCCCACGCCACAGCCGCCTTGCGCGAAGCCGTGGTTCGCTACCAGCCGCACAAGGCAAGCCTGCCCACCGAATGGTTCGCCGTGGGCCCCCGCATCCGCGGCAACCCGGACTTCATTGCGATGGAGCCGGAGTCTTTGCGCGAGCTGGAGCGCCAGCGACTCTGGTTCGAATGGAAGGTCCTGCGCCACCTGCGCAGCGTGTTTGCCGAGTCACTGAATCATCTGCCCGAGATGGCCCACGTGGTGGCCATCGAAAGCCGCTACGTGGGCGAGGCGGCCTTGCAGCGCGATGACCGCGCCGTGGTCGCGGCGGTGGTGAAGTATTTCAACACTTACCTGCGCGGGGCGATCAACAGCCACGATGTGCGGGCCTGCTACAACATCCTCAACCAGTACCGCCTGCTGGCCGAGCTTCTCCTCCGGCACGGCTGGACCGATCTGGTGCTGGCGATTGCCCAGCACTTTGCATACTACGGCCAGGTCGCGCGCGGCGCCGGGATGGGATTTGTCACCGAGACTTCGGCCCATGATCTGGGCGCGTTGTGTGAGCGCGCCTTCGAGCTTGCCTCTCCCGCGCATGACACCATGCTGGGCATCTTTCTCGAGGTCGACCGAGAACCCGAGACCAAGTCTGACGAGAAGGCCTTGCGCGGCGTGCGCAAGGCCCAGGTCAAGCTGGCCGCGTATTACCTCGTCCATGGGGCCGATGGCCACGCGCAACGCATCAGCGACGACATGCGCTCAGAGAGTCCCGAGCGTCTCAATTCGATCCGCACCGAAATGCTGCGCATCCACGCCAAGGACTTCTGGGAGGTCACCGACCGCGGCGTGAACTTCGACTACCTGGACGAATCCTGCAGGGACAAGCTTGACCAGTTCTTCGACGGTCTAAGTTTGAGGTAGACTTAGCCAGCAAAGACGACGCACCCATCATGGCCGACCCGGGCATTTCCGCCAACGACTCTGCTGAGGACGCCGGTTCCTCGGGCGAGCGCTTCGGGTTCGCGCTCAGCAGCGAGAGCCCGCGCATTCTGGTGGTCGACGACGAACGCGTCATCCGCGAAATGCTCTCGGATTTCCTCGGCCTCGAGGGCTACGTGGTCCGCACCGTGGAGGACGGGGTGCAGGCATTGGAGGAGTTGCAGCGCCGCAGCTACAACCTGGTCATCTCAGATCTAAAAATGCCCAACATGAACGGCCTCGAGCTGATCGAAAAGATCACCGAGCTGGGCATTCCAGTGCTGACCGTCATCATGACCGGCTTCGGCACGGTGGAGACCGCCATCGAAGCAATGAAGCACGGGGCCTACGACTACGTGCTCAAGCCCTTCCGCGTCGAGGAGGTCGTACACACTGTGCAGCGTGGGCTCGACCGCCAGCGCCTGCAGCA
>PMBS01000293.1 GCA_003153015.1 Myxococcales bacterium
GGCCTGCGCCTGCATGTCGCCAACAAGCTCAACCTGATCCCCAAGGACCAGTGGAAGTTCGCTTGGGTCACTGAGTTCCCGCTCCTCGAACGCGGCGACGACGGCAAGTTGGTGGCATCCCACCATCCGTTCACTTCGCCCATGGCCGAGGATCTGGACAAGCTGGAGAGCGCGCCCAGCGAAGTGCGCGCGCGGGCCTACGATCTCGTGCTCAACGGCAACGAGATCGCTGGCGGCAGCATCCGCATCCATCGCGCCGACGTTCAGTCGCGCGTGTTCAAAGCCATCGGCCTCAGTGATGAGGATGCGCGCGCCAAGTTCGGCTTCTTGCTGGACGCCTTCCGCCACGGGCCCCCGCCCCATGGGGGGATCGCGGCCGGGCTCGACCGGCTGGCGATGCTTCTGTGCGGCGCCGATTCATTGCGCGATGTGATCGCCTTCCCCAAGACGCAAAAGGGGACCGACCTTTGTACCGAGGCACCGGCCCCGGTCACTAGCAAGCAACTGGAAGAGTTGCACATCGCGCTCACCCACGTAGAGGTGTAGTGCCATGACCGGGGTGGGCTGGCGCGAGGCTGCGCGACGTCGTCTCGAGAGCGAGGAGTTCGATCTCCTCGTGGTGGGCGGGGGAGCCACCGGGGCTGCCATCGCCCGCGACGCGGCCACGCGCGGCCTGCAGGTGGCCCTGGGTGAACGCGGCGACTTTGCCAGCCAAACCTCCAGCCAGTCATCAAAACTCATCCACGGGGGATTGCGCTACCTGCAGCACGGCGAGTTCCACCTGGTGATCGAGTCCCTGGCCGAACGCCGCCGCTTACTCGAAACCGCCCCGCACCTGTGCCGGCCAAAGGAGTTTCTCTATCCTACCTACGCCGGCCGCTTTCCCTCACCCACGCTGCTCGCCCTGGGCGTGGGCCTGTACGACGCCCTCGCGCTTTGGCAGCCGCCGGTGCGCAGCCGCCGCCTCGACAGCCGCGAGGTCCACCGGCTGGCGCCCTGGCTACGCAGCGCAGGTCTGCTGGGTGCGCAACAATACGTCGATTGCCAGACCGACGATGCGCGCCTGGTGCTGGAAAACTTGCTCGACGCAGTGGCCGCCGGGGCTGTCGCGGTTTCCCAGGTTGAGATCCAGCCCGACCACCGACGCTCTGGGAACTTCCGCGTGGCGCAGGCGGTGGACCGTGAAGGCGGCGACCGGTTCGAGATTCGCACCCATCTGCTGGTGAACGCCACTGGACCGTTCTGCGACAGTTTCTCGGGCGGGCCGCCCAAACTGCGCCCAACCCTGGGCGCCCACCTGGTGGTGGATGGCGATCGCCTACCCACGCTCGGCCGGGCCGTGGTGTTGCATTCCCCGCGCGACGGCCGCCTCGTGTTCGTCCTGCCCACTGGCCGCCGCACCATCATCGGGACCACCGAGACCGACTGGCCTGGCCCGAGTGGTCCTGCGCGACCACCGCGGCCCGAGGATGAGATTCGTGCCCATCGCCACGACGTGGACTACCTACTGGAAACCGTCAACCACGCCTTCCCGCCCGCTGACCTGCAACCCAGCGATGTGATCTCGACCTTCGCCGGCCTAAGGCCTCTCATCGACCGTGGGCTTGCGACCCATGCCGCCACTTCACGCGAGCACGCGATCTGGTCGGACGCGCGGGGCTGGCTCCATGTGGCCGGTGGCAAGCTGACCACCATGCGGTCTATGGCCGAAGAAGTGGTCAACCGCGCGATCGAGATTCTGCGCGACCGCGGCCGGCAAGGCGCTGTGCGACCCTGCCAAACCCGGGTGCGGCCCCTGCCTGGGGCTGGCAAGGCCGTTAGTGCTTCCCTCGATCTGGCGCCCGACATTGGGGCGCACCTCTGTGAAACCTACGGTGTACGCGTCGACCAAGTCCTCTCACTCATCGCCTCCGACGCCTCGCTGGGCCGCAGGCTTGACCCCGAGTTGCCCTACCTGGCCGCCGAGCTTGTGTTCGCCATTCGATCCGACCTGGCCTGCGAAGTAGAGGACGTGCTCCGGCGGCGCGTTCCCCTCGCGCTGTTCAGCAGGACGCACGGCCTGGATGTGGCGGAGGAAACCGCAAACCTGCTGGCGCGCGAGCGGGGTTGGTCAGTCGAGCGCCGCGCCCAAAGCCTTCTGCAGTATCGCGCCGCGGTTTCCGCGTCCTGCATGTGGCAGGCTAGCTGATCCCGCAGCACGCGCGCCTATCCTGTTGTAGATTGGCTAGCGTGTCACAGCTTGTCATAGTCATCCCGGCATACAACGAGGCGCGCGTCATCGGGGACACGCTGGCCCGCCTGCCGCGTACCATCGAGGGCGTGTCGATCCGAGTGGTGGTGGTCGATGATGGGTCCAGCGACGGGACGGCCGATGTGGTGCGCGCCTGCGGCGACGACCGAATCCTTCTGTTGCGACACGCGATCAATCGTGGCCTAGGTGGAGCCCTGGGCACCGGTCTTGCCTACGCTCGAAAGATCGGAGCGGACTTCGCGATAACCTACGATGCCGACGGGCAGCACGCACCCGGGGACATCGTGGTCGTGCTTGGGCCTCTGCAAAGCGGACAAGCCGACGCGGTCATCGGCAGCCGGCTGCTGTCACCAGAAGGCATGCCCGGCCACCGGATCGTCGGAAACTGGGGTCTGAACCTCTTCACCTACCTGCTCTTCGGACTCTGGACGACCGACTCGCAGAGTGGGCTGCGTGGGTTCAACCGCAAGGCCATCGATTCCATCGAGCTACGCATGGACCGGATGGAAGTCTCCTCCGAGTTCATCAAGGAGATCCGCAGGACCCGCCTGCGCTTTCTCGAAGTGCCGATTCGGGCAATCTACAGCGAGTACTCGCTCGCGAAAGGGCAGAAGAACCGGAACGGAATCAATATCGTGCTCCGGCTTCTGCTCTACCGTTTGCTGGAGGATTGACGTGGGCATCAGGATCTTCGCAACCATTCTTGCGGTCGTGTCGCTCGCCTGGGTCGTGCAGCGCTTTCGTCGGACGCGGCGCTTTACCATCGAGTTGATGGCCTGGCTCGTGGTCTTCTCCGGAATCGGGCTCGTGGTATTCGTGCCCAAAGCGACCGATCGCTTTGCCTTTTGGTTGGGCGTCTCCAGCGGGTTCAACGCCCTCACCTTCATTGCCGTGACCACCCTACTGCTGCTCGTGTTTCGAATTCTGTCGAGACTGCAGAAGGTCGAGCGAGACCTCACCCGGCTGATTCGTGCCTACGCCGTCGACACCGCCGTGCAGGTGCCAGCCCGGCCGTCCGAAAGCGCGAAGCCGTCAGCCAGCCCGGCGCAGTCCGGCGACAAGTGATCGCCCAAGTCCCGCAGGGAATCGACGTCGTCCTCGGAAGGTAGACTCACCACAGTGCTGCACCTACAACTTGCTACATTATCGCACCAAGATCTCCGTACGGCGCATGGAGCAGGCAGACTGATCCCACGAGCCACGCTACTGCGAATCAGCGTGCGCACCTGTCGTTGCGATTCCCACACAGTTTCCCATCATGCCCGCGCTTCTGGTGCGAAAGCAGCTACGCGCTAGACCCGCGCCGCCGCTACGAGACAATAGCAGAATCAACCTGTTGGCGTGTCATACCTCATGGCACGGGCCGTGCTTGGTGTGGCGGCAACCTTCTTGGGAGGAGGGTCCATGTCTCAAGCTCTGGCAACCGTAAACACCGCAGCGCCAGTCATTAGCAGGGAACGTGCCCTGAAGATCCTGTCCAAGTCCTTGTACCGGGACTTGCGCCAGAACGGCTATGAGCCAAAGCAGATCGTTGCTGTGGCATCTGAGCTGATCAGCTTGGTCACGTCCGACATCAAGGAGGATGCGCAGCTCGTCTAGCGCGCTACTCGTTCCAAATAGGTCGTAGTTTGGGGGCCCAGAGGCCCCCTTTTTTTGTCCAAGCGCCCAGTCGCGTGGGGAGCCCGCCGGCTTTGCCGGCGGCGGACCATCGCGGGAGCATCTGTCTTGGT
>PMBS01000312.1 GCA_003153015.1 Myxococcales bacterium
AGACAACGACCCACGGGCCCATCGAGCTCGACACGGGCATCGCTCCGCCGCTGTCGCAGGGCTACTGGTACAACAGCGGCGCAGGCTATTTCTCCGACGCGGGAGCTGACACGTCGAATCCGCCGCAACTTTCGTTCGTCTTCAGCGCGCTCCCCACGCCGACGAATACGTTGAATTGCAAGGCGAGTGCACACGCGGCCCGTCAGACCTGTGTGCTCAACGGCCTCTACGACACCTGTGGCGTCGGTTTAGAGTTCGCCCAGGTGCCCGTGGGCGATGCGGGTGCCCCCACCGCCAGCAACACGTCGGCGAGCGATGCGGGCGACGCCGGAGCGTCCATCCCCATGGTCACCGTCCCATTTGACATCAGCCGCTACAAGGCCATCACGTTCTGGGGGATGACGACCACGCCGGACCCGACTACAGGCTCGATGCAAGTCAAGGTCCAGTTCCCTGATACGGATACCGACCCGCGCGGCGAGATATGTAACGGCGGCGGCGGGAATACTTCGATGTGCTACAACAGCTATGCTGCGCATTTGAACTTCACGACCAGCTGGCAAGAGTTCACCGTGTTGCTGGACGCCGGCAATGGCAGTGTTCCCCCCGCTGGCGGCATCGCCATCGACGGGACGTGGGGCTACCAACAGGCGCAGTGGATCCCCACCCAGGTCTACGGCATCAACTGGCAGGCCCAGAGAAACATCGGCCCGACCGCAGGCCCTCCCCTTATGACCGACATCTGGGTCGACGACGTGTACTTCATCGAGTGAACCACCGTTAGCAATGGAGCGCCATCCACATTCCGCGTATCGGGCAAGAGGTCATCGTGGAATTCCCCGCTTCAACGTGACCGAGCATCCCACCGCAGCCTGGACTGCCCAGCAGATCATCGAAGCCTTCCCCGAGGACACTGCGCCAAGATACATGATCCGCGACCGCGATGGCATCTACGGCCAGGAGTTCCGACGGCGAGTCGAGGGCATGGGTATCGAAGAGGTCGTTACGGCGCCGCAATCGCCCTGGCAGAATCCGTATGCGGAACGCCTTGGCGGCTCGGTTCGTCGAGAGTGTCTCAATCATGTGATCGTCGAAATCTGTCCCGCACGCGATTCCACCGAACGATCTGCTTTGACCGAGTCTGTGGCCTCGGCCTCGTCGTTCATGGAAATGATTCTCGCACCACCGAATGACGGTCATCGGGCAGCTGGATATCGACCTGGCGAAAAACAACCCGCGAATACTGGCCAAAAAACGCGATGCCTCGACGAGGCGCTGGGGCGTCGCAGTTAAATCGAAACCCCACCCAAGTTGGTGGGGGCGATCGGGTGGCTCCGGAGGAGGGATTCGAACCCCCGACCCGGCGGTTAACAGCCGCCTGCTCTGCCGACTGAGCTACTCCGGAATGTGGAAGGCGATGATTATGGGCAGCCGCGCTTTGACGTCAAGCAGTTCGCGATGCCGACGGCGCAGACGTGACGCGGTTCATTTTCCTTCCGGCTGGTTGGGCGACGGAGGCGGACTTGCCGTGGTCGGGGCTGGACCCGGCACCAGGTGAGGCGCCACGACCGGGCCGGGCGGCGGCCGCCACTTCAAGACGCGGGCGGCGTTTTCGAAGTAGATCTTGCGCAAGATAGCCTCGGGCAGACCCACGCCGTCGATCTTCCAGCGACCCTGGATGGGCGTGGGACTCTCGAACTGCTTGTCGCGCGTCTCGAAGTAGCGCCAGGTCGAGGTGAAGTAGCGGGCCTCATCCTCCAAGGTGGGCGGGTTGGCGCCGTTCGAACCGTACATCATGCCGTCTTGTTCAGCCGCGACGCCCAGGTCGGTGCCGAACAGGATGCGGTCCTGGTACTTCTCATAGAAGAGTCGCATCTTGGCCGCGTCCCGCCGCCCGATCTCAGGCACACGCGCAGCGGTGTCGATGTAGAGGTTGGGGTACTTGTCGAGCATCTGCGCCACGTGATCCGGATCCTCGGGATCGTTGCCGAAGTGGACCCCGATGAAGGTGGTCTTGGGGTGGCGGGCCACCCGCCGCTCGAAGGCGGCGTAAAGCTCTTCCCACGACGGCACGGGCTGGCCGCGGAAAGACCATTCCGGGTGCGCCTGCAACTCGTCCCAGCGCTCGTTTTTTGCATCAGCGGGCAGCCAGAATGCCTTGGGATCGCCGGTGTGTATCGCCACCGGCATGCCCAGCTCGCCCGCCTTCTCGAACAAAGGATCCAGCCCTGGGTCGTCCACCGGCAGGACGCGCTTGCCGTCGGGCGTGGGATAGCCGAGGCCTAGTCCCTTGGGGATCTTGAGGCCGATGGCACCGAGCTGCTTGGACAACGCCAGCTCCTCGGCCATGACGTTGCCGTAGTCGGCCCGGATGCCCAGATTGGCCATGCGCAGCGCCTTCATGAAGCCGGCGTTGGCGAACACAGCGATGCGACCGCCCGAGTCGCGAGCCGCAGCGAGCTGGGTTTCCAGGGCGTGGTGAGGCGGACCTGGGGTCATGCCCGACAGGTTCACCATGCCGACGATGCCCCAGGTTTCCATGATCTGCAGGGCGCGCTCGACGCCATCCGGACTGATGTGGGTGTGCGAGTCGATGCGGGCAAAGCGCAGGGCGGCTGGCGCCTTGGGTGCTGCCGCCGACGGCTTCTTCCCCCGTCGGCTGTGGTGAAGAATCCCTGCTACGCCCAAACCGCCCACCGCCAACAACAACAGCACCACGCCCGCAGGAACCCACGCCGACCTCCGGGAAGCAATGGCGCTCACGGCATACCTACGGCTGCTTTGGTTGCTCCGGCACGGGTGCGGACTGAGCTTCCGGCACAGCCGATGGCACATCGGCTTGCACTTTGATCCTCTTCAGCTTGGCAACCAGTTTCATGTTTTCGGTGTTGCCGTCTTTCGCCCAGGCGTCCGCAGGGGTGACGATGTGCTCATACGGCTCATACCCGGGCTTGCGGATCGTCACCTTGTGGGACTTGTCGATGTCCAGAATGCGCCGCTGGAAGGGCGTTTGCCCCATGGGCTCGTCGTCGATGAGAACCTGCGCGCCAACCGGCAGGGATCGCAGCTTGAGCAGATACACGGTCTCCTGCTGCCCGGCAGGAGCTGGCGAGCCAGGCGGCAGTGAAGGTGCAAGCTTGCTCGCCGTCTTCTTGGCCGATCCGGCTGCCTGGTCTGGGCGCTTGCCAGGCGCGACGGTCCCTTCCGGCGTTGCGGCCTCGACCAGCTTGGGGCCGCTCTGCGCTGGCGCTTCCGTCGGCTTCGGCGCGGGGACGTTCTGCACGGGCTTGACCGGTTTGGCTTGCGCCGCCGGCGGTGCCGCCGGAACGGCCGGTTGGATGGGCTCGCGCGGTACCGGCGGCGGGACCACGGGCGAGGGCGCGGGTACGGCCGGGGTGGGAGGGGACACCGGCGCCACCTGGGTCTGCCACCGCTTGCTCTGCAAAAGATAGACGCCAGCGAAGGCCAGCCCTGCCGCCACAATGGCAACCACGATTAGTTTCTTGCCCTGCCTTGCTGGCTTCTGGGCCTCCTGCTCAGGGATGTTCTGCCCGAAAGGCGCCGCGTCCTGGAACGCCGGACGCTGAGCCTCGCCGGACGCGGGCGCTGGTGCCGCGACCGGCTCTGCCGGAGCTGGCATTTCTTCGGTGTGCTCGGCGGAAGTTTCCAGCGGAGCCGCGTCGGCGGCGGCGCTGTCCGGCATGTCCATGGCCTGATCGAGCCAGCTCTGCCCCTTCGCGGTCTTGATTGCGCCCGAGCTGGCGCGACCAGCAGTCGCGCCTGTCACGGGCGCTGACGGCGTGGAAACATCAGCTACTGGCGCCGGCTCGTCGCCGCCAGACGGAGGGAGGTCGAAGGGCTGGCGTGCCAGTTTCTCGCCTATGCCCTTGGCCTGGCCCGAATCCGCGGGGATTGCTGGCAAGCCAGCCCCAGTCGACGGGACTGCCTCGATGACATCGTCGCTGATGTCGATGGGTTCGGACCACGACGAGTCGGCAGCAGCCAACTTCTGCGAATCAGTTTCGGTGTCCTCGATGGGTGCGGCCGGCGCACCCTCCTGCCGCGCGCCCGCTCTTGCGCCACGCTCGCTGTCAGAAGAATCAAAGAAGAAACTCGGCGGCTTGTCAGCGATCTCGGTCTTGCCAGCTGAGCCGAACTCCTCAAGCGTGTCCGACGTCTCTCGACGAGAAGGCTGCGCCGGCGGCGCTGCTGCCGGGAGGGGCACGATAGGCGGAGGCGTTGCGGGCCGGGCCGGGGGGCGTGCCGCCGGCGGAGCAGGAGAACCTGGGGGAGGCGTCCCGAACGGCCGATCCGTACGACCAGTCTTGGCCGCCAAGATCTGCTGGTGAATCGGCTGGCTCTCAGGTGCAAGCTGGTCGAAGCGCAGCCCCATGCCGGGAATACTGCCAACGCGCGACTGATCCGGCTCGCGTATCCACACCACCGTGCCTATGCCCGCCAGCAACGGGCTGCCGTCGGCCAGGCTGAAGTCGAAGCGCAGCAGCGACCCGACGGCCAACGGCTGCTTGGTTCGGATGAAGATGCCTCCTGCGCTCACGTCCGCGCCGTAGCGCGCGACAAATTCGTCGAGGCTCGCACTCTTGAACTTGATCCGGAGTGTGATCGCGTTGCCTTCAGGGCTTGACGGCTCGTCCATGGGGGTTTTCCCTAGTCGGGAATGGCTCTGAGGTTACGCCGGCAGTGACTTTCCTTCAATTATTGATTAGTTGCCCGCTTGTCCGGTGCAGCGTGCTGCCCGCGGTCGGCGTGGGGCTGCTGGCGATGAGTAGCCCCACGAGCGCCGCTGAAACTTCTCATGCCGTCCATGGCATGGTGGCCTCGGATTCCCAGTTGGCCTCGCAAGCGGGTGCCCGGGTGCTGGCCGCAGGCGGGAATGCTGCCGATGCAGCCTGTGCCACCGCCCTGGCGCTTGGCGTCGTGACTCCATTCGCATCAGGCCTGGGCGGCGGCGGCTTTGCCCTCATCTATTCGGCCAAGACCGGCAAGGTTGAAGCGCTTGACTTTCGCGAAACCGCGCCCGCGGCCCTGCGCCCCGAGCTGTTCTTGCGGGAAGGCAAGATCGATCGATCTCTGTCGGTGCGTGGCGGCCTGGCCGTGGGAGTGCCTGGCGAGCCGGCTGGTCTGGCCGAACTGGTGCGCAGGTGGGGCAGACGGTCCTTTGCTCGTTGCATTGAGCCGGCCGAGGCCCTGGCACGCGGCTTCCCAGCATCGGCCTGGCTGGTCGAGCATGTGGTGGGCGATCTCAAACAGGATCCGTCGGAGGCTGGCAGTTTTCTTCCCCGCGTGCTGGCGCGCAAGCGCGGCAGCTCGGCTGATATGCGCGCCGGTGATCTGGTCCGGCGGCCCGAGTTGGCCAACACCCTCGGCCGGCTGCGCCGCGAGGGCGCAGCAGCCTTCTATCGAGGCGAGATAGCCAGTGCCATCGTCACCGCTGTGCAGGGCGCGGGCGGTGTGCTCGACCGCAAGGATCTAGCCAGCTATGCCCCGGTCGAGCGAACCCCGCTGGTCACGACATTCCGCGGCCGGCGCATCTTCGCCCTGCCGCCACCGTCGGCCGGCGGGGTGGTCATGTTCGAGGTGCTCGGGATTTTCAGCGAGCGCATGAAGACCTGGAACCCTGTCCCAGCCGGGCCGCAGGATCCGAGCTACCTGCATCTGCTGGTCGAGGCCCTGAAGCATGGCTTCGCCGACCGCAGCCGCCTTCTCGGCGATCCCGACTTTGTCAGCCTACCGTTGTCGCACCTGCTCGATGCTTCCTACCATCGCGAGTTGCAGGCACGGCTTCGGCCCGACGGGATCCTGGCCCCTGAACGGTATGGAACCACCGAGCCGTCGGCGGCAGCCCCGGCCCGCGACGCCGGAACCGCCCACATATCGGTGGTGGACAGCGAGGGGAACGCCGTCGCGCTGAGCAGCACCATCAACCTGGAATTCGGAGCACATCTGCTGGCCGGTCGTACCGGCGTCCTGCTCAACGACGAGATGGACGATTTTTCCCTGGCGCCCGGCGTGCCCGACGCATTCGGCTTGGTGGCAGGCGGCGGCAACCGGCTCGCGCCGGGCAAGCGGCCGCTGTCTTCCATGTCGCCCACCATCGTGGTGGGTGATGACGGCGTCGAGATGGTGTTGGGTGCGGCCGGCGGCCCGACGATCATCTCAAGTACGATTCAGGTCATGCTCGATGCGCTGCTCTTCGGCATGGACCCAGAAGCCGCCCAAGCAGCACCTCGCGTCCATCACCAGTGGAGCCCAGATGTGCTCCAGTACGAGCCTGGGTTGCCCGCGTCCGTCGTCGGGGCGCTGCGCGCGAAGGGTCATCGCCTGGAGGCCCGGGACAAGATCGGCAAGGTCAATCTCGTGGTTCGCAGCAAGGCGGGCCTGGAGGCCGCGGGAGATCCCCGATCTGGCGGCGCGCCGGCGGGATACTAAAAGATGGTATTGTCGCGAAGAATGAAATCCGGATGAAGAGGAGGAATCGCTATGTCGATCGAATTGTTTAGTCTCAAGGACAAGGTCGCGCTGGTCACCGGCGGAACCCACGGTATTGGTATGGCCATCGCCAAGGGCATGGCCAAGGCAGGGGCCAAGATCTGCGTGAACGACATCTTTGCCGACAAGCTGGAAGCGGCCAAGCAGGAATACAAGAAGAACGGCGTCGACGCCTTCACCCTCATCTTCGACGTCACCAAGGAAGAGGACGTGGACCGCGGCATCAGCCAGATCGAAGCGAAAGTCGGGCCCATCGACATCCTGGTCAACAATGCGGGGATCATCAAACGTATCCCGATCCTCGACATGAAGGTCCAAGAATACAAGGACGTGATCGAGATCGACCTGGTCGCGCCCTTCATCATCTCGCGCCGGGTGGCCCCGTCCATGATCAAGCGCCGGGCGGGCAAGATCATCAACATGTGTTCGATGATGAGCGTCTACGGCCGCAACTCGGTGAGCGCCTATGCCTCGGCCAAGGGCGGCTTGAAACTACTCACCCAGAACATGTGCTGCGAATGGGCCAAGTACAACATCCAGATCAACGGCATTGGGCCGGGGTACATCGCCACCGCCCAGACCGAAGCCATTCGCGTCAACGGCCATCCCTTCAACAATCTGGTCATGACGCGCACGCCGGCCGGGCGCTGGGGCGAGCCTGAGGATCTGGTGGGAGCGGCGCTGCTGCTCGCCTCCAAGGCCGGCGACTATATCAACGGCCAGGTGGTGTACGTGGACGGTGGGATCCTCGCCAATTTCGGCTATGTGGCGGGTGAGAACGACGTGAAATAGATTCCACTGGATCGCGTTGACTGCCCATGGCCTTGGGTTGTAGGGTTCCCCGAAGTCATGGCTACGATCCCCCTTACGCCCACGACTGGCGAGGCCAGCGCCTCCCAGCAGGTCACCACCCTTCTTGGCAAAGGCAGCGAGTTCGAGGGGAAGTTGTCCTTCGAAGGCACCGTCCGCGTGGACGGCAAGCTGTCCGGTGAGGTCTTCACCGAGGACGTGCTCATCGTCGGTGAGGGCGCAGAAATCAACGCCGAGATATCGGTGGGCTCCATCGTGATCCAGGGCACCGTGCGCGGAAACATCGTGGCCAAGCGGGGCGTCGAGATTCACACCCCGGGCCGCGTGCGGGGCAACATCAACACCCCATCGCTCTTCATCGAAAAGGGAGTCCTGTTCGACGGTCAATGCAAGATGGAGCCGGGCGGCCCTGCGTCCGAGCCGCCACCGAATCGCCCCACGGGCGGTAAGGCCAGCAAGGCGGGAGGCAGCGCCCCACCCGCCCCTCCAAGCAGCTAGCCGCCAGGGCCCCGAGCAGCCGTGACGACTCTTCGCTGTCTTCTCGAAGCGACTCCTCACCAGGGCGGCGTGCCGCAGGCCGGGGAACAACAGCTCCTCGACATCGACAGCACGGTGTTCGTCATGCTCGGGCTGTTCTTGCTGTTGGCCCTCATCCTGACCCAGTGGCTGTGGAAGCCGTATCTGCGCGTGCGCGAGGAGCGCGTGCGCCGGGTCGAGGGCGCGCGCGCCGAGGCCGAGCGGCTGGAGGCCGAGAACGCGGGCCGCCTGGCGCGCATCGAGGCCCAGTTGACCGAGGCACGCAAGGCTGGCCATGCCGAGCGAGCCCGGGTGCGGGCGCAGGCGCTGGCGCGCGAGCAGCAGATCGTCGCTGAAGCGCAGGCGGCCGCCCACAAGATGCTGGCCGAAGCCAGTGCCAGGCTGGACGCGACCCTGGCTATCGAGCGGGCCAGGCTGGAGGTCAGCGCGACCACCCTGGGACGCGAGATTGCGGAAAAGGCCCTGGGCCGGAGGCTGGCGTTGTGAGCCGCGCATGGTTGCCCATGGCGGTCCTGTTGGCTTTGGCCAGCGGCGCTGCCCGCGCGGAGGACCACCCAACCCTGACCGAGCCGGTGTCCGGGTCGTTTGACCACGAACCTTCGCACACCGGTGTCGCGCCCGCAGCGGGCGAGCCAGCGTCTGGCCAGGGCGAGGCCGCTGCCGAACCCGGTGCAGGCCACGGGGAGCACGGCGAGCATGCCGGCGTCGACGCCAAAACCCTGGCGCTCCAGCTTCTTAATTTCGGCGTACTGCTTTTCCTCCTCATCTGGTTCGGCGGCCGCGCGCTGAACAAGGCCTTCCGCAGCCGGCACGAGCAACTCAAGGCCGACATCGAATCAGCCGCCAGCCAGCGCGCCCTGGCCGAGCAGCGTTTTCGCGAGCAGGACGCGCGCCTGGCCAACCTGGAGCAGGAGCTGGCCGCCCTGCGCGCCGCCGTCCACGAGGAAGGGGAACGCGAGCGCGCTCACCTGCTGGCAGGAGCCGAGGAGAAGGCCAAGCGCATCCAGGACGAGACGCGCTTCCAGCTCGACCAGCAGGTCAAGGAGGCTGAGCTACGCCTGCGTGCCGAAGTGGCCAGCACTGCGGTCAAGCTGGCGGACGAACTGCTCAAGCGCTCAGTGAGCCCGGATGACGAGCGCCGCCTGGCGCAGGACTTTGCCGCTGGCGCGGGCGCGCCGGCCGAGGTGGTGCGCTGATGGCAGCCCTAGCTGGATCGATCGCCCGCCGCTACGCGCGCGCGCTTTTCGGCATCGGCGTGGACAAGCAAAATTTCGAGGCCCTGGGAAAGGAATTGGAAGCACTGGCTGCCCTGTGGAACCAGGCGACCGATATCCGCCAATCGCTGTCCAATCCCATTTTCAAGCTGTCGCAGAAGCGCGCCATTTTGCAAGGGCTGCTTCCCCAGGTGGCGCCCACGCGCGAGGTGCAAAGCCTGGCGCTCCTCCTGCTGGAACGCGGCCGCATCGCAGCCCTGCCTGCCATCGCGCGCGCCTACCAAGAGATGAGCGACGACAAGTTGGGCCGCGCCCGCGCCACCGTGCGCTCGGCGCGGCCGCTCGATGTGGCCACGGAAACTGAGATCCGACGGGTGCTTGAGCGACGCACGGGCCGAGGTGTAGTCATGACCACCGAGGTTGACCCCACCCTCCTCGGCGGCATCGTCGCGCAGGTGGCTGGCCTGGTATTGGACGGCAGCCTGCGCGCCCGCCTGGGCGCTCTTCGCAACAAGATTCTCAACTGACCTTTAGCCGTAAGGAAAGACCATGCAGATTCGCGCAGAAGAAATCAGCCAGGTCATCCGCAGAGAGATCGAGGGTTTCGACCAGAAGGTTGCCATCAGCGAAACCGGCACGGTGCTGGAAGCGGGCGACGGCATCGCCCGCGTCTATGGCTTGGAAAACGCCATGGCGGGCGAGCTGCTGGATTTTGGCAAGAACGTGGTCGGCCTGGTCTTGAACCTGGAAGAGGACAACGTCGGGGTGGTCTTGCTGGGCGACTTCGAAACCGTGCGCGAGGGCGACACGGTCAAGCGCACCGGCAAGATCGCGCAGGTGCCGGTGGGCAACGCCCTGGTCGGCCGCGTGGTCAATGCCCTGGGCATTCCCATCGACGGCAAGGGTCCCATCGAGTCCAAGGACTTCCGCAAGATCGAGATCAAGGCCCCTGGGATCATTTCGCGCAAGGGGGTGCACGAACCGGTGCAGACCGGCATCAAGGCCATCGATTCGATGATTCCCATCGGCCGCGGCCAGCGAGAGCTGATCATTGGCGACCGTCAGACTGGCAAGACGGCACTGGCGGTGGACACCATCATCAATCAGAAGGGCCAGAACATGTACTGCTTCTACGTGGTCATCGGCCAGAAGCAGTCCACCGTGGCCACCGTGGTCGACAAGCTGCGCG
>PMBS01000193.1 GCA_003153015.1 Myxococcales bacterium
AGCTTGCGGGCATAGGTCACGTCGAGCGCGTGCTCGGCGTCGATGAAGGCGCAGATGCCGCCCGCTTTCTGCGCCTGCGCGATGGCGTGCAAGGTCAGCGTGGTCTTGCCCGACGACTCGTGACCGAAGATCTCCACCACGCGACCCCGCGGGAGTCCGCCCACGCCCAGGGCCAGGTCGAGCCCCACCGAGCCCGTGGGAATCACCGGGACATCAGGCGTCTCACCCCCGCCCAGGGACATGATGGCACCTTTGCCAAATTGCTTTTCGATGGCAGATAGAGCGGCGGCAACTGCTTTGAGTTTGTCTTTGATTGTGGACATGGGTCATCTCCTTTTTGGTTAGCTGTTTTTCACCACAGAGGGCACAGAGGACACAGAGGCGGATTGAAAGGGATGGAAGCGTCGCACGCCTTGCCTCAGCGTCGCGCCGTTGAAGTTGATGAGAAGCCCCAGGTGAAGACCAGAAAGTCGCAGGTACGAGATGATCTGGGCTTGGTGAATCGGCAGCAAATGCTCGATCGCCTTGACCTCCACGATCACCTGCTCGTCCACCACGAGGTCCAGTCGATACGCGCAGTCGATCGCTACGCCCTTGTAGACGACGGGCAGGGGCTTCTGCCTCTCGACCGAATGGCCCCGCGCGGTCAACTCGAACTCAAGGCACGCCTGGTACGCCGATTCCAGCATCCCCGGCCCAAGCTGCCGGTGAACCTCGATCGCTGCCCCGATGATCGACCCCGAGATCCCATTCAACCCTTCCCCTCCTCCCTCTGTGTCCTCTGTGCCCTCTGTGGTGAAACAGCATTCTTCCCTCACGACGTCACCTCTCTATCCAGAAAACGGTATTGCAACGCTTCGGCGACATGCGGTCCCCGCACGGTTTCGCTTCCCTCCAGGTCCGCTATGGTTCTCGCCAGTTTTCTCACCCGTTCAATGGAGCGGGCGGAGAGCGCCAGTCGCTCCACTGCGCGTTCCATGATGCGATGGCCGTCGCTGTCCAGTTTGGCTGCGGCCTGCAATTCCCTCGACGACAGGCGGGCATTGCAGCGGACCCCGCGCTCCGTCTGCCGCGTGCGCGCTCGCTCCACCCGCTCGCGCACTACCGCGCTCTTCTCCCCGGCCTCGCTGCCGGCCAATTCACGATACGAGATAGCCGGCACCTCGACGTGCATGTCAATGCGGTCGAGCAACGGCCCGGACAGCTTCGCCCGGTAGCTGTTGATGGCCAATTGTGAGCAGGTGCACGTCCGTAGCGGATTTCCATAATGGCCGCAAGGACAAGGATTGAGCGCCGAAACCAGCATGAAGTCGGCGGGAAAGGTGACGGTGCGGCGGGCGCGCACCACGGCAATCTCCCGCTCCTCTAGCGGCTGGCGCAGGGCCTCCAGGGCGTGCCGGCCGAATTCCAGCAGCTCGTCGAGAAACAACACCCCGTTGTGGGCCAGTGAGATTTCCCCCGGCCGCACCATAGGCCCGCCGCCCACCAGACCCACCACGCTGACCGTGTGGTGGGGCGCGCGAAAGGGCCGCTCGCTTATCAATGATCGGCCGGCCAACGAGCCCGCCACCGAGTAGATCATCGTGGTTTCCAGCGACTCGTCGAACGACAGGGTGGGCAGGATTCCGGGCAAGCGCCGAGCGAGCATGGTCTTGCCTGACCCGGGCGGTCCAATGAAGAGCAGGTTGTGCCCGCCGGCTGCCGCAATTTCTAGAGCGCGCCGGGCGACTTCCTGCCCGCGCACCTCGGCGAGGTCGGCGGTGGCCGCGGCCGCGAACCGGGCCGGCAGCGCCGTGACGGTCGCCGCCGGTTGCCCATGCAAGACATCGAGCAGATCATTCAGGTGGCCCACGGGCACGACATCGCAGCCGCCCACCACAGCAGCCTCAGCCGCATTGTCCCGAGGCACGAACAACCGTTGCACGGCCCGGGACCGCGCGTAGGCTGCCATGGGCAACACACCCTTGACCGATCGAACGCTGCCATCAAGGGCCAACTCGCCGACGAACAGGGCATTGTCGAAGCTCTCAGGGGGCAGAAGTCCCGCGCCTGAAAGAATGCCCATGGCGATGGGCACATCAAAGGCCGCGCCGTCCTTGCGCAGATCGGCGGGCGCCAAGTTGACCGTGATCCGGCGCAGAGGGAATTTGAACCCGCTGTTTTCCAGCGCGCCGCGGATGCGCACGCTGCCTTCTCTTATCCCCGCGTCAGGCAAGCCCACGATATTGCAGCCAGGCAAGCCTTGCGACACGTCCACCTCGACGTTGATGGGCGCCGCTTCAATCCCGATGACGGTTGCGGAAAGTACTCGAGCCAGCACGCCGCTTGCCCAAAGCGAGAACGGTGCCACTTGCGTAGCCCAGGCTTTCCAGCTACTTGCGCTGCCATGGCCCGGGGATCGAACCTGCACCCGCACGGATCTCGGCCGCCCGACTGTCCTGCCTGCCGGCCAATGTCCGACAGGACGGTGCTCCGCACTACTACCGATTCTTGGAAATCCGTAGCTGGTTCAGGTTGCCGGTTCCGGGGCCGGATCCGGAAGCGATCGCCGGATCCGGATCCGGCCACCGGATCCGGCCGCCGGCTCCCCCTGCGGGGACTTCGGGACCCGCCACCCACCCTGCCCACCCCGCGCGCTTCGCGCGCGCCCTCGCCGCCGCCGTCAACCCGGCCGGCCAGCCAACTACGAACCTACGAGAGGCGGCACTATTCCTCGACCGACAGGCGATACTCGCGGAAGAAGCAGAACGGGATGGGCCGGCCGTGGTCGAGATAGGGCCTGAACTTGAAAAGGCGAATCTTCTCGACTATCGCCGGGTCAACCGCTGGATCCGAGGCCCGCATCACGGTCACGTCGCCCACCGATCCATCCTTCTTCACGCACAGCTTGACCAGGGGCGCGAACCTGGCTCCGGGCTTGCGCAAGGGCGGAGGAATCACCGGCTGATAACGTGCCTCGTTCGGATCGATGGCTAGCTGACCGTTGCCTTGTGCGGGCGGCAGGATTCTGAGCGTAGCGTTTGCCTCGGGCTCGTGCGCCGCATGTGCCTCGCCCCCAGCCAGACCCGCGCCGCTGCCCGCCCGCGCACTCGTCACCTGGACGTCGCCCTGTAGGCTGGGTGCCTCCACGGCTGTAGGTGCCTGCGCGGCTGCAGTTGCCGGCGCTTTGTCTATCGATGGAGGTGCCAGCGGCGGAGGTGCCGGCCGATTGGCCGCACGATCAGATCGCGGCCGGACGGCTGGCTTGCCGGGGTGTCCAGGTGCGGCGGCTGTGGCTTCTGCAGCTGCCGGCACAGGCGGCGGCAAGGGAGCCGCCTGCTCTGGCAGGACCGTGACCAAAATTGGCGCGGCCGCGGGCTGGTCGCGCCGGGTGCTCGAAGCGGTCACCGCGTAGACCACAACCGCGACGTGCAAGGACAACGAAACCGCCAGCGCCGTGTGCCACCGTCGCGTGTCTCGGTTTTTCGCAGCGAGTGGGTTGAACGCCATCGGCCACGCCCCAGCCTTAGTCGGAATTCGTGCCGGAGAGGGTCACAGCATTCTCAGTCCTTGCAGCACAGGACGCCGCCCAGCGATGAGTCAATCTTGGTCACCACCTCGGCCTCGCGCAGACTATCGTCCACCTTCCCGCACTGCCATACGCCAGTTGCAGCGCAGTCGGCGAAGCTCATGCGGCGATTGAGAGGAGGGCACCCACCCGACTCCGACTGTCCGATGACAGACCCACAGCCGTGGAGATCGTTCGTCGCCAATGGATCGCGGTAGCACACACCCTGGGGCGAGGCGCCCGCCATGACCACAAAGAGGGCTTCATCGAAGGGCGAGACAATGCTTTCGCAGCCGCCAGTGGGCGAATGGCTCGTCACGTCCGGGCCATCAAGACAAGCGTGCCAGGTCAGGGCGCACAGGTCTGAAGCCGAGCAGCCAATTCCCGCAAGGTTGCGGCTGTCGTTGCCTGCCACGCGCTGGCACTTAGGCTCGCGCGCGGACGGCTTGAGTAACCCTTGCAGGTTCCAGGCACCTGCGCATCCAGCGATGTTCGGCCAGTTCTTGATATCGCGAAAGCCCTCGCGCGTCCCGTCTGAACATCCGACGATCAGAGAATTGCTGCTCATTGGCGCCAGGTCCAAAGGTTCGCCGGCATCGGCCCCGTGCGCATCCCGATCGATTTCCAACCCGCCCGGCCCGTCGAAGGTTGAGGTTTCCTGCCCACCGCCAGAATCCGGAGCATCCATGCGAGCGGCGTCGTCCGCGGTGGCTTTGGCGGCAAGGCCAATCGAGTGGACGCGACAGCCAAGCATGGCCGTGGCCAGGGTCAGAACGAGCCCGAGGGGGATGCTCGCAAGCCGCGGGGACGAGGCTGTCGAAACCCGGTTCATATCCGGGAAGATTACATCTGCCGTGTCGCGGCTACCACAGGGATGGTGCCGGTGAGCAGGGATGCCGACTCTCCGGCGACTTGAACGCCAGGTTCAGCGCGCCGCCAGCGCCGTGCTCTTGCGGGGAACCGTCGGGCTCGCCGGGGTGTTCTGGATTTGCTCAGCCAGCGACTTCTCGCGTGAAAAGGCGTAGCTTTCGCAGCGACCTGCGCTGGCTTGCCAAAGGCCTTGATCTTCGATCTCAGTCTGTGTCTCAACGACTGTGCGATCCGAGAAGAGATCGACCCTGATCCGGTCGCGTATTCCCGACGTGCCGGCAGGATTGACGTAGGCGACCATGGTATAGCTCTTGAGATCAGCCAGGACCACGTTCCACTGGTCGCGCTTGGCCAGGCTTTCGAGCGATTGCCAGCGAGTTGCCGCCGACTCCTGGGTTATCCGTTCAAACGGGACATAGACCTGCGGCCCGGCGCAGCCAACTGCGCACAGCCAAGCTGTGACGAGAACGAGTGCAAGGCTAACCAGGGGTAGCTTGCTAGCCGTCGGGAAACGCTGTGGGCTGTTGTGGGGAAACATTTATCGTACCTCCACCTGCTCTTCAATGCATCGAAGGTGCCAGCCCCTGCCCAAGCAAGATCGCGCAGTTGCGCGCGGGTTAGGCAGTCACTCGACGATCCAACCAGGCTTCCGGTGTCGGCGTGCCGACTGTCGCCGACGGCTAAGTGGAGCAGGTGCTTGGGACCGAACGCGAGGTGGACGTGTACCAGTGGTCCGCAGTACACTAAATGGCCAAACTCCGACGCATCTCGGTCTTGCTGGACTCGATTGCCAAAGGAAGCTCCATGAAGAATGCAAGTCTCTTCGGTGTCGCAGCGGGCCTCGCCATCTGTTTGAGCGCTCCGATTGCATCGGCGGATGTCACCATCGATCGCGCCACGAAATACCAGAGCATCGAAGGCTTTGGATTCTTCGGAGCGGCCGACGCGTGGCGGAACCAGGCCACGGTGCTCAATACGACGTGGAGCCAGATGGTGATTGACGACTTGGGCATCACCATGTGGCGCAACCAGTACTACCCGACGGCGACGGCGGACGCGCCTCAGGACGCGCAGTGGAACGTGCAAAAACCCGTGGTGCAGTCGCTCTACGCCGCTGCGAATGCGAGCAAGGTGCCGCTCAAGACGTTGCTCGGTGTTTGGTCGCCGCCGGCCGACTACAAGTGCGTTGTCGCCACCAACGGCAAGCCGAACTGGGGCACCTGCTATACGCCGTTGCTACGACCGACTGACAC
>PMBS01000192.1 GCA_003153015.1 Myxococcales bacterium
TGCGGCTTTGACATGGGAACCCTGAAAGGGTTCCCAACCCCGCCCGCGCTCTGGCTCCGGCGGGCAAAGCCCGCCTACGCCAACGCGATGACATGGGAACCCTGAAAGGGTTCCCATACCCTCCCGCGATGGTGCGCCACGCGCGGCGCTGGCTAAGCCGGCGGGCTCCCCACGCGTCTAGGCGTAGCGGATCTCGTCCCTGAAGTCCAGATGGTCGAACGACAAGGCGAATGCCAGGAGGTCGTCGAGAGCAGCTTCGCCCTCCTCTTCGGCCACCGCACGTCCAACTCGTAGCAGATCGCCGCAGATCACCAGCGACAGGCGTGAGGCCATCCGACCCAGTCCCTTGCCCCAAGCCGTCAGGTTGATGGCCCCATACTTGCCCGCTAGCTGCTGGCTGACTTCCGTGATGCGTGCGCGCGCAGGTGCAGCGAGGGCGGCGATTGCATTCCGCGCGCTGTCGAATGCTGGCTCCTGCACGCGCAGCGACCCCCTGGCCGTGGCGAGCGCGGCCATGACATAGGGGCGCAACTGGCCACCCGAACGGACGGATCCGGCCAGCCTTGCCGGGGTAGCGAGCGCCAGGGCGCGGCCCAATCTGAACCCGAGCTCGACGGAGTCGGAGTGTTCGAGAAGGTTTGAACTGCACAGAAGTGCGGGCGTTTGCAGGTGGGCCACACGCGCGCTACCCCGCAGCACCGGTTGCCACAGCACAGGGGGCACCTGCATTTCCAAGAGGTCGCAGATGTAGTGCACTACCTGACGGAACGGCTCCGGCTGTTGGCTGGGCGGAACCGGTGCGCGGTTCTCGAGTCCAACGTCTGTGCTCGCGATAGGTGGGAGAACCCCGGAATCAAGCAAGAGCGCGATCAGCGATTCAACGTCCGCAAACTCGGGGCTGTAACCAATGCGGCCAGGCCAATTGGCGGGGAGCTTGCTCGAGATCCGACGCAATACTGTGGGCCGGTTTTGGTTGGCCAGCTTGGCAATCTCGTCGTCACCCAGCCCGCGCAGCACCATGGCCGCGGCTGCGATTTCCGCCGCCTCCTGTCTTCCCTGCTGCAGAAACAGGTTCACCAGCCGCTGCCCCGCAAGGCCGTCGTCGGGATGGAGCTGCCATTCCGCAGCGATCGCGCGCGCCATCTCACGCCAGCGCGCGGGATCCTCGGCGTTCATCTCGGCCGACTTTCTCAGAAGGTCGATGTCATCCGGCGCCAGGCGCGCTGCCATGTCGTACGCGATGCGCGCGGAAAGCCGATCGCCCAGTTGGTTCTCGTAGACATGGGCCAACTCTTGCCACAAGCGTCGCCGCAATGGCTGGGCACGCTCGCCCAGAGCGGCGACGAGCCTGCGCAGAAACCCCTCTGCGCTCTTGGCGTCGTTGAGTCGTTGATAGGCCTGCAGCAGCAACTCGACGGTTTCAGGCTGGATCGGCTGCAGTTCCAGGCTCCGCTCCAGATGCTCGCGCGCGGTCGCCGCGTCGTTCTCCGTGGCTGCCAGTCGGCCAAGCATGGCGTGCGCTTCCGCCAAGTCGGGATCGAGGGCAAGAGCGTGATGGAGGGCGTCGCGGGCTGGGCCGGCCCACTGCAGACCAAAAGCGGCCAACTGTGCCCAACCCAGGTAGGCATGGTACAGCGCCTGGTCCGGTCGGGCGCGTACCGCCGCCTCGAATTTCGGCAGGGATTCGTCGAACTTGTCAGCGTTGAAGAGACGCATGGCCTCGCCGAAGGCCAGCTCGGCGCCCAGCGGATCCGCCTCAGGTGACGAGGATGGCACCAGGGTCCGGTCGTAGCCCTGCCGCAGTTGCGGATTGGCGAGAAGCCTGGCTGCTTGGTCAATGGCTGCGCGCAGAGCATCGAGCCTGGCCTGATCAGCGGAACTGAGATCGAGCCCGGCCACGGCGGCGGGCGAGAACTCGGCAGACTTGGCGGCACAGGCCGCAAGAATCTCCGCGGTCGGGGCTTCGCGGGACACGCCCAAGGCTTCGTAAAGGCTCTTACCCCGGATGGTCAGGTAGGTACGCAGGATGGCTTGGCGCAAAGCCTCGCTGGGCGAGTCGCGGCCCGGTGCGCCCGCCCCCTCTTTGTCGGGTTTGAGGGTGACGGCTCGCAAGCCGACCTCCAGGGCGCCGGAGTCCTGCGCGTCTGCCATCCGGGAGAAGCCAGCTTCTTCTTCTGGGGCCGGGGTTGGGGTCGGCGGAACCTGACTGAACAGCTCGTCGGGGGCCTCAAGACGGATGGAGTCGATGCGCCTGCCGACCTCGGTCCCCAGCTTCTCCAACGAGAGCGAAGACTGCCAAGCATTGGGTACGGGAGCTACTTCGGGCTCTCCGACCGGGTCGCACAGCTCGGCCAGGCCGGTTTCGAGCAGGGCATCGATGGCGGCAATCACCAGATGGGAGTCGTCCCGCAGCGCGAGCGAGCCCACGCTGGCTCCCGCGGCCAGGACGCGGATGATCTCGGGTCCGAAAACCGCTTCAAAGCCGGAGTGGTGCTTCGAAAAACGACGCGTCAGCTTGACCTCGCGGGCGCCATTTTCGTCAAAGCGGCTGACCAACTTCTCGGGCGTGGCGCTGCGGAACAGCCCCATGAAGATGATGCGTTCGACGTCCAATTGGTGCTCGATGACCCGGTCGCCGAAGGTGTCGCCGGGAACAACGCTCCAGCCTCCCTGCTCCCAGCGCAGGCAGTCGGAGATGCGCTTGCGTGCCTGAGCGGCCAGACACTGCAACACCTCTTCGGGCGAGAGCCAACCGAGCTCGATGAGCACGGCTCCCATCTTGTGGCCGCGGGCCTTGGTCTCGGCGAGCAAGTAGGCGAGCTGCGGCTCGTCGATGATTCCCTTGGAACAGAGCAGGGTTCCCAGGGCCTCCTGGCGCAGATTCGAGTCGGCAGCGACGACCTTGCCGTCGCGTACGTAGATTTCCTTTCGCACCTTGCCGCGAGCCAGGGCGAGCGTGCCGGTCTGACACCCGTCCATGAGGTCGAAGAGCAGCTTGGGAACCCCTCGCTCGGCCAGTGATCCGGACGGCCCCGGCAAAGTTCGTGAAGAGGGAGCAGGCGGGAAGAAGCGCATGGTCTCCGTCCCATCCGTCGCCGCGGCTGCGGGCGATCCGGCGGGTAGCGAGGCTGGCTGCGCGGTGGTTCGCAGAAGGGGGCCGGGCGTGGCTGCTCGTGCAGTCTCGGTCGCTGCGTGGAGGATCGGCCGCGGTGTCGGCGACCCAGGTGGCGTGACAACCGGTCGCGGAGTGTTTCCCGACGGGAATGCCCGGTCTTCACCCACCGGCGGAGGCGGAGGACTCACGGCAGGGGCGTGAGACATCGGGACCGTGGGACGGCCCGGCACGCGCAGACAGGCCAGCATTGCTTCCATCAGATCAGTCCGGGAAAACGGCTTGGGCAGGAAGGTCGCGCGCACGTCCTTTTCAAGGCTAGCCGCCAGGGAGGGATCCTTGTAGATGCCGGATATCACGATGAGCCCGACATCCTGTCCGAAAGGGGCTTCGCGCACGGCTCGACAGAACGCGAAGCCGTCCATGCCGGTCATGATGAGGTCGGTGACCACCACTTGCGGGCGATCGTTTACGAACATGGCGAGGCCTTGCTCGCCACTCGCTGCTTGCAGCACCCTGGGTCCGAAAGGCCTTAGCCGGGCATCATCCAGGATGGCCCGTTCCATGGCGCTGCGAGCCATCGGGTCATCGTCGACCAGCAGGACCGTGAATGCCATTGGACTATTCAATCGGCGGGTCGGCGTCCCGGCTTGCGCAAAGCTGCGCGAGCCGCGGTCACCTTACTTGTTGCGGTTCTCGGTCGTGAGCACGCTGGGGATCTTGGACTCGTCCTGCGTGACCTGGGCTGGCAGGGCAGCCTTGGCCTCGGGCGCAGGGGCAAGGCCCATCTTGGCTTTCAACTCAGCCAAGGCCGAGTCGGTGCCGGCGCTGCCAGACTCCAGGGCCTTGAATTTCTGCTGCAGGCTGTCCCCGGACAACTCGCTGCCCAGCTCCGCGGAGGCATCAGACTCGGCCTCGATCTGGTCCACCTTCTGCGACATGCGCTCGAAGGTGTCGAAGGCGCTGGTATCCGACAGACCTTGCATGGTGTCTTGGATAGCCTTCTGCGCCTCGGCGCGTTTCTGGCGCGCGATGAGGATGTTCTTCTTTCGCCTGGCCTCCTCGATCTTGTCGTTGAGCGTGCGGAGCTGTTCCTTCAGCTTCTCCACCGCGTCCTTTTGTAGCTGTGTCTGCTTGGTGAACTCTGCCGCCTGAACCTCATGCTCGCTCTTGCGCTTGAGCGCCTCACGCGCAAGGCTGTCATCGCCAGCGCGGACCGCGAGCATGGCCTTGCGTTCCCACTCCTTGACCAGCTCCGTCTGCTCATCGCGCTGTTTTTCCAGACGCTTCTGGTCCGCGATTGAGACCGCCACCTGCTTTTTCGCCTCGACAAGCTGGTTCTGCATGTCGGCGACAAGTTGGTTGAGCATCTTCTGCGGATCTTCCGCCTTGGAGATGAGATCGTTGAGGTTCGATTTGATGAGAGTTCCGATGCGCGAGAATATTCCCATGACTGATTCTTCCTTGCCGGGCGCTTGGTTCTCGGTCTAGGCCGCTGCGCGAAACTTCGACAGCGCCGGATAGTGCTTGCTGATGGCCATCCCCATGTCGTCCACCACCGCCTGAAGTTCGCTCAAGTCCAGATCCTCCAGGGGCAACGAGTCCGTGAGCACAACCGCGTCTCCGTCGACGCCGAAAGTGGCGTAGACCATTTCCCGGGCATTGAGCTTGAGCAGGGTTTCGAAGAGGGCTTCCCGCCGTCCTTTGGGCAGGTCCATCACCTTGAGCCGAAACACCACCACCGGGCCGGCCAAGGAGATGAGGAGGTTGTCGAAGCCATTGTCTTTTATGCGCCAGACATCGTGGCCCAGGTCTTCGTGGATGACGCCAAGCCTCAGCAGGTAGGACTCAATATCTTCACGCGTTTTCATGCCAATCACCTCTAGTTATGCCCTGGGGCTTGTGAGACAATCCCTGGGCGAAGGGTAGACGATTCCGGGGCGCCCTACAAACCCGTTTTCTTGCCGCAGACCTGCGCGGGAAGTTGAAGCAAACCCATTCATGTGGTACCCGGAAACGTCTATGCCTATCAATCCTGCTGCCTTACCGCGCCACGTTGCGATTATCATGGACGGAAACGGCCGGTGGGCGCAGGACAGGGGACTGCCTCGCATCGAAGGCCACCGCCGGGGGGCGAATGCGGTACACGAGGTGGTGCGAGCCGCACGCGAGATCGGGGTCAAGGCCCTAACTCTTTATGCGTTTTCGGCGCAAAACTGGTTTCGTCCGCCCGAGGAAGTTGGCACGTTGATGCGGCTTCTGCGCGAGTACATCATCGCGGAACGGGCTGAGATCATGGACAACGCCATCCGGTTGGTCACCATCGGAGACTTGGACCGACTGCCCAGCTTGGTACGCGAGCCGCTTGATACCCTGGTTCGCGAGTCGGCCGGCAACCAAGCCATGACCCTCTGCTTGGCACTCTCGTACGGTGGCCGCGAATCCATCGTCGCTACCACCCGCGCCTTGTGCGAGTCGGTGAAGCGCGGCGCGCTTTCGCCCGAGGATGTCACGGAAGAGTGCTTCCAGTCAGCCATGCAAACCGCTGACCTGCCCCAGCTCGACCTTCTGATTCGCACCTCGGGGGAGGTTCGGCTGTCGAACTTCTTGCTCTGGGAATCGGCCTATGCCGAGCTCTATTTCACCGACACCTATTGGCCCGAGTTTGGTCGCGACGAGTTCGTGCGTGCCCTAGAATCATACCGAGGCCGCGAGCGACGTTTCGGCCGCACCGGAGAGCAGCTTCGGCGTCTGGGGTAAGGCTGCCGAGGGCCCTTAAGGTGAAGCCGGACCAGAAGAATCTGCTCGTCCGGATCGTGTCGGCGTTGGTGGCGCTACCTTCTGTCGGGGTGCTGGTCTTTTGGCGCGAGCCTCTCGGCATGGCGGCTCTGTGTCTCGTAGTGGCGATTCTGGCGATGCGCGAGTACACGGCCATGACCATGGCCGGTCGACCCGCGGCCGAGCGCGCAGGTGTCGTGGTGGTCGGCGTGGGCTTGTACCTGGCACTCTACTTCCGGCCCGAGATGGGCGCGCTGTGGCTCTTGGCCGCCACGATGGCCGTGGCCATGTTGATGCTGGTGCGCGCGGTCGACATCCCCGCTGCAGGGGCGCGGCTCTACGCCGCGGAGTTTGGTGTGTTCTACGTGGGTGGATTGCTGGCTGCCTTGCCCCTCCTGCACCGCAGCTTCGGGCCGGCATGGGTTGCGCTGCCCATCGCAGTTGCCTTTGCCAACGATACCGGAGCCTACTTCGTGGGCCGGGCGTGGGGGCGACACAAGATGGCGCCGACGCTTTCGCCAGGGAAGACTGTTGAGGGCGCCATCGGCGGACTGGGAGCTGGGCTTACCGTGACATTCTTGGCAGGGTGGGCCTTCGGGGGGGCTTTTTCGCCTGCTCTGTCCTTCGGTGACCGGTTGGCGATCGGCTTGATCGCTGGCGTGGTCGGACCCGCGGGTGACCTGGTCGAGTCGCTAATCAAGCGAGCGGCGGGCGTCAAGGACTCTGGCCGGTCCATTCCCGGCCACGGCGGTATCCTCGATCGCATCGATGCGCTACTCTTCGTAGGCGCCTACGTCTACCTCCACCTCAGCTTTTTCCGGCAATGAATGCAATTGCCCCTAATACGGCAAAGCCCCCGTGGTTATCCACGAGGGCTGCCAAAATTCGTAAGCAAGGCTGGTTAAGCTTGGCTATCTATGTTAAGCGGTTGAAGAATCTCAACCGCGAGGTTAGGTCACACCGACTTGCGCCGGTGTGTTGGGAGGAGGAGCAACTCTCGGAGTCAGTGCCGCCGTTCGTTGCTTGCGGAACATGGCTAGCAACGAACGTGCCGGCCCGGGCAAAGACACCTGCTCGACTCGGAACTATTTGAATTTTTGAGGTTTTCATGCTACAGAGGTCACAACGACGAGACACCAAAGGACTCACCCCTCTGACATTCGAGTCAGGGTTGTCGAACCTAGATGCCGGTTTTTCACAGTCCTAAATGACTGACAGCTTTCTGGTCATCAACGCGGACGGACCCGAGACTCGCGTTGCGCTGGTGGAGGACGGCCTTCTGGCTGAGCTCTACATCGAGCGCAAACAGGAACGGGGCATTGCGGGGAATATCTACAAGGGCCGGGTGGATCGGGTCTTGCCAGGGATGCAAGCGGCTTTTGTCAACATTGGTCTGGAGAAGTCTGCGTATCTGCACGTCTCGGACGTGCGCGGGACACCCGACGACCTTCGCCGGTTGGTCTCAGCAGGCGAGGGACAAGGGCGGGGTGCTGCCCAGGACGACGACGAAGACAACGAGCCGTCTGGACCGCCGGGCGGGGCGCGGATCGAGGATCTGCTGAGAGAGGGGCAGGAAATCGTCGTTCAGGTGACCAAAGAACCCATCAGCACCAAGGGCGCTCGGGCGACCCGCTACATTTCGCTTCCGGGCCGGCACTTGGTGTTCATGCCCACGGTGGAACACGTCGGAATCTCGCGGCGCATCTCCTCGGACAAGGAGCGACGCCGCCTGCGCGAGATTATCGACCAGATGCGGCCGCCGGGGACGGGTTTCATCGTGCGTACGGTTGCGGAGAACGTGCCGGAGAAGGATCTCCGCGCGGACATGGATTTCCTCATCAAGCTGTGGAACGAGATTGTTCGCCGCACCCAGAACAGTCGCTGTCCCGCGCTCATCTATAACGATCTCGATCTACTGCTGCGCACGGTGCGCGACATGTTCACGCCCGAGGTGGGCAAGCTGATCATCGATTCCCGCGCCGAATACGACAAGATCAAGAAGTTCATTGCGGCGTTCATGCCGGACTTCACCGGGCAGATCGATCTCTACGACGGACCGGAGCCTATCTTCGACGGCTACGGTATCGAGATCGAAATAGACCGGGCGCTGGAGCGCAAGGTGTGGCTCAAGTCAGGCGGCTATCTCATCCTCGACGAGATGGAGGCCCTCACGGCCATCGACGTCAACACCGGCCGTTTCGTCGGCAAGAAGAATCTGGAAGACACCATAACCCAGACCAACCTGGAAGCCTGCCGCGAGGTCGCCGAGCAACTGCGCATCCGCTCCCTGGGCGGCATGATCGTGGTCGACTTTATCGACATGGACCGCGCCTCCAACCGCGACCGGGTCACGCGCGCCTTCAACGATCACTTGCGTCGCGACCGATCGAAGGCGGTGGTAACTCGCATCTCTGAGCTGGGCTTGGTCGAGATGACCCGCAAGCGAACCCGCGAGTCGCTGCTGCACGCCTTGACCGAGCCCTGCGAACACTGCGAGGGCAAGGGCTACACCAAGTCGCGGCGAACTGTGGCCTACGAGTTGCTGCGCGAACTCCGGCGGCAGGGCAACCTGATCGAAGGGGACACGGTGCTCATCGAAGTGCACCCTGATGTCGCGCAGGTGCTGGCCACCACGGATCACGCGTACCTGGAGGACATGGAGAAGCGGCTGCAGAAGCGCATCGTCGTCAAGGCGCGCGGCTCGTTCTCACTCGAGGATTTCGAGTTGCGTTCCCCGGGCCAGAAGACGCCGCTTGATCGATCGGATGGGGAGCGCGACGGCGATCGCGCGGATCGACGGCGGCGCCGCCGCAAGAAGCTTGGCCCGCCGGCCGAGGTCGAGGCCATGCTGGAAGAAGAAGAACGCAGCAGCGCCGCCAACCAGGAAGAAGAGCCAGTCCGCGATGACCCGGACTCCCGCAATGATGAGCGCGCGGGAGGACGTCGAGGCCACGACATGGAAGCCGCCGCTGGTGGTTCCGCATCAGCCGCGGACGCTCGACTGCAAGCTGGGACAGCCGAGGTCCTGGCCGGTGCCGAGTCGCAACCGGCGCCCGTCTCTGGCAGCACCTCCGCCTCTTCCGGAACTCAGCAGGGCGTGTCCGACACGACTGCGGATTCCGCGGCCACCGATACGCCCAAGCCACAGGGCTGATACGCTCGTTGTTCAGAACAGGGAGGTGTGTTCGTGTCATAAGATCGCATACTGCCCTACTTATGCTGAGATGTAGTTATCCACAGGAAAAGTCAAATAACTTCAAAGTGATAGATTTTTGATCCACAGCCAGCGGGTTGATACGATCGCGAAGTAGAAAGTGCGAACTGCGACGCGACGAGGAGACAATTGAGCACGATGCTCTATAGAGGCGCCGACGCCATGCCCACGGACGTTGAGTCGGCTTGCGTGGATCCACGGCAGTTGAGCTTCCGTTTTGCCGATTCCGATGACGAAGCGGTTGCTTCTGCGGCCCCCATGTCGCGCCGGGCAGCGCGAGCAAAGATCCCAGGCCGGGTTGTCCGGCTACCCACTGGCGGCCGCTCATTGGAGGAGATTCGGCTCGAGCAAGCGGTGGCTGCCTACCTGCCGCCGGGCAAGGGCCTGCGCCTCACACTGACCAACAATCACTACAACATCGTGGCGGTGCGACGTGAGCCGGCGGCCTACGCGGTCAGAATCCACCAGGTATTCGCTGGCGCTGAACCTCGGCTGGTCCGGGCCCTTGCGCGCTACGTGGTGCACAACGACCGGCGCGCGTCTGGAGTTCTTGGGGATTTCATCGAACGTCACGAGCACATCATCAGCCGCGCACCACGCCGGCCACGCCAGCTCAAGTTGCGGCCGGTTGGACGCTTCCACGACTTGAAAGACATTTTCGATCGCCTGAACCGGCGATATTTCGACGGGACTTTGCAGGCGCAGATCACTTGGGGACCTGCGGTTCTTCGCGCGCAGCAACGATCCATCAAGATGGGTAGTTTCTCGGTCGAGGACCGCATCATCCGCGTCCATTCCGCGTTGGACCGCGCCGAGGTGCCACCTTTCTTCGTCGAGTGGATTGTGTTTCACGAGATGCTTCACGGTAGGTACGAGATCCGTCGGAACGGGAGCCGGCGCTGCTTCCATCCGCCCGAGTTCCTTGCCCGGGAACGTGAATTCGCCGACTGGGAGCGTGCCTCCGCTTGGGAGAAGGAGAATGTGGATCGGCTGTTTGGACGTTGATATGGGAACCCTCAAAGGGTTCCCAAACCCTCCCGCGCTCTGGCTCCGGCGGACAAAGCCCGCCTTCGCCTACGCGATCATGGGAACCCTCAAAGGGTTCGCTCCGCCCTTCGGCCCCCCACCTGCCACCCCCACCCCGCTCGCTTCGCTCGGCCTCGCCATACCCTCCCGCGATGGTACGCGGCGAGCGAAGCTCGCCGGCTCCCCACGCGGAGATGTACTGTCATCTTGGCAGCACCGCGGACTATTTCTGGCCAGAGAGTCGCGCGTGGATCCGGGCGCAGCCAAGTGTTGGCCTGGTCGCGTGACTTTTCTGCTGGAACGATTGATGCTAGTTCCCTGCAAGGAGCCCATGACAACGTCTAAACTCGCTGCGCTGACGGTCGTGTTTGCAGCCGCCATTGCTGGCTGCGGTCACACGCGGTACCTGGTGGGAACGACCATCCCTGCCACCGAGGACAACTTGGCCATCGTCGAAACCATCGAGCAGTACCGGGCTTTTCTCATCGAGAAGAACATCGAAGGATTGCTGCTGTTGGCGTCGAAGAAGTACTTCGAGGATGGGGGCACGCCCCAGGCGAACGATGACTACGGCTACGACGGCTTGCGTGAGATTTTGACCGCTCGCCTAGGGCGAGTGCAGTCTCTTCGCTACGACATCGAATACCAACAGTTGAGGATTAAGGGCAATGAGGTTGAGGTCGATGCGTTTCTCAACGGCGCGTTCGAGCTGCAGAGTGAGACCGGTGAACGCTACCGCCGCGTCAACGACCGCCACAGGTTCTTGCTGGAAAGAACATCCAACAACAAGTGGCGTTTTTTGAGCGGAATGTAGAGATTACAGCCGGTACACCAGCAGGCGCGCTTCAAGCGGGCCGTTCCACAGACGGTGGGAAACCTCATGCTTGCGCCGGAGGGCACGTGCAAGCAACGGGTTGCCACACAGGATGACCGCGCGCCACCCGCGCATCTGGTCCAGGACGTGGGCGATGCTGGCGTAGAGTTGGTCCAGCGGCTGCTCGGGTGTCGGACCGGGCAGCCGCTCGCCGTAGGGCGGATTGAAGCAGATGGTTCCGGGCGGATCGCGCGCCACAAGTGTCGCAACATCGCCGACGGCAAACTCGATGTCCTCGGCCACTCCCGCGGCGCGGGCATTCCGGCGTGCCGACGCAATCGCCGCGGTCGAGATGTCGCGGGCTAGGATGGGGCAGGGGGCTTTGGCCAATCTGCAGTCTTGCGCCGCTTGTTTGAGTCGCGCGAAGAGCGGGAGATGGCTCTGGTCAGCCCATCGTTCGAATCCGAAGGCGCGGCGCAGGCCCGGGGCGATGTTGCGGCTTGCCAGCGCGTGCTCGATGGCCAGCGTCCCTGTGCCGGTCATGGGATCGACAAATGGCTGCTCCGCACGCACGCCGCCCAAGGCGAGCACCGCCGCAGCCAGGGATTCCTTGAGAGGCGCGTCGGCCATGGCCACCCGGTAGCCGCGTCGATGCAGCGGATCACCGGCCAGATCGACGAAGAGTCGTGCATCGCTTCCGCGTAGATGCAGAACCAGGGACACGTCGGGGTTCTTCACGTCCACGTTGGGGCGGTGGCCCATGCGGTCGCGGAGGGCATCGACCACGGCGTCCTTCACCTTCAGCGCGGCGAACCCCGAGTGGTGCAGCTCGGGGTTCTCGTGGGTGGTGGCGGTGACGGCGAGAGTGGTCCTGCTGCCGAAAAAGCGGCGCAGGTCAGCCGTGCGCGTGCCGGCGTAGAGGCTGTCGGCGTCGGCAGCAGCAAAGCTGCCCATTTCGAGCAGGACGCGCATGGCCACGCGAGACCACAAACACACCTTCATCCCGTCTTCCATGGTGCCGTCGAAGGAAACCCCACCGGTAGCGCCGCGGGGTGCGTGGATGCGCTGAGCGACCAGCTCGCGCCGGAGGGCGCCCTCGGTGCCCCGGGCACAGGTCACGAAGAACTTCATCACCCCAGGACCTAGCAGGTGGCACCGGGGGCGTCGAGGCTTGGGGTTGGCTAGAAGGCGTAGATGAAACGGCCGAGAACGTTGAGGTACGCCATGTTCTGCCCGGTGTGCAGGGCGATGGGGACGTCGATCCCGCCGCCGATCAGCATGTGCGGGTTAAGGCTGATCTTCACGCCACCCTCGAGATCGAGCAGGAACGCCGTGTCGCTGTAGCTGGCACTCACGCAGCCGACGTACGGGCTGCAGATGGTCGACGAGCCGCCCGACCAGTACTCGAAGCCAAGCCCCGCTCCGGCGTACGGGATGACCTTGCTTCCGGGGATGGTGAAGTGGTATTGGGCGCCGGGCACGAACTGGAAGACGGTGAGGCCACCGACACCCGTGATGTACCCGATTCGCAGCGCCCCACCGACGGAGAGCCCATTCATCACGAAGTAGTGGAAGCCGGCGCCGAACATCACGTCAAAATCGGCGCCAGACGGCGTTGGGAACCCGAGCCCGAGCCCAGCCTCCGCCTCCATGGAGCCCCTCGTTCCGTACGCGCCGGATGCCACAGGCTCAGCTGCGGGCGCCGGGCTCGGCTGCTGGGCATACGGCTGCTGCGGGTAGGGCTGCTGCGGCTGCTGTGCGTAGGGCTGCTGGGCATACGGCTGCTGCGGGTAGGGCTGCTGCGGCTGCTGCGCGTACGGCTGCTGCGGGTAGGGCTGCTGCGGGTAGGGCTGCTGCGGCTGCTGGGCGTACGGCTGCTGCGTCTGCGGCGGGTACGTCTGCGGCGGGTACGTCTGCGGCGGGTACGTCTGCTGGGCGATTGCGCTGTGGGCGAACATGAGACACGCGGCTACGGCAAGGCCAACCCGAGTTAGCATCGATCCCTCCTTGGTGAGTCGTTGAGCGAGCGCCCAACTATAGGGCGACGGGTGTGACTGTCAAAGGAGATCCGTCGCCGCGCTGGCTACGATGTTCCATGATGCGGGTTGGATGCATGTTCAGCCGCGCGGGTTTCAGAATCTGTTGGCGAGGTGGCTGAGCAGGCTCAGGGAGTAGAAGGCCTCGCGCGAGCGGAAGCTGATCGGTAGAGCGACACCGATACGGCGGAGGTGATGCGCGAGGCACGCTTCGACGAGGGCGTGGAGTTGGCTGCGCTGGCGGGGCTCAGAATTTGCTTGTCCGCGCCGGGGCCCGGAGTACCCTAACCCCGAAGCGCGCATGGCCTTGCAGACCGGCCACCTATTCGGCAATTACCGCATCGTCCGGCTACTCGGCGAGGGCGGTTTTGGGGAAGTCTACCTTGCCGAGAACCCGCTCATTGAACGCCGCGCTGCCGTAAAGGTCCTGCACACCGCCCTGGCGCAGGATGCGGAGCTAGTCCGACGTTTTCTCAACGAGGCGCGGGCGGCCAGCGCCATCCGGCATCGCAACATCATTGAAGTCTTCGACGCTGGCGTGACACCCGAGGGCGCGCCCTACATCCTGATGGAGTTTCTCGAAGGGGTGTCGCTGCAAAAACGCCTGACAGACCGTGGCCGTCTCGCCCTGGCGCAGGCCCTGGAGGTCGCGCGCCAAGCAGGCTCCGCCCTGGCTGCTGCCCATGCCGCTGGGATCGTACACCGCGACCTCAAGCCAGAGAACCTGTTTCTGGTGCCGGACGCGGCCGCGCCCAATGGCGAGCGGGTGAAGATCCTGGATTTTGGCATCGCGAAGATAAAGCGCTCGGGTGGCACAGGTGGAACTATGCGGACGCAAGCCGGACTGATCATGGGCAGCCCGGCGTACATGTCGCCGGAGCAGTGCAAGGACAGCGCGGACGTGGATCTGCGGTCGGATATCTATTCCTTCGCGATCATTGTCTACGAGATGCTGGCAGGAAGGCCGCCGTATGTGGCGGCATCGGGGACGGAGATGCTGGTCATGCATCTGACCGCGACGCCCGGGCCCTTGCGCGAGTTGGTAGCCAATGTGCCCGCGCATGTGGAGGCGGCGATCAAGCGCGCGCTGTCCCGGGCGCGCGAAGACCGTTTTGAGAGCGTTGCAGCGTTCATGGGCGCGCTGCGGGGCGAGGCGGGCGCGGCTGCTCCAAGTCTGCCGTCGCCTTCGGGGGAGCTACCGGCGTTTCGGGAGATCCATGTATCTGGAGTTGAGCGAAACGCGGCGGCCCCGTCCATCACGACGTTTTCGCGGGCTACCGGTGAGGTAAGGGCGGAGGCCATAGACGAGGCGCCCATGGAGGCCACCCGACATCGGCGCTGGCCGGTCTTCGCGGTTGGTGCAGCGGCGGTGGCTGGGCTTGCCCTTTTCTTGCTGGTAAGACCCAGCCACAACTCTGCTCCTTCAGCAACCATCGACACGCCCAATGTCGCGACCAAGGCGGCTGCGATCACTGGTCTGCCTTCCCGACCTGAGCCGACAGGGAGCCCAGGTCAGATGGCACCCGTGCCACCCAGCGGAGTTGATGCTGGGGCGGCCCCACCGGCCGTGGCTGGAGTTGCCGCCAAGCCGAATCCAGTAGCCAAGCCAGCCGCGGTGGCTGGTGTGTCGCCCGGCAGGAGGCCGGCGAAGCCGGCGCGTGCGGCCGAACCGCGCCACCCGCCCGCCAGCAAGAGCAGCGAATCGGGAAGCCAGTGGTTGTTTCTGCACTAGCCAAGTCCCTATTGGGCATCGCGATTGGCTGCGCGCTATGCGTGTCGACGCCAATGTGCGAAGGGCGCGCGCTGGCGGCTGGCCTCAGTGCGAAGGATACGGCCAAAGCCACTATGCTCAAGACGCAACCGCGAGGGGCATGTGTCCTGTCTGGTGGGACAACGGTGTCGCGAGCCCAAACTACGCTTTGTTCAACCGGAAGGCTCTCGCCTGGACCTACCCGTCGATTGTCGGCGCTTTGCTAGCCGGTGCCGTAGCAGGTTCAACGACACATCTGGACGCAACCCCCCCCCAAGTTTGGACGCAGGCCACTGAGAAGCTCTAGGAGAGATCATGATCCGCTTGAAGAAAGCCATACTCGTCGTCAGTATCGCGCTTCTGGGCTGCTACCGTGAGCCGCTGAAGCCTTTGTCAGTGCCGGATGGTCAGCCAGCCTCGGCCGGCGGGGCGCAGACGGGCCGTGACGCCGCTCGGCCCGCCGACGGACCGAGCAGGGACCTCGTGCGTGACAGCGGAGATCGCGACAGTGGCGCTGTGGTGGATGCGGGGCGCGGGATCGTTCCCCGCGATGCGGCGACAGTACCGAGCCCCGGCCGTGACGCCGGCACGATCTTGCCCGGGCGGCCGGACGTCGCAGGGCCGCCCCCTACCTTGGCGGATGGCGGTCCGCCGCGCCGGCCATCGGACGCGGCCGCGAGCGAGCCCGATGGCGGTCCGCCGCGCCGGCCATCGGACGCGGCCGCGAGCGGGCCCGATGGCGGTCCGCCGCGCCGGCCATCGGACGCGGCCGCGAGCGGGCCCGACAGCTTGGTGCCCGGGCCCGATTCCCAACTTCTGCCCGGCGCAGTCCTGCCCGGTGGCGCCTGCACGGACAGCGGCCAGTGTGCTTCGCTACCTGGCCAGATCGCCGTCTGCGTTCCGCCCTCTATCGGATTTGACGAGGGTTACTGTGTGGTGCCCGGATGCTCGCTCACTGCCCAGGACTGCCCGGGCGGCGCCGCTGCCCGTTGCATACAAGGGGATGACGGGCCGATCTGCATCGGCACCTGCAGCCCCGGCGACGGCGTCTTGTGCCGGTCCGGCTACGTGTGCCTGCCGCTCGGTTTTTTCCGGCCGTCGGTGTGCGTGCCCGGATGTCTCGACAGCACCGGCTGTCCGCCGGGCACGACCTGCTTCCCCGTATCCGGCAGCGCCGTGGGTGAGTGCCGCAATCCGGGACGCAAGGTGGGTGATTCCTGCGCTGTCGCATCTGAGTGTCCGCAGGCCGGGCTATGCGTATCCGAGATCGATTTCGGCTGGCCCCACGGGTATTGCGTGACCAGCAAGTGCTCCTCCAGCGCCGATTGCGTCGCGGGCACCGCGTGCACGGGCGACGATCCCGATGGTATCTGCGTTTTTCGTTGCACCAACGACTCCGACTGCCGCACGGGCTATCGCTGCGCCCCGGAGGGTCGCGCCGGCGAGAGCGTGTGCTTCCCCCACTGCACCAGCGACAGCCAGTGCGAGGACCTGATCTGTCACATCGGCACTGGGCTCTGCTGAGTTCTGTCTACGACGCGCCTACATTCACCTCTTCACCAGAGCCCTTTGCCGCACTTTTGAATATGACACTGGCACCAGCCCCGCCCGCACCAGCCCCGCCCCGCGCGCTGGGCGGACCTTGGTATTGCGGGGAGGCGGGACCAATCCTGCGAAATCCCGCAAGATTCTGGCAGCAATCCGGGGTCAGGTGGCCCGTGGCCTACGACTGTTCGAGCACCAGCGACACACCGGTGAGGCCGAGGTGAAAATCGGTCGACCAACAGGTGCGGATCTTCCAGGCCCGCATGAGGTGCAGCCCGACTGCATCGGTCAGGGTCAAGTCCTGGTCGGAGAAGCGACGCAAGAGATCGGTCGCGCTGGCCTGCTCGGGCGGGCCCACGGGCGCGATGGCCAGCGGTTTCATCTCCTCGATCATCGCAAGAAACTGGAGCGCGCGAGTTCGGTCGTAGCGCCGTAGGAACCAGGCGTGGCCCTCCGCGACGACCAGGGTGGTGGTGACCAGCGCCGGCGGGCTGGAGAAAAGCCGCCGAAAGAGCGGGTAGTGCGTATCCGAGCCGTCCGCGAAAGCGATGAACGCCGACGTGTCGACGTACGCTTCAAGTCTTCTGGCCATACACCACGTCGTCGATGTGCTCGCTCGAACGCGGATCCCCCGACTGGACCATGCCCGCGTAGCGCATCCAAGGCCGGCTCTCATCCACCGACACCATGCCCCGTAGCGAGCGGCGGAGGAGTTCCGCGAGAGAGATACCCAGGCGCTTGGCCTCTCGCTTCGCGGCGACGTATTCGTCCTCGGTCAGGCTGATCTGCGTACGTACCATGATAACAATGTACTGCAAATTGTTATCACAGGCAAGGGGTTGATTGACCTCTTCCTTCGCGGTCGTGCATCGAGGGATCGCGCGGGATGAGATCGAGATCCTGGCGATGGCTCACCTGAGGCGACGAAACCGGGGCGGGTCAAAGCGGCAGAGTTTGGGTCGCAAGCGGCAACGATTTCCACCGCCTACGACACGCCTACATTCACCTCTTCACCACGCCCGTTTGCCGCACTTCCGAACATGTCACTGGCACCACTCCCGCGCACCGGCGTTTTCGCCCAGCACGACCAGAGCGTGGTGGCCTTGTGTAGTGGCTCGGTAGCTCAATCTGTCAGGAGCTGTCCGACAACTGACAAATGGACAGCAGAACGGGCAATCGTTGTCGACCTTTTCGTGGCCCTTGTGCATGGTATACGGATTGCAGTGGGTTTGGTGTCGCGGAAGGTCCATCATGAAACAACTGTTCCTGCTTTCCCTATTGATGACGGCGGTCGCAAGCTGCGGCGGTTCCAATAGCAGTCATGGCGACGCCGGTGCTGCGATCACTGGAAACGCCGGCGGTCGTCCCCTTGCGCTCGTAGATGCCATTTTCAACACCCTTGTAGCCAAGGGGCTCGAGTTCAACGGGGTGTCAACCACACTTCTGTTCCCGACATACGCGAATGCGTGCGCGCAATTTACCGCCGGGAATGCCGTCGCAAGTTCTGGCTTCCTGTTCGTCGGATTGGCTGATGTCGCCGCAGATGGCACGGCCGCGCCGATCACAACCTCGGGCAGCTACGTCATCTTTTCCGGCAGCGTCCCTGCCTCGTCCCGATCCGCGCAAGCATTTGTCGAGTATCTCGATTCTTCGTGTATGAGGAGCTCAACCGTCCCGGCAACCTCAGGGACGATTACCATCACACGAGTTGGCGACAAACTCATCGAGGGATCGGTGGAACTCACCTTCGGCGCGGGCGAAGATTTCTCCGGAACATTCAGCTCGTCACTTTGTGATGGCTTCAGCCCGAACTCGAGCGCATTTGCGACTTGCAACTGAAACGCGGGACTACTTCACCCGATTCGCGGCATCCACCCTGGCGGCCGCCCAGGCCCGCCGCGCGAGCAGCGCTTTCACGTCGGCGGCTGTCTCGGCCTTGCTTTTCGCCAATTCCGCGTCGACGGCAGCCAGTTCGTGCGTCGCCGCATCGCGATCGATGTCGCGCGCGGACTCGCCCCGGTCCACCAACACCGAGATCTTGTCGCTGTCCCCGCTGCGCGCCACTTGTAGAACTCCGTCGCCCACCGCGAGGAAGCGCGGGCCATCCTTGGTTCGGTAGAAGAGCACGCCGGGCTTCAGCGCCGCCATGAAGGGGATGTGCCCGGGCAGAATGCCGAACTCTCCGACGGCGCCGGGCGCGGCGATCTCGTCCACTTCGATCTGGACCAGGGAGCCGCGCGGGGTGGTGACAGTCAGTTGCATGCGGTTCAGCTCTCTTTGGCCATCTTCTCGGCGCGCGCTCTCACGCCCTCGATGCCGCCCATCATGACGAATGCCTGCTCAGGGATGTCGTCGCAGCGGCCCTCGATGATTTCCTTGAACCCGCGCACGGTGTCCTTGATCTCGACGTACTGGCCGGCCTGGCCAGTGAACGTCTCGGCCACGTGGAATGGCTGCGAAAGAAAGCGCTGAACCTTGCGCGCACGCGACACAGTCAGCTTGTCGTCCTCGGAAAGCTCGTCCATGCCCAAGATGGCGATGATGTCGACCAGCTCCTTGTAGCGTTGCAGGATGCGCTGCACGTCGCGCGCGACCTGGTAGTGCTCGGCCCCCACCACGGCAGGTGAAAGAATGGTCGAAGTTGATTCCAGCGGCGAAACCGCGGGATACAGGCCCAGGGCCGCGATCTCGCGCGAGAGCACGGTGGTGGCATCCAGGTGGGCAAAGGCGGTGGCAGGCGCTGGGTCGGTCAGATCGTCGGCAGGCACGTAGATGGCCTGCACTGAAGTGATGGAGCCCTTGTTGGTGGAGGTGATGCGTTCCTGCAGCACGCCCATCTCGGTTGAAAGCGTCGGCTGGTAACCCACCGCGGAGGGCATGCGGCCGAGCAAGGCGGACACTTCCGAGCCGGCCTGGGTGAA
>PMBS01000088.1 GCA_003153015.1 Myxococcales bacterium
GAGAGCACCGGCCCGAGCGATATTGGCAGCAACATTGACGGCGGCCTCGCGGATACCACGGCGAGAGTCGACACCAGCGGCTATGATGGCGCATTGGACTCCACACCTGACGTGCCAGTGGCGACAGGTGGAAGCGGCGGCAGCGGTACTGGTGGGTCGGGCGGCAGTAGTGGCACCGGCGGAAGTGGCGGCAGCGGCGGCGCGGCGACTGGTGGCGTGACGACGACAGGCGGAACGGTGGCTACGGGTGGAACGGTGGCTACGGGTGGAACGGTCGCTATGGGTGGAACGTTGGCTACGGGTGGAACGTTGGCTACGGGTGGAACGGTGGCTACGGGTGGAACGGTGGCTACGGGTGGAACGGTCGCAACCGGGGGAATCATCGTCACGGGTGGTACCACAGGAACGGGTGGGGTGGGAACGGGAGGCGTGACCGCCACGGGCGGCAGCGGTGGCACCGACGGCGGCGTGGACGCATGCATCGCTGAGACGGACACAGCGTTCTGCTCACGGCTCGGCAAGAACTGCGGCAGCGTCACCGCCCTGGATGACTGCGGCGTGTCTCGCACGGTCGCTTCGTGCGGCACTTGCGCCGGTACGGGCGTGACGTGCGGCAGCAACAACCTGTGCCAGTTCCAGTCGTGCGCGGGCGGACTCACCTGCAACGGCGAGAGCTGCTGCACGAGCATAAATGTTCCCGGCGGGACGTTCCCGCAAGGCCGAAGTGAGGTGGTGGGCGCTAGCGACTACTATCCGAGCGGGGCCGCGGACGAGGTTCCGGAGTTTTCCTCGACGGTGTCGACGTTCGCGCTCGACAAGTACGAGGTAACGGTAGGCCGGTTTCGCAATTTCGTGAATGCGTACACTGGGGTTGCTCCAGCGGCCGGCGCGGGTGCGAACCCGAATATCCCCGGCTCAGGCTGGCAGAGCGCGTGGAACACGTTTCTTCCCGCAACGCAGGCAGCATTCAAAGATACGGCGCACCTCAAGTGCGAATCGGCCCGCCAGACGTGGACGGACAACGTTGGAGCGAATGAGAACAAGGCGATCAACTGTGTGGACTGGTACGAAGCGTTCGCGTTTTGCATCTGGGACGGGGGGCGGCTGGCAACGGAATCGGAGTGGGAGTACGCGGCGGCAGGAGGGTCTGACAACCGGCTGTTTCCGTGGGGTTCGGCAGCGCCGGACTGCGCGCACGAGAACCTGCACAACTGTTCCGACAGGGTGGCGGTAGTGGGATCGACGCCTATCGGTAACGGCAAGTGGGGCCACGCGGATTTGGCTGGGAATGTGTGTGAGTGGGAGTTGGATTACTTCGGGACATACCCGGCATCCGCAAGCACAAACTATGCCAACATCTCAAGCGGCTCCAACCGCGTTGATCGCGGTGGCATCTTCTACTACGATGCTCCTGGCCGCGCGGCCGACCGCGACCGCGGCGGCAACGACCCCACTCTGCACTACTTCGGCAGCGGCGCCCGTTGCGCCAGGAATGCGCAGTAGGAATCGGCAGGAAGCAGAGCACATTGGAATGGGGCATCGGAGCCTAGCCCTTTCGAACGGGGTTTTGTGCAGCGATGCTAGCTGACGTTCTAACGGGCGTAAGTCCCGTCGGCGTAGCCCTCCCAGGGAGCACCGTAGTTATATCTGCCGTCAGGAAGGGTGACCAACCTGACGAAAGCGCAGACGTAGAAGCCCTCGTGGGCTGGTGTGCGGGTACGCCCGAGCACCGGTCCGATCCGCCAGGAGGGCGAGCAAACGGACAGGCCGCAGCGGAGGTCCATGACCGCAAGCGAACCAGGAGACCCCGAAAAATCGATCCCGCCCGAAGCGAATGGCGGGGCATTCGAGCGCGCCGAGCCCCAAAAACCTGGGCGAAGGCCATTGTCGTCGGTGAAGAGTGCATCTGGGAACGGGCAGCCGACGAGCACTCCGGGGGCATAGAGGACGGCATGTTCGGAAAGAGCGGACAGCGAAAGCACGGAACCACTCGCGGGTCGCCTAGCACTCCCGCACAGCGAAGGCGTTGCGCATAACCGGCACTGCCGGGAAAGCGCGACGTGCCCGCAAGTGGGGCGGATGGGGCCGAGTAAGCGATGATGGACCGGGACAGAACAACCCGGACCGGAGCGAGGGCCCCTGGGGTAGAGCGGCGGGTGCCCCTCGCATGGCGGCGTCAGACCGAGCCGGCTTCCTCGACTTTGATCGGGGGTTCGGTGCGGCCACGGAGGACGTGAACGTCGGAAGCAAACCCGAGAACGTACAGGGCATGCCGGGAGTGGGCCTAACCTGCGCGCGGAGGGGAAGGCGCCGACGGAAAGGCCAGCCTTGGAGCCGTACTGGGGAAAACTCGCCGTAAAGGAATCTTAGGGGGGACGATGGAAACGTCGGCATCATTCGAAGCCCGGTCCGCGCCATCGTCCTACCAGACTGAGCGTCAGAGAACCCTGCCGTCCCTCATCTGTGCTACTTGGATCGCGTCCACGCAGCGCGCCGGGGCGGCATTTGCCGCCGTTTGAAGTATCCGCTCGCGGGCCTCGCGCATGCGGTTGCCTCCATAATGGAGGGTTGTCGGCAAGCGACGGCCGGTTCTTGCTTTGGCTACTGGCTCAGACGCACGCCCTTCGCCCGCATCAGGCGCCTTGGCCGGGCCCGGCATGCTCGCGCCTACCCGACCCCGAATCCTGCGTCGCGCATCGGCTGCCAGAGCGAAACCCCGGGATCGCTCTTGTTCGATGGCGATGACAAACTGGAGGGTCAACGGAAGCATCGGGGCCAGCCTGCCCGCTCAGACCTGCAGATCCAAGCTGCCAATCTTCGTGAATTCATGCGAGGGTTTTGGCGATAGCTTTCCGGACACCA
>PMBS01000168.1 GCA_003153015.1 Myxococcales bacterium
TCCGGGGGCATAGAGGACGGCATGTCAGGAAAGAGCGGGCAGCGAAAGCACGGAACCACTCGCGGGTCGCCTAGGCGCTCCCGCACAGCGAAGGCGTCGCGCATAACCGGCACTGCCGGGAAAGCGCGACGTGCCTGCGAGTGGGGCGGATGGGGCCGGTTAAGCGTCGATGGATCGGGACAGAACAACCCGGACCGGAGCGAGGGCCCCTGGGGTAGAGCGGCGGGTGCCGCTCGCATGGCGGCGTCATACCGAGCCGGCTTCCTCGACTCTGATCGAGGGTTCGGTGCGGCCACGGAAGACGCGAACGTCGGCAGCAAACCCGAACGCGGACAGGGCATGCCGGGAGGCGGCTTAACCTGCGAGGGTGAGGGGAAGGCCCGACGGAAAGGCCAGCCTTGGAGCCGTACTGGGGAAAACTCGCCGTACGGAATCTTAGGGGGGACGATGGAAACGTCGGCATCATTCGAAGCCCGGTCCGCGCCATCGTCCTACCCGACTGACTGAGGAGCGAGAAAGCGGACAGGGCCCGCAGCAGCGACGGCGACGGGAGAATTTCAATCAGTAGTGCTAGTTTCGCGATACAGGGGTGGTCGGTGCTCTGGGCCCCTACCACCTCTCGACTGACTTCGTCCCCTTCGGTGGCGGCGGTGGCGGCGGCGGCGGCGGCGGCGGCGGCGGCTTGGGCTGTACCGATTCTTTGGGCACGGCCGGAGGCTGGGGCAACGCCGCCGCGACGTTCTTCTTTCCGTCCTTCTTTCCGTCCTTCTTGGTGCTGGTCTTGTCGGCGCGCTTTCCGCTGGTCGTCGACTCCTCCATAGCCAACTTCGTCGCATGCGCTATTCCGGGCAACGGTGCGACATCGGGTAGCCTTGCGGTCGGAGCAGCAAGACCGGCATCGGGTGGCGTTACGGTCGGAAGGAGAGGTGCGGTAGAGTGAAGAACGCTTCCAGCGCCGCGCACCTGATCTGTTGAGCTGGTCGTCTGCCCACCCTTGTGTGACACGGCTGCGTAGACCACCAGCCCTGCGGCCACTAGCACGCCACCTGCCAGGACAGCCCGGCGCGCCCCGCGCCGAATTCGCTGGGTCGGCTTGCCAGCGAAGATCTGGCCGGTTGTCGAGGCCAAGGTGGTGCTCGGAGCCGTTGCCCAGGGAGTTGCAGCGGGAGTGCCAGCCGATCGGGCCCCAGAGGTGGCTGTCTTCTGCTCGGGTACTTGACCAGGGGCCCGCGTGCTCGCCGCAACTATCGGGCCGGATTCAGCAGATGGGCGGTTCGCGGGCCGCAGCGCCTCTTGAAATTCGGCCATCGATGCAAAACGCTGGCTCGGGTCCTTGGCCAGCGCGTACATGATGGCCGCTTCAACCGCATCCGGGACCTCGGGGTTCAGCGTTCGCGGCGGCGTGGGCTGGCTATTCATGTGCATCATGAGCATGTCGCCCAGTCCCTCGCTGACAAAGGGAGGCGAACCGCACATCATCTCGTAGACAATGATGCCGAGGGTGTAGATGTCGGTGCGAGTATCGATTTGGTCGGCAACCCCGCGACACTGCTCAGGCGACATGTATTGTGGCGTCCCCATGATGGTCCCGGTTCGCGTCTTGACCGACCCGGCGGAAAGCTCGCCCCGGAGCTTCGCGATACCGAAATCAAGCACCTTCACCCGCATGCGCAGGGGCCGCATCGACGCATCGGGGACCAGGAACAGGTTGTCGGGCTTGAGGTCGCGGTGGACGATGTCGCACGCGTGCGCGGCGGAAAGCGCGGACGCGGTCTGGCACGCGATCTCGATGGCTTCGTGGATGGGCAGAGGACGCTGGCGCTGCAAGCGCTTGCCGAGCGATTCGCCCTGGAGAAGCTCCATCATGAGGTACGGTGTGTGACCGTCGGGCAGGATGCCCACATCGATGATGTCGATGATGTTGGGGTGGCCGATGGCGGCAGTGGCGCGCGCCTCGTTCATGAAGCGTTTCACCAGCACCTGGTCCTGCGCCAACTGGGGGTGCAGCAGCTTGACCGCGGCCTTGCGTCCGGTGAAGGTATGGCGCGCAAGGTACACGGTGCCCATCCCACCTTCGCCGATAACCGACATGATCTCGTAGTTGTTGAGGCGCAGACCGATCACGATGGGATCTCCCGTGCGGGAACCAATTTGACCGCTTTCCCGCGTTCGCGTCAAGGTCCCTGGTTGACACGCAGCAGCCGCCGCGCTCAAATGCAGCGTCGATCATGCATATTCGCCATGCCATGGGGGTTCTGAGTCATGCACAGTAGGAACGTCCTTGTGGCTGCCTCGGCAGTGCTGCTGACTGGCACCGCTGCCTGCACGTACAACCCCATTTTTCTGGCCGACGCCAACACTCTGGTCTGCCAAGGCAACAATGGCTGCCCCTCGGGGTACCGGTGCGTGCACGTCGTCGACGGCCAGCCGGGCTTCTGTTGCAACCAGCCCGATCCAGCCGCGTGTCTTGCGCCCCCTGATGCGGCAATCGCTCCGAAGGATGTCGCGGCCACCGACGCGTCAGCGGATCTGGACGCTCCGGTTGCCACTGGAGGCACCGATGCAGGCGGGGATGCGGGCGCGCGGCTGGGTTTCACTGCCTCGCCGGCAGCGATTTTTGCGGGCGAAAGCAGCGCACTCACCTGGAGCGTGAACGGGGCGACCACCCTATCAATTGATCCGGGCATTGGCTCGGTGCTGGGCAAGACCTACCAAGTGGTCACGCCCACCCAGACCACGGTTTACACGCTGACGTTGAATGGCTCCACGTCGGCGCAGGTGACGGTCACCGTGCTGCAAGGAGTTTTCGCGCTGACCGGCAGCATGACCACGGGGAGGGACAGCCACACGGCAACGTTGTTGCAAAACGGGAAGGTGCTCATCGCCGGCGGCTGGGAACTGTCTCAGAATCTTCCCCTCTCCACCATGAAGCTCTACGACCCAGGGGCTGCGACGTTTGCCACGACCGCCAGCATGACCGAGAAGAGAGTGGGCCATACCGCGACGTTGCTGCAAAACGGGAAGGTGCTCATCGCCGGCGGATACGACGGCATGGAGTGGCAAGCGAGTACGGAGCTATTTGATCCAGAAACCGCAGCATTTTCCCCCAGCGGGGACATGACTCAAGCAAGGTCAGGCCACTCAGCGACCTTGCTGCAGGATGGGAAGGTGCTCATCGCCGGCGGATACGATGGCGCGTGGACCTACGCGAACGCGGAGCTATACGACGCAACCGCCGGTACCTTCATGGGCACCGGTAGCATGACCGCAGCAAGGACGCTCCACTCAGCTACGCTGCTGCAAAACGGGAAGGTGCTCATTGCCGGCGGAGACAATGACACCAACCCTCTCTCGAGCTCGGAGCTGTACGACCCAGCGTTTGGGAGATTCACACCCGCCGGCAGCCTGACCGGGCTTCGGGAGGAGCACACGGCGACCTTGTTGCTCGACGGGAAGGTACTCATCGCCGGCGGATACGGCGGTACCAGCTTCCTCGCGAGCGCGGAACTATACGACCCAACCGCCCGGACATTTTCTGCCACCGGCAGCATGACCGTGGCAAGACAGAAGCACACGGCCACGTTGTTGCTCAACGGGATGGTGCTGATTGCCGGCGGACGGTATGACAGCAGTAACGATCTCGCGAGCGCCGAACTGTACGGAGGCGCAGGTACGGGCGGGACAGGTGGGGCTGGCGGCTCCGGAGGCACGACCGGGACCGGCGGAACGACCGGCACCGGCGGCTCCGGGGGCACTGCTGGAGCAACCGGCGGAACCGGTGGAGCGACAGGAGGCACGAGCGGCACTGGCGGGGGGTGCTCCAGTTGCTTGGCCAACCCGCCCTCCACCGCCACGTGCACTGCGGGTCGCTGCCTCGTCATCCTTGCATCAGGCCAGAACAGCCCCTACGGCATTGCGGTTGACGCCACCAGCGTCTACTGGACGAACACCAATGGCGGCACGGTGATGAAGGTGCCCATCAGCGGCGGCAACCCCACCACTCTTGCCTCAGCGCAGGGCAGCCCCTTCGACATCGCAGTTGACGCCACCAACGTCTACTGGACGACGGGCGGCGGCAGCGGCAGGGTGATGAAGGTGCCGATCGGCGGTGGCAACCCCGCCACGCTCGCCTCAGGGCAGGCTGGCCCCGACAGCATCGCGGTTGACGCCGCGAGCGTCTATTGGACGACCGGCAACGGCGGCACGGTGATGAAGGTGCCCATCGGTGGCGGTAGCCCCACTACTCTCGCCTCAGGGCAGGACAGCCCCAACGCCATGGCCATCGACTCCACGAACATCTACTGGACGGCCGGCTTCTCCAGCTCCAACGGGACGGTGATGAAGGTGCCGATCAGCGGCGGTGCCCTCGCCACTCTTGCATCAGGGCAGGACAGCCCTGGCAGCATCGCGGTCTTTGCCACGAGCGTCTACTGGGTAACCCAAGGCTTCTCCAGCTCCAACAGCACGGTGATGAAGGTGCCCATCGGCGGCGGCACCTCCACCACCCTCGCCTCATTAGGCCAGGACACCCCCGATGGCATCGCGGTTGACGGCACCAGCGTCTACTGGACCAACTTCGGCATCCCCACCGGCACGGTGATGAAGGTGCCCATCAGCGGCGGTGCGCCCACCACTCTCGCCTCAGGCCAGGACTTTCCCCAAGGCATCGCGGTTGACGGAACGAGCGTGTACTGGACCAACAACGGGGATCCCGGCAGGGTGATGAAGCTCACGCCAAGGTAGCACGAGAACGCCGCGAATCGTGGCCGCTGGTCGGACCACGTCCGTGGTTGACACGTACCGACTGCCACGCCTATATCTGTCGAGGGGGTAGACCATGCTTACTCACTATGTCACTCGGACGATTGCAACTTGGCCGGGGGGCTACCGGCACGGGCTGCTTGCGGCAATCCTGGCCGGTGCGTTCGTGCTCGCTGCCACGCCTGCAAGTGCGCAGCAGGCGGATCCGCGCGAGAGCCAATCCCGCAGCGAATGTCTGGCGGGACGCTTCCAGGCTGGCGTGGATCTGTTGGCTCAGATGTTCGTCGAGACCGGGGACGCCAACTACATTTACAACCAGGGGCGTTGCTACGAGCAGAACGGCAAGTTTAGCGAGGCCATCCTGCGTTTTCGCGAGTTTCTGCGCAAGGCCAAGAACCTGTCGGCTGACGACAAGGCGGAGGTGAATGGGCACATCAATGACTGCCAGGCCGAGCTGGACAAGCGCCCGGCGCCACCCCCTGACACGGGGTCAGGGGGCAAGCCGGTCGGCGAAGGCGAGGTCGCGACCACGGTGCTCCCGCCCCCCGCGGACGGCAGAGGTTCAGGGCTGCGCGCGATCGGAATCGTGGCTGCCTCGGTGGGAGTGGCGGCCCTGGCCGCTGGCATTGTCTTCAGCATCGAGACCCGGAACATCGCCAACGAGGTTACGACTGACTACAACACCAACCACAAGTACGATCGAAACAAAGACGATCTAGGCAAGCTGCTCGGGGAGCTGCAGTGGGTGGGCTATGGCGTGGGCGCGCTTGGGCTTGTGGGTGGCGGACTGCTCTACTATTTCGGGTACCAGGCAGGGCACGCGCCGGCCTCCAGTTCTGTCAGCTTCATGCCTATGCTGTTGCCGGGCGGAAGCGGCGCTGTCTTGCAGGGGAGGTTCTAGGCCATGCACCGTCGCAACGCTTTTCTGATCGCCTCGGCAGTGCTGCTGACTGGTTTCGCTGCTTGCACGTACAACCCCAGTTTCAAGGCCGACCCCACCACTCTAACCTGCAAAGACCCGAATGGCTGCCCGTCGGGGTACCGGTGCGTAGCGGGCTCCTGTTGCAACAAGTCCGAGGATTCCGCGTGTTCCGGGTCGCCCGGGCGTGATGCAACAATCATCGATGTCGCGGCCACCGACTCGCCAGCAGATCTGAACAGGGCAAGCGACGTTCTTGTCCAACTCGACGTCAATGCCGCCGACCGTGGGAACACGCAAGTCCCTGACACCATTTCGGTCGGCGTCGATGCGGCCCCTGATCTGGCAGGCGATCAAGCCGGCACTGGCGGCGCAGGCGGCGCAGGCGGCACTGGCGGCGAAGGTGGCACTGGCGGCACTGGCGGCGCAGGCGACGCGGGCAAACTCGACGCAGCGGTGGATGCCAGCGACGCAGCGGTTGCCACCGGAGGCACTGGTGCAGGTGGCACTGGCGGCACAGCAGGTGCCGGCGGCACCACTGTCACCGTGGATGCAGGCGTACCCCTGGGTTTCACTGCCTCGCCTGCACTGATATTTGCAGGTGATAGCTGCACGCTCACTTGGAGCGTGACTGGCGCGACCAGCCTGTCCATCGATCCAGGCATCGGCTCAGTCTTGGGCAAGACCTTCCAAATGGTCACGCCCACCCAGACCACGAGCTACACGCTGACGTTGAACGGCTCCACTTCGGCGCAGGTGACAGTTACTGTGCTGAGCCCAGTCTTTACCGCGACGGGCAGCATGACCGTCGACCGAGATCTGCCCACGGCGACCTTGTTGAAAGACGGGAAGGTGCTCATCGCCGGAGGACAGGAATCCAGCGGCTCTGCATACACTCTGGATCCGCTGCTGCCGAGCGCGGAGCAATTCGACCCAGCGACTGGGACGTTTGTCCCGATCGGCAGCATGACCGAGAATAGAGCGGCCCACACGGCGACGTTGCTGCAAAACGGGCAGGTGCTCATCGTCGGCGGATACCATGATATCGACAGCGTCAACGATCTCTACCTCGCAGCCACGACTGCGGAGACATATGACCCAGCCACCAAGAAGTTCACTGCAACCGGCAGCTTGAACCAGAAGAGGGCGTACCACACAGCGACGTTGCTGCAAAACGGGAAGGTGCTCGTCGCGGGCGGCCTATATACAGATATCAGCGCCTCCGGGATCTTTGTGTATCTCGCCAGCGCGGAGATATACGACCCGGGCACAGCAAAATTCACCGCGATTGGGTCCATGAGTCTGAAGAGGTCAGGCCACACAGCGACGTTGCTGCAAAGCGGGAAGGTGCTCATCGCCGGCGAAACTGCGGAGCTATACGACCCGGGCACCGGCAAGTTCGGGCCCACCGGCAGCGTGACCGCATCCAGGTGGTACCACACGGCGACGTTGTTGCCGGACGGGAAGGTGCTCATCGCCGGCGGAGAAGATGACAGCGGGAATTCCAGCGCGAGCGCGGAGCTGTACGACCCAGATACCGGCAAATTCACGGCCACCGGCAACATGACCGAGGTTCGGTATGGGCACACAGCGACATTGTTGCAGGATGGGAAGGTGCTCATCACCGGCGGATACGATGTCGCCAACCTTCTCAGGCTGGCGAGCGCGGAGGTATACGACCCAATCACCGGCACGTTTGTGGGCACCCACAGTATGACCGCGGCAAGGGAGGACCACACCGCGACGCCATTGCTCGACGGGACGGTGCTGATTGCCGGCGGGCACAGTGACACCACTTCTGCTACCGCGAGTGCTGAACTGTACGGCGCCTCAGGCGGGAGTTGCTCCGGCACGATGTGCGCAAGCATGTGCTCCGACTTGACCACGGAAGTAAACAACTGTGGCGCCTGCGGCGCCAAGTGCTCTGCCATTTCGCCCTCCACGGCTGTGTGCACTGAGAGTAGCTGCCTGGTGACTCTCGCCTCAGGCCAGAACGGCAACTTGGGCATCGCGGTTGACGCCACGAGCGTCTACTGGACAAACAACGGCGATGGCACGGTGATGAAGGTGGCCAGTGCCGGCGGCACCCCCACCACTCTCGCCACGGGCCAGGGCAGCCCCGACGGCATCGCGGTTGACGCCACGAGCGTCTACTGGACAAACAATGGGACATACGCCAATTCTCACAACGACGGCACCGTGGTGAAGGTGGCCATCGGCGGCGGCGCTCCCACGACTCTCGCCTCAGGGCAAGTTTACCCCATCGGCATCGCGGTTGACGGTACGAGCGTCTACTGGGCAAACAACGGGGCGACCGACACTGATGGCACCGTGATGAAGGTGGCCGGCAGTGGTGGTACCCCTACTACGCTAGTTTCAGGGCAAACCAACCCATACAGCGTCGCGCTTGACGGCACGAGCGTCTATTGGACGAACAAAGGGACGTACAACAATAACTACGCAGACGGCATGGTGATGAAGGTGCTCAAAGGTGGCGGAACCACTGCGACCCTCGCCTCAGCACAGAGCGATCCCCATGGCATCGCGGTTGACGCCACGAGCGTTTACTGGACAAACTACGGCGACGGCACGGTGATGAAGGCGGCAATTGCCGGCGGCACGCGCACTACTCTTGCCTCAGGCCAGGGCGATCTGTACGACGTGGCGGTTGACGCCACGAGTGTCTACTGGCCGAGCACGAACAGCGGCGATGTAATGACGGTGCCGATCAGCGGCGGTACCCCCACCACTCTCGCCGTAGGCGAGGCAGCCCGCCATGGCCTCGCCATCGACAGTACGAGTGTCTACTGGACAACCGATGACGCTCTAGCGGTGAGGAAGCTGACGCCGAAGTAGCGCGAGAGCGCGATACCACTATTGACGTCCGGCGCTCATCCAGCCCAGGGACGATTCTTTTCGGCCAGACTTTCCCAGGCCGCCTCGGTGAGGAGTTACCACTGGTGTGAGGCCGTTGCAGGAAAGCCGGACGAACTCCGGATGGACAAGCTCCGAGCCCGGTGGTAACCAGCCACCACCCGGGCCGATCCCTGCCCAGTGCGACGGGCTGCTGAGACTCGACCAGTTTCACCCTTGAACGGCCCCTAGACCAGGAGCGAGCATCATGAGCACCGACCGATCCAATCGTTTCAGGCTATATGCGATAGCAGCCTTTGGGCTTTGCTTCGCCTTGCTGTCGAACGGCTGTGCCCCGAGCAAGAGCAGTTCGAGCAACTCCGGAGGCACCACAGGCTCAGGCGGCAACCAGTCCCGTGGCGGCAGCCAGTCCTCGGGCGGTAGCCAGTCCTCGGGCGGTAGTCAGGCCTCCGGCGGCAGTCAGGCATCAGGCGGGAGCCAGTCCTCGGGTGGCAGCCAGGCCTCCGGCGGCAGTCAGGCATCAGGCGGGAGCCAGTCCTCGGGTGGCAGCCAGTCATCGGGCGGCAGTCAAGCATCAGGCGGAAGCCAGGCCCGGGGTGGCTCGAACCCCTCAGGCGGGAGCCAACCGCAGGGTGGTAACGCTCCCCAGGGCGGCAACCCTCCCCAGGGCGGCAACCCTCCCCAGGGCGGCACCACGCGAACGGGTGGCTCGACCACCGTCAGCGGCGGCACGACCAGCCGAGGAGGCACCACGAGTTCGGGTGGCGCCAGCGGCGGCACTACGGCATCGGGTGGATCCCAGCCCTCTGGCGGAACGACGACATCTGGTGGCAGCACCGGCAGCGGGGGCTCGACGAGCACGGGAGGTAGCACCGCCGCTGCTACTGCCTTGAGCTGCACGGATCCGGTCTACGGCTCCGTCTCGATTCCGGCGATCAACGTCATCTCGGACTTCGAAACCAACTCGCTCTACCAGTACGCTCAAGACGGACGGGGCGTCGGCGCGCTGCCTTGGTACGCGTACGCTGTGGACGATGTCAATGATCAGTACAACATGACGCAAACACCCAGCATTGTTAATCCCATGAACGCGGCGAATCACTTCGCAGTCGATACGACGCAGCATGGACCCTGCAGCAGCAAGGGTGCGCTTCGCGTTTCTTCGCCCGGCAAGGCCGGGACGGGTTCCTACGCTGGCTTCGGCATCGACTTCATGGCCCGAACGTCAGGCACCAAGAAGAAATTAGCCTACGATGCATCCAAGTACACGGGGGTTGGGTTCTGGGCCAAGTGCAATGCCGATCTTCAGTTCGCGTTCATGAAGACAGTAGATGCCGTGGAGGATGCCGACATAGACTCATCCGTCGTCTCAAGCCCATGCAGCTACTCGGCGAACACCTGCAATCAGTACGGGATCAAGAACGCCGCCATCACAAAAGATTGGACTTACTACAAGCTCTACTTCTCCGAAATGTTGCAGGATCCTAATGGTGGTGCGTCGACATTTACCTCCGGGGTTGACAAGAGCAAGTTGATGGCGTTCCAGATTCACGTGAACCCGCTCAGCCCTCGCACTGGTTCGCCATCCGCCAACGCATTTGATTGCTACATCGACGATGTCCATTTCCTGACCGAGGCAGCCCCGGCCACTCCTTCCGCGACCGTCGCGTGGACGACCACGGGCAACAAGATCATGCGCAATGGGACGGCATACAAGATCCGCGGGCTCGTGCGCCCGTCGATGGAATGGGATTGCGCCGGATTTGCAATCACTCGTGAAGACGTCCAGCGGATGAAGACTTGGAAAGCCAATGCGATCCGCTTGGCAGTGATGGACAAGCTTTGGAGTGGAGCGGCTACCGGAAACGCAACCTGCAATGGAGGTGCGTATCAGAAAGAAGTCAAGCGGGTAATCAATTGGATCCTACAAGCAGGGATGGACGTCATCTTCGACCTTCACTACGTATCGGGGGGAACGGCATTCGACACTTCCGGCGTGCCGACCTCGGCGCACACTGACTTCTGGACCTCGATTGCGGGGGATTCATTCTTCAAGGATGGAAGAATCATCTACGAACTCTACAACGAGCCAACCCAAGATTCGGCTGGCCTAAAGACCTGGATGCAGAATACGGTTACTGCCATCCGCGCGAAGGGCGCAAACAATCTCATTCTCGTTAGTGGTACGGACTGGACCTACAACATATCGTACTACGTGGCCAACCCAGTCACGGGAGGTGCGATTGCCTACGTAACTCACCCATACGCGTTCAAGGACTCGAATAGCAGCACGGCGTACCTCACGCCGGCCGCCACCCTCCCTGTCATCGCCACGGAGTTCGGCACTGCGAATATCGCCAGCAACCACGTTGATCCCACCACGTGCGACGCTTCAATCTACTCGAACTACATCACCACGTTCGAGGGGGCCGGCATGAGCTGGACATCATGGGCTTGGATTGTGGACGAGTGGGGCTGTGGCTTTCCGCAGATCATCGCGGACTACAGCGGGACGCCGAACGCCATTGGAACTCCCGTGAAGAGCAGTCTCACGTCGTTGAATCCGTAATCTAGTTTGGCGAGATGGTCGAAAGGGCCTCCAGAGAGCGGGCCTCTTTTCCTTTTCTCCTATGCGCGTCTAGCGTGAGCCTCGTCTTGGGCGTGTGAGTGCCCCCGAAAGGAGACCATCCGAATCGAAGCGAACCGCTACTGCGGGTTGGGTGATTACCCGTGGGAAGGAAGCGGGGAGGTGCGCCTCGGACGTCGGCGAGACTGGCCATCAGGCTGTTTCGATCAAACTGTGATGGTCTATTCGAGGCAGGAGTAGAAACCGCGATCAAGTTTGCACGTCTTGGGATACGGGCACTGGGGCGAGAGAGGATCACACACCGGAGTGTACGCGTCGCTAACGGAGTTTGGGGGACATGTTGTCCCGGCGTTGCAGAACGTGCGCACTGATCCCGCCTGGAATGAGTCGTAGCAACAGGTCTGTCCAGAAGGGCAATCATTGGGTCCGTCGCACGAGAGTGCGTACACCGGGTTCGCTGGAATCCCGCAGCTTCCAGTTCCCCCGCCACCGTAGGGTGCCGAGCAACCTTGGCTGGTCGTGCAGCGAACCGCGTCCGTCCCACAGGAGACCCACCCCGCCAGACCCACAGTTCCATCGGAGCGACACGTGCCACTGAAGCAGCCGTCGCCGCAGATGGCGGTCTTGAAAGAGCCATCGGTGTCGCAATAGTAGCGATCGTTCGTGTTGCAGATAGCGTAGCCGGGGTGGATGGAACCGTTGCCGTCGTCGCAATCTCCTGAATTGGACACGTAGCCCGCGGGTGCAGAACAGGCGGTAGTCGGGCTCAGCACTGTCCCGTATCCGTCGCCATCCGCGTCTCGGTAGAACGTCGTCTTGGTGCAGACGCAGGTGCCGGACGAGCAGGTATTTCCGGCCACGCACGTGGTCTGGTCTTGCCAGGTGCCATTCGCAAGACAGAGCTGGGGAACCCCTGTTGTTGAGCACTGCTTCGTGCCCGGCGCGCAGGCCACACACCCTCCGGCACTCAAGACACAGACACTCGTACAGGGTTGAAGGTCCGGTGTGTTGCATGCGCCGTTGCCGCAAGTCCCGGCCGCTTGGTAGCTGCTGCCTGAGCAGAAAGCTGAGCCGCAGGTAGTAGTAGACGGAGGATACGAGCAGGCCGCGTTCTTGCCGTCACACTTGCCAGTACAGGTGGCATCCGAGGTCGCGCAAGGCCCGTGACTGGCGCGAGGCGTGGCACTCGAACCCAGGGTCGTGCAGGTGCCGACCAAGGTCCCGACGTCGCAGGCTTCGCAGGATCCCGTGCAGGCTTTGTTGCAGCAGTACCCGTCGGCACAGGGGATTCCGTCCGCGCAGTCAGTGGCCCTCTGGCACGTCTGCCCCTGCTTGCTCTTGCATGCGCCCGCGGCGTCGCAGGTGCCAGGGCAGGCGCTTGGGTCGTCCTGATTCTTGACCGCGGTGCAGAGGCCGTTAGAGCATGTCTGGCACGCCCCTGTGCAGTCGCTGCGCGTGAGGCACGCGACGCAGTGGTTGGTAGAGGTGTCGCAGAGTCTTGCCGACCCGCCCGAACAGTCCTTGTCTGTGCTGCAGGTGCCGGCGGCATCCGCCGTCGGCTCGCTGGGATGCGCTTCAAGGGCTTGCGCGTCTGGACGGGTGTCTGCGGCCGGCGGGTCGTGCGGGCTGTCCACGGCTGGCGCGTCCGGAGAGCTGTCTGCGGCCGGCGCGTCGGGCGCGCTCTCCACGGCTGGTGCGTCTGGCGCGGTGGACACCGGTGCGTCGACTGACACGTCCACCGGCACTCGGTCCGGTTCAGAACCGTCAAGTCCAGGGACGGGATTCACCGCTGCGTCGGGCGAGGCAGACGGCCCAGGCGCATCCGGCCCGGTCGCAGCGCCCGCAGGCCCGTCGGTCCAGACGGACATGGGGCCATCCACACCTGCGCCAACCGCATCGGCCGTGCCGTGGCTGTCGGCGGCCGGAAGACCATCGCTGCCGCCGTCGACGTCCCGCACGCACTTCCAGTCGGCGGTGCAGGTGTACCCGGTCTGGCACTGGTCCTGGGGCGAGCACACGCTCCAGTCCCGCTGTATGCAAGAAAGTCCCAATGTCGCTGGCAGAACGAGCGCCAGCACCCTCGAAGAGACAAAGTGTCGGTCTATCATTGTTGAAGTTTTCGGCGGTGGGTTGAAGAAGTTGCGTCGAAAGTGGCCAGAGCGGGGCGTGCGCCACGGCCCAGCTCCGGCGCCGTTCTGCGCTCGGCAGTCAGGCGGCGTCGGGCTTGCGGTGCCCGCTGCGTTCCTTGCCCCCTGTGCTGACAAAACCGGAAGGCCACGCGGCCCACGATGCCCACGAAGTCTTGGCCTGTCAAGTGAAGCGCCGTCCACTCCTACTGGGTTAGCCTTTCCAGTTCCTTGCGAATCTGAGGCAGCATTGGATCGTCGGTTGGTGCGACCCGCAGGTACGCTCGCCACGCGGCAGCTGCCTGCTGTGCGTCCTCGGGTGTCTGCAGGCCGGCCCGCCCCAGGGCAATGGCCAAAGTCTTGTAGGCGAGAGCCGGAGGAGTTCGGTCCTGCTGTACCAGAGCCTGGAGCATCGCGGCCGCGAGACGAAGGTATGGCCGCCGCTCAGGCAGCGGTCCTGCGTAGTTGATGAGCTGGGCTGCCCGGGTCTGGCGCGCGCCCCAGTGGTCCTGGACAACGATTTCTTCCCAGGAACCCTGTGGCGTCTGCCCTGGATCAATGCGTGGCAACGCCGCCGCGCTCTCGCTCAACCAGCTATCCACTTCGAACGGCTCGCTTTGCGGACGCACGCGCTCGCACACGCCCAGGGGCCAAAACTCGTAGGTGGCGAACGCAGACTTGTCGCCGGCCTTGAGGCCGCCGCAAACCACGATGGGGAAACGGCGGATGTTGGCGTCGAACAGATCCTTGGCCGAGAACCCGCCCGGCCCAAGGCGGTTGCCCGGGATGGCAACCTCGGGAAAGAGGGCGGCCAGTCGGCCGCGGTCCCACAAGAACCCGAGCAACTCCTGGTCGACCACGCGCACATCGGGCCGCCGGCGCTCCGCCACCTGGAGGTAACGGACGGTGTTGGTTATGAGATCGCCCTTGGTCGCCAGCAGCGTGTCCCGCGGCACAACCCGCAGCATCTCGTCGGCGTAGTGTCGCACGAGAAAGCTGTCGTGCCGGTCCATGTGGCGCCAATGAAGCACTCCCTGCAAGACGATGAGGCCTGCGGCGAGCACTGGCAGCACGCCGCGACGGCGAAGGACACGCTCCAGCGTGGCCAGTCCCAAGCCGCAAAAAGCGCACACCAGAATCTCGGGCTGTTGCCAAAAGCGGGCAACTATTCCGCGGTGCAGCGAATCGGCCACTGGCAAATTCGCAAGCCCAGCAAAGGCGAGCACAGCGAGCGCCAGTGCGGCCATGACCACGGCGCCCAGTTGCTTCCATTCGGCCCGCCAAGTCGATGCCACGAATCCCACGGCGGCGAGTCCCGTGCCCCACCAGCCGATCTGGCGAAAGAGATCGCTGAACCAGGCGGCGACCAGCTCGCTGCCCGGGACGTGCGAACCCACGCCAGCTACCGCGAGCTGGAAGGTGCCATACTCGCGCCGGAGAACATGGGTCCAGAACCCGGCCCAAGTGTTCGTCGCCCCCCACGAGACCGCGGCTGGTCGGGAGCCGGTCCAGGGCAGATAGAGGTAGGGCAGAAGCCCGGCCGCAAAGAGAGCGGCCATGAGCGCAAGGGTGCGCGGCTTGAGCAAGTCATCTCGGCCGTGCCACAAGGCCCATGCGGCGAAGGGAACCGCGACAAAGATGAAGGTATGGTGGTTGGAGAGTCCGAGGCCGAAGAGCAAGGCAGCCGCAATCGCGCACCGAGGATTCTTGCTGTCAGCGTAGAGCACGGCGAGCAAGAGCAGCGAAGCTACCATCAGGTTGTTCAGAGCAAAGACCTCGGCGCAGATCGCGTACTCCCAGATCCCGGGCGACAGAGCGAACAGCCCCGCCGCGGCTATCCCCGTCCAAATAGATCGGCTCCAGCGCGCCACGCCCAGACACAGTACTGCAGCGGCCGCGGCGTCGCACAAGGCCGACATGAGGCCCAGCCGCCAGGCGAGCGTTCGCAGTGGCAGGTGGACAAACAGCTTGGCGAGAAGCGAGTACAGCGGATACCCCGGCGGGTGGATCACGCCGCCCGAGGCGACGGCCGCGACGATCTCGCCGCTGTCCCCGCCGGCAATGTCGGGGTACATGGTGCAGAGGTAGACCAACAGGGCTGCGCCGCCGACGCCGGCCGCGGCGATGAGCTGCCAATATGTGAATCCCGGATCGCGCGTTTCGGGAGAGCCAGGCCCTGGGCCCAGCCAAGCCATGGACATACACTTCCAATACCACACCGACCACGTCTGTGGTTGTCAGGCACTAAAGACTGGTCTACCCGGCCCCCAGCGATTTCAGAATCTTGATGGCCAGAGGTTCCTGATTTCCGGGTGCCTCGGCACAGCTTCGACGACGCCCGTGCGCGGATTGGTCCACAGTGAGTGCGAGCCACCTTCACGTTTCAGGATGCAACCGGCGAGGCGAAGACGCTTCTCGAGTTCGCGTCGCTTCATCCGACGGCAACCAGCGATTGGATCGCGTCAGCGGGCAGACCGCGCTTGATGTCCTCCAGCCGATCCTGAGAGATCAACTGGATCGCTTCGCGCAGGCTCGCCTTGGCTTCCTCGACGGTTTCCCCCTGGCCGTTTGCGCCTGGAACCTCGGGACAGATGGCCCAGTAGCCGCCCTCGGGCGCAGATTCGATGATGGCTGTGAACTCGCCCTTCATGGTTCAACTCTGCGCCACGATTTTTCCCCAGTCAAACTCGCGGGCTCTCTGGTGATGTAACAGCTTATGTGTCAG
>PMBS01000219.1 GCA_003153015.1 Myxococcales bacterium
TCGCTCAAGCGGCCGGCGTTGTAGGCGAGAAAGGTGGCGTCGATGAGATCCGGCAGGCTTTCCTTGCCCGAGATCGGCTTGGGCAGGATGCGTTTGCCCCGCAGGTACATCTGCTTGCCCTTGGCGAACTTGTGCGGGTACTGGCTGACGAAATTCTTGGGCAGAACGATCTTGCTCATTACGGTTCTTCCTTTCCCAGATCATCCCTGCGCGCAGGGCTGGGCGCACTCTGGACAAAAACCCGAGCCTTTGCAAGACCGCCTCGCCGAACACTACGGCTACGCACGGCGGGGCGAACCCGGTAGTATCGGCAGAAGCGTGCGCCCAGCCCTTTGCCTCCTGACCCTTGTCTCCGGGCTGGCCGGCCTTTCCTGGGAAACCCTCTGGCAGTTGCAGGCGGCCCTCTCGCTGGGTGTCTCGGCCCGGGGCACAGCCCTGACCCTGGTGGGGACCATGGGCGGCATGTCGGTCGGCGCGGCGCTGGCCGGCCGGCTGCTGGATGCCCGCGCTTCCCTGCGGCCACTGCGCGCCTACGCCGTACTGGAACTGCTCATAGGCCTGTCGGGCCTGGTCGTGCTGCCCGGCTTTCGCGTGGTCGAGACCCTGAGCAGCCTGGTGTGGACGCGCGCGCCCGCGCTCTCGCCCCTGCTTCACCTGGCCGGGATCATTGCGCTGCTGGGCCTCCCCACCCTGGCCATGGGCGCCACCATCCCGGTGTTCGGCGCCCTGGCTCGCCGCCACGGCCTGTCGCTGTCGACCCTGTACGGTCTGAACACAGCCGGCGCCACTGCCGGCGTGGTGGTGGTGTCGTTCGCTTTCTTGCCCGCGGCAGGCGTGCTGGTGACGTCGCGGCTGGTGGTGTGTCTGAACCTGGCGGTGGCGCTGGCCGCCTGGCTGCTGTCGGCGCGCGAGCAGCCGGGTGCGCACGCCGGGATGGTGGCCGCACCCGCCGGCCCCGTGGCAACTACCTTCACGCCCCGCCTCGACCTGCTGGTCGCCTTTGCCACCGGCCTGGTCACTTTCTGTCTCGAAGTGGCGTGGTTCCGCTCGTTGCGCGCCACCTTGCAGAGCACGGTGTCCAGCTTCGCCCTCATGCTGGTGTCCGTGCTCTTGCCTCTGGCTGTGGGCGCTCACCTGGCGCGGTTGCTGCGACGGCGCGGCTGCCGCGCGCGGCTGGGAGTGCTGCTTGGGGCCGCCGGCGTGGCCATCCTGTGCCTGACCCCGCTGGTCGAGCGCTTCGATCTTTTCGCGCCCCTGCCGCAGCGGAGTTTCTTTCTTGGCCAGATGGCGCGACTAGGGGTGACGTTGCTCTTGCTGGCCCCGCCCATGCTGCTGCTGGGTACCGCTCTGCCCTGGCTGCTCGACGAGCAGCCAGGCCCGGTAGCGCAGGGACGCCTGTATGCGGTCAATACGGCGGGCGCCATTGTGGGCTCGCTGGCCGCCGCCTGGCTGCTTTTGCCCCGGCTCGGGTTTGCCCGCACGGCCTGGCTGGCGGGCCTCACGCTGCTCGCAGTCGCCCTGTCCTTCGTGCGCGGCCGCGGGCGCGCGCTGCTTGCCGTGGCGGGCGCCTTGGCTTTGCTGGTCGCCGTTGCGGGTGAATCGGGCGTGGGGCGCCTGCGGGTGCAGAGCCAGAGCGCCGAGCGGGGCCATCGCGTGCTCGGCTTCGCCGAGGGCCCCGACGCCACCGTGTCAGTGATCGAGCAGGCCAACCACGATCGCATCCTGGTCATCGACGGATTCGAGACCACGGCCGAGACGGCGAGCGCCCACTACATGGCCTGGATGGGCCGGCTGCCCATGCTACTGCACGACCGGCCCCGCACGGCACTGGTGATCTGCTTCGGCACCGGACAGACCGCGAACGCCGTGCGCGAGGAAGGGGCCGAGTCGCTCGACGCGGTGGATCTCGACGCCGCTGTGCTGGGTTTCGCGCCGCTCTTTCCCAGCAATCGCAACGTGCTCGACGATGCGCGCGTGCACGCCACGGTGATGGACGGCCGGGCCTGGTTGCGGCGCACCCAGCACCGCTACGACGTGGTGACGCTGGAACCTATGTCGCCCGAGTTCGCCGGCAGCAACGCTCTGTACTCGGTGGAGTTCTATCGTCTGATGGCCGAGCGCCTGAACCCTGGTGCGGTGGTGGCGCAGTGGGTGCCTTTCCATATCGTGCCGCCGTCGGCCGCCGGCTCGATCACGGCGGCGTTTACCGCGGTCTTCCCCGACGCCTTGCTGTGGATCGATCCGCGTGATCGCACCGGCATCCTTCTCGGCCGGCAGGCGGGCAGCAACCAGCCGCTCGGCCGCCGCTGGCCCGGGCTGGCGCGGTCGGCGCTGGGGCGCGATCTTCCGCCCGCGATCATCCTGGCGTCGGTGCGGCTGGCGGGTGCGGCTCTCACCCGCTATGCGCGCCTGGGTGTGCCAGTGGACGACGACAACCAGTTGCTGGCCTACGGCTCTCTGCCCGCGCAGCGTTTCCGCCTGGGCGCCCGCATGGCCCTGCTCAACTTGGAGTTGGTCGAGAAGGTGCGCACCATGCAAGGCGAATAGCACTGCGCGGCCAGAGGCAAACCGTTCGGTGCTCTAGTCCGCGAACACGATGCTGCGCACGCCGGAGTGCAGGGTCACTTCCTTCTCGTGCACCTGGCCTAGGGCAGGCACAAAGAGGCCGATCTTGTGCACGCCGGGATCTACCCGCAGCTTGCTGAAGGGACAGAGGACGCCGGTCTCCTTGCCGTCGACCACGATGGGCAGCTTGCCCTGGGTGGTGCACTCGGCGCGGAAACGAGCATCGCCGGTCATGGGCGGCTCGACCGCCAGCAGTTCCTTGGCTACCTGCGTGCCGTCGCTGGCCGTGACATCGACGGTAGCCGAGGCGTGACCGGCGAGAACCAGCACCACGTGAGCAGGGCCGGACTGGATTTTGGCCTGCAAGGGTGTTCGTCCGCGTTCCTTGCCGTTGATCCACACATTGGCGCCAGCCGGCTGGCTGGCAACCGAAACACTGACCAGTTGGGCCGCTCCGGCGCTGTCCGAGACGCCCTTGCCCCAGGTTGCCGGCGCCGCCGCGCCTCCGGCAGCCGTGATCTTCTTGTCCGGCGTGGTGGGCGCCGCCGGCTTCTCCGCGCCGGCCTTTTTCGCCAGCGAAGGCGCTGCTTCGACGACTGGGGACGAGCGGCGCATGCTAGCCGCTGGCAGATTGGCACTTCCCTCACCCTCTGGTGGCTGCCCAGTCTTGGCTGGGACGTCGTCTGCGGCCGGCTCGGGAAGAGACGGTGCAGCCTGTGGCTTTGCCAGCGCAGACGGCTGCCTGCCTCCCAGCAGCGCGCTCCATGACTTGCCCCGTGCCCCGACGAAGAAACCTGCCAGTCCACCCGCCAGCACACTGGCTCCCAGCACCGAGCCCGCGATCACCCAGATCAGTCGGCGGTTCGGGCGCTTGGCCGCCCGCTCGTCAGGGGACGCCGCCCACGTGGGGATTGATGTTTGCGACAACTGCGGACGCCTGACTGCCGTGCTGCGCGCGCCGCCACCCGAGGCTAGCTCAGGGGCTGGCCGCGGAAGTGGCGGGGTCCGTGCCGCGCCGGCCTCGGGCAAGGCGTCGATCTCGGACTTGGGCAGTGGCTGGGCGCCGTCATCGAAATATGCGGTGGCCGCCGCCGGCCTAGCGCCATCGTCCAAGTAGGCCTCGGCCTCCGGTGCGGATTGGTTTTCGTCTTCCGCGAAGGCCGCGGCTTCGGCCGACGGTGTGCGGTCGTCCGCATAGGGCACAGCCTGGGGCGCTGACCGGCGAACAATCCCACCGGTCACTTGTCCGGGCAGCCCGAGTGCCCCGGACGCGCCGGCCGGGGGCCAGGGCGAGGTCGACCGGGCGCCGTCTGGCGAATCAACCAACTCATCCTCAAGCAGGGCGTCGCCCCGGCGCTGCTCCGTCGCGTCTGGGGCCTCTGGGTCGGCCAGCACAATCTCATGCCCGCTGGCCTGCGAACCCACCCCGGGTACAACCTCCCGGGGATAGTCCTCGGTCCGCGCGGGTGCAGACAGAGGCGGTTCATCAAGTGCAAATGGCCGCGGGCTCTGCAGCCGGCCACCAGACCCGCTCGCTGGCCCGGCAGGAGGAGGGCCTGGCAAGTTGGGCGGTGCCGGCTCAACCTCGACCTGGTCGAGAAGGCCCAGGCCACTCGATGGACCGCCGAACGAGGGGGCAATTCCAGCCTGACCGCCGAGGGCGGCAAGGGCGCGCGCACCCCAGGTCGCGGGCGGCGCATCGAATGCCGGCACGCTCGGCAGCATCACCTCACCCGCGTCCTGCATCGCGGGCAGCTCGTCGCGCGGGGAGGACGCAGGCGCGGAGAAGAAACTCGCGGGCGGCACGCTCGATGGCCTCACCAGTGCAGGAGGCCCAGACGGCGGCTTCAGGGTCCAATCCCCGGCCGCCGCGCTGTTGCTTTCCGGGGCAGCGGCTGTCATGGCAGGCGGCCCATCCAGGGCCGCGGTTCCCATTGGCCCAAAGCCGCGGCTGGTCTGACCTCGTTCTCGGCTAGCCGAGCTCGACATCGGCGCGGCGCCAGGAATGAAGGCGGGCGGGGCAGCAGCAGGACCGGGAAGGGGTGGTGGCCGGGGGCGCGTCCTTGCGGCTCCGGTAGAGGCTGCAGGTGCCGAAGACCGGCTCTTGGCCACAAGGTCATCAATCAATGCCGGCTCGCCCACGGTGGTAAGTGCGTACGAGGCGCGAAACTCGCCCGAAGGCCCAGACGGCGGGACCGATGGGACCGCTGGCTGGCCCGCCGGCTCTGCTAGGACCGGCTCATTTGTCCGAGGGTCAAACCCATAGGCTTCGTCGTGTTCCACCTCGGAAGGCGGCGGTGGCGCATCGTCCACCCCTTCGGGGGCGTTGGCCAACGACGCTTCGGCCGATTCTGCCGGCGCATCGGTGGAAGAGCCCTGGATGAGTGAACAAAGATCGGCGACCAAGGCGGCGCCGGTGGTATCCGCGTAGACCGCCGCCAGCGACGAAACTACGTCTGCTGCCGCGGGCCGCGCGGCGGGGCTCATCGAAATCAGGCGGCCGATGAGCAGCCCCAGATCTTCGGGCAGCAAAGAGAGAGCAATCTGCGTGTCAGTGGCGCGCCGGCCCTGGGGTGGCAGATCGCCATTGCACAGCTCGAACAGTAGGACCCCGAGACTGTACACGTCCCCGGCCCTCGTGCAGTCAGCGGCGGGAGCCGCCAACTCGGGAGCGATGTAGGGCAGCAGGCGTCGCGGCCGCGGCTCGAATGGGCGCCGAACCGAAGCGCGCAGGCCGAAGTCGAGCAGGCGAATCGCCCCCCGCGAGGTGATGAACACGTTGCCGGGACAGAGAGCGCCGTGCAGGAGAGGCGGCTCTTGCGCGTGGGTGGCCTGCAGTCCATGTGCCACCTCGGCGCCGAGGTAGGCCACCAGGCGATGCCAGCGGCGGGCCGCCCCGCCCTTGCCCGTGGCCAGCACGCCCGCCTCGCGCGCACGCTGGAGGAACTGGGCCAGGTCCAGCCCGTCCATGAACGGCGTGACAGCGAAGACCACCCCTTCGCCCGAGTCTGCCTCCACCACCTTGGCGATGCGGGGATCGGCAAGGGTTGCACTGCGCCGGGCGGCTTGCAGGAACGGCTCGCTGACTACGGCTGGGATTTCCGATCGCTTGAGCCGCAACACCTTCACCGCAAAGCTGCGATCGAACCCAGCCAGGCCCTTGACGCGCGCGCGGTAGGTCTCGAAGCCGCTGCCCCCGCCGACCTGCTCGGCGCACTCGTAGCGGCCCAGCTTCTTCAAGCTAGGCGGATCGCCTGCTGCCGGAGGTCCGAAGATTTGCGGCATCGATGCTAGTATCGGCGGAAAGACGCGCGCTCTGGACAGGGGTTGCGCGCAATTGGCCTGGCGCAGAAACGCGCCAAATCAGACCGCCCGCTATTGTACAATCGTCGCTGGCCAGGTCGCAATCGCACGCCCGCCGCGGGGCACGGTTGACGGCTCGCGCCTAAGTGTCTAGAATCATGGCATTTGAGTACCTTTAGGCCCCGCGACGCCGCAAGTGAACAGGCAAGCGCCGCCCAGGCTGAAGGTGCGCCGTGGACCCTTCGCTTCATTTCCGGCAAGTATCAAGGGGGCGAGTTTCCTCTGCGCCCGAACCGCGAGATCGTGATCGGCCGCTCGTCCGACCTGGACATGGTCCTGGTCGAGGACATGGTTTCACGCAAGCACGCCAAGATCGTCACCGACGGCCGTATGGTGTCGATTCAGGATCTGGGCTCAACCAACGGCACCTTCGTCAACGGCGAGAAGGTTCGCAGCATGCAACTCAAGGACGGCGACCGCATCTTGGTCGGCACGTCCATCATCAAGCTGGTGGCGGGAACCGGCGAGAGCCGGGCCCCGGCGGCTTCGTTGTCCGAGATCGAGGCGCGTTCCAAGATGCAGGTCACCGCCAGCCGGCGGGTGGCGCCCAAGTCTATGTCGGGCAACATCGAAGAGATCCCCCTGCCCGACCTGCTCCAGTTGCTTTCCACCAGCCGCAAGTCGGGCGTGCTGGTGCTGCGCTCGGAGTGGGGCACCGGCCGCCTGCACCTGCGCAAGGGCCAGATCTACTTCGCCAACATTGACGAGAGCTTNNTGGAGCCGCCTGACGACCGCCGGGTGATGGAGGAACTGCAGGATTCCACCGAGGCCTTGCTCATGGAGGGCATGCGCCAGCTCGACGAATTCAAGGAGCTGTCGCCCAAGCTGCCGCCGCTGTCGGCGATGGTGTCAGTGCCCACCCCGCTCGGGCCGCGCCTGCGCGATCTTGCGCCCGACCATCTCGACGTTATCCAGATTGCGCTGGGCGGCGCCACGGTGCAGGCCATCTTGGACCAGAGCCGCCAGACCGATCTGGAAACGGCGCAAGCCATGCTGTCGCTGCTGGAGCGCGGGTATCTGGTCGTGGGTTAGCCCGAGGATGACCCAGAAGACCCCGCGCACGACGCGGCTGCGAGGCCAAGGCTTGGTCGTGGCTCTCACGGCGTGCGCCACGGCGGTGCTCGGACAGACGGGCACTCCACCAGAGGCCGGCGCGGCCACTGCCGGGAACGATGCGGCGACAACGGCGAGCAGGCTGGAAGCGGCCCTGGGCGCCACGCCTGACGACGAGCGGCTGTACCAGCAACTGTCCGAGCTCTACGATCAGAAAGCGCTCGGCTACGACAAGGCGCTCGACCTCTATCAACGCTACCTGCAGCGTTTCCCCCGCGGGCATTTGCTGGCGCTGTTCAAGGAACGCCAGCTCGTCCTGCAGCGCGACCGCGCGGTCTGGCCGCTGCTTGCACGCTACCGGCAGATCCTGCAGTCGAGCTTCGAGCGCCGCGCAGAGGAGAACGTGCGCGCCGTGGAGGCGCTGCTGGGCGAGGCGGCCCGCACCCCGCTCGAACCCGACCTGCTGCTCTGGTTGGCGGGCGCGCTGACCCCGAGCGAGCCCGACCGGGCGCTGGGCTATGTGGACCGCTATCTGGCCAGTCTCCCCGGCAGCGGCGGCGGTCCGACCGAACGCGCACAGGGTCTGGCGCTGCGGGTGAATCTGCTGCATGGACAGGGCCGCAACACGCAGGCGCTGGCAACCCTGCGTGAACTGAAGGCCACCGATCCGTCGGGCTGGCAGGGGCTTGAGCGCGTCCTGTCAGCCAAGGTGTGGGCCACCCGCGCGTGCTGGGCGGCAGCCGCCGTGTTGGCGCTGCTCGGCCTGCTTGGTCTGCTGCTGCGGCCCTGGCGGGAGCCGGGCTTCGCCTGGCAGAGCAAGAAGCTGAGCGTCCTCGCCGTCGGGGTGGTCGTGGTCACGCTGGGTCCGATGGCCATCCTTCGCCTGCGCGGGGTTGAGGCGCCGGGCACCTTCGTGGCCCTGGCGGGGTTTGGCGTGCTGGGACTGCTTGTTCTCAAGTTGCTCGCGCCCCTGGCCGCGCGAATCGGCCGCCCGGCCTACCTGGGGTTGAGTCTTCTCGTCGTCGTGTCGGGACTTTACCTGGCGTTCTTCTTGGGCGGCACGCTCGGCGCCTGGGAATGGCCGTTCGAGGCTTGGCGCAGCTAGCGAGGTCGCGATGAAACACAAGGGTAAGGTCTTGCAGGTCCGCCTTGGCTACAACGCCAATTCCAGCTCGCTCGCCTCGGCGGTGTCTCTGCTCCTGTGCGGCTCCGCCGCGGCAGTCGCCATCCTTTCGACTGTGGCTGCGGCGCTCTTCTCGCGCCGGCCCAAAGGCAAAGGTGCGCAGACAAGCAAAGCCGACTAGCCGGGCCCGCTACGAATCCTTCGGCGGCATCGTGGCGGTTGACAATCCAGTGGGCTTGGCCTTTGTCGACCAGCAGTTGATGCGCGAGCTGGGCTACCCCGACTCGCCGCTCTGGCAGGACACGCAACGCCGTTTCCTTACCGCGCCCACCGAGGTGCATTTCAACCTCACCGCCCGCTGTCCACTAGCTTGCCGGCACTGCACCAGCGACGCGGGTGAGGGCGAGGAACTGGACACCGCCGCCATCAAACGTGCGCTCGATGTGCTGGCTCGGGCCGGCGTGTTTCACGTGGCCTTTGGCGGCGGCGAACTCTTCATGCGCCCCGACGCCATCGAGCTGGCGCGCTACGCCCGATCGTGCGGCCTGGTGCCCAATGCGACCAGCAACGGCCATGTCTTCACCCGTGCCCTGGCCACCGATTGCCGTGTCTTCGGCCAGGTCAACATTAGTTTGGATGGCGTCGGCCAAGGCTACCGGGCCGTGCGTGCGGCGGGCGAATTCGCCAAGGCCGATCGGGCGCTGCATTGGTTGGTCGAGGCCGGGGTTGCGACGGGAATCAACTGCGTGGTTGCGCGCACCAACTTCGACAGCCTGGAAGACGTGATGGCCCATGCCGACCGCCTGGGCTTGGTCGAAGTACTCTTCTTGCGGCTCAAGCCTTCGGGGCGGGCACAAGCCGTGTACCACGATCTCAAGCTCAGCCCCCAGCAAGGCCGCGCCCTGTTTCCGCGGCTGCGCACGCTGGCCCGGCGCTACCGGCCGCGCGTGCAGGTTGACTGCTCTTTCATCCCGCACCTGTGTGCGCATCGGCCATCGCGCCGGCTGATGCAGGTACTGGGCGTGGACGGCTGCGGCGCAGGCAACCTGCTGCTCGGGGTGCGCGCCGACGGACGCATCAACGGGTGCAGCCACCATCCTGACAGCTTCGGTGACGTTCGTGATCTGGCCGCGCTGTGGGACAGTCACCCGCCCTTGCAAGCCTTCCGCCAGCGCCGGGTGGACCATCCCACCTGCCGTGCCTGCCGCTATCTCCCGGTCTGTCGCGGCGGCTGCCCGCTGTTTTCCCAGTTCCTCTTGGGCGACTTCCAGGCACCCGATCCCGAATGCCCACGCATCGTGGAGACCAAGGGTTGAAGATCTGCTACGGCTTCGTGATGGTGAACGTCTTCAGCGGGGTGGTCGACCCCACGTAGTAGATGGTCGCGGTCAAGGTCTTGCCCGACACATCCATCACCGCGAAGCCGTTCTTCTCCCCAAAGCAATCGTCGGCGCGTCCAGCTTGACAAGTTTGTGGCCCCGCTCCTGCCGCACCCTCGATGAACTCGTCGAACTCGTGCGTGCAGTTCGGGTAGCGCGCCTTGTTGATGCGGACATGGGCGTTGGTGTGCTCGTGGCCGTGCAACGTCGCCGTCACAATGGGATGTTTGTTCAACATGTCGATCACCGCTGGGACCGACGGACAGCAATGCTCGGCCACGGGGTATATCGGCCCGTGCCAGTTCAGGAACGCGTGGGTCAGGCCCCTGGCCTCGGCTGCGGCAAGGTCGCTGTCCGCCCACGCGATCTGTGTGGCCGTGATTAGCGTCGCGTCGTCTGGGACATCGACTGCAACAAAGTGCGAGTTCCCGTAGTCGTACGAGTAGGTCAGGTTCTTCTGTTGCTGGGTCAGGTTGGTGGCACCCACGGTTGCAGCCACGGTGTCGTAGTTGAAGAAGGCGGCAAATCCCGCCGGATCCGTAGAGTCGTGGTTGCCCCGCACGACGAACGAGATGTCGAACATGCCGTTGTTCGTGCCGCCGTTGATGGCAGTCTTCCAGGTGGCCATGGGGCCTGCCGCGAAGCCGGATTCCACGAGATCGCCGCTATAGATCGTGAAATTGGGAGGCGGATTGAGCGCCTTGGCCTGGTTCGATTCCGTGGTGAAGTCCGCCGTGCCGGTCTTGGTGTCTGCCCAGACGAGGAACCGGAAGCTGCTGCTCCCAGCCCCACCAGCCGCGCCTCCGCTGCTGCCCGCGGCACCTCCGCTGCCGCCCGCCGCGCCTCCGCTGCCGCTAGCCGTCCCACCACTGCCAGCGGTCGTCCCGCCGGTACCGCTCGTCCTCCCGCCCGTGCCGCTGTTTGTTCCGCCCGTACCGTTAGTCCTCCCGCCGGTGCCGCTACTTGTCCCGCCCGTGCCGCTGGTCGTCCCACCAGTGCTTGCGGTTGTTCCACCCGTGCCGCTGGTCGTCCCACCGGTACCGCCAGCCGTCCCGCCACTGCTGCCAACGGTCCCGCCAGCGCTACCACTGCCCGAGGTCGTGGAAGTCCTGCCATTTCCGCTGCTGCAACCGCCGAGCACCAGCGCGAACGCTGTCGCCAGACCGATTCCCATTGCAGCGGGTGAAATGCGTTTCATGTCAATCCTTCCTCCATGCCGCGCCTGCCGGGAAAGGCCGGTCATGTGCAGCCAGATAGGTTCGCCTTTCTTAACACGTGAGCGCGACTATCAAAGATACGGTATGCGCAACCCTTGTGCCGTCCCGATGTTGAGTGAAGGGCAACGTCTTCACCACCATGCGCCGGCTATCCCAGGCGGCGGCAGAGCAGAAGGCTCAGGAGATTGCCGCGCTACCCATAGAGATCGTCGGCGTGAGCGATGACCTCGCCCTCAGCAGGCAGGCAGCCATCTACAAGGCCACGCACAGGATGTCCTACGCCGACTGTTTCGCCGCCGCCCTGTCCAAGCAGAAGAACGCCGAGCTCCTCACCGGCGACCCGGAGTTCAAGGCGGTCGAGAAGGACATCAGGATCCACTGGCTGAGATGAACCTACAGCACCTTCCGCAAGAACTGCCCAGTGAAGCTGGCTTGCGCTTTGGCCACGTCCTCGGGGATCCCCTCGGCGATGACTTGGCCGCCGCCCGGGCCGCCGCCCGGGCCCAGGTCGATGACCCAGTCGGCGTTCTTCACCACGTCCAGGTTGTGTTCAATGACAATTACGGTGTTGCCAGCATCCACCAAGCGCGCCAGTACGCGCAGCAGTTGATCGATGTCCGCGAAGTGCAGGCCTGTGGTCGGCTCATCCAGGATGAACAGGGTGCGGCCGGTGGCTTTCTTGGCCAGCTCGCGCGAGAGTTTCACTCGTTGTGCCTCGCCGCCGGAGAGAGTGGTGGCTGCCTGACCCAGGGTCACGTAGCCCAGGCCCACCTCGCGCAGGGTCTCCAGCTTGGGTCGCAGCTTGGGGATGTTTTCCAGGAAGCTGCAGGCCTTGTCCACAGTCATGTCGAGCACGTCGGCGATGCTGGCCTGGCGATACTTCACTTCCAGGGTTTCGCGGCTGTAGCGTCGCCCGCCACAGGCCTCGCACTCGACATACACGTCGGGTAGAAAATGCATCTCCATGCGCACGATGCCGTCNNAGATCGCGAATGTGGGTGAACACGCCAGTGAAGGTCGCCGGGTTGGAGCGCGGGGTACGGCCGATGGGTGACTGGTCGACGTCGATGACCTTGTCCAGGTGCTGCAAACCATCGATGCCGTCAAATTCCGCGCTGGGTGCCCGCACGCCGTGCAACCGCTGCTTCAGCGCGGGCAGCAGGGTGTCTACGATCAGGCTCGACTTGCCCGAGCCGGACACGCCGGTCACGCAGGTGAGTGCCCCCAGGGGAAAGCTGACCGTGAGGTTGCGCAGGTTGTGGGTGCGCGCCCCGCGCAGCACCAGCGCCCGCTTGTTCGACCCACGTCGGTGCTTGGGCGCCTCGATGGCCTTTTCGCCCGACAGATACGCGCCGGTCAGCGACTGCGGATTGGCCTCGATCTCCTTGGGCGTGCCCACCGCCACCACCCGGCCGCCCAGCTCGCCCGCGCGTGGGCCCATGTCGATAACGTAGTCGGCGGCGCGGATGGTGTCGGCGTCGTGCTCGACCACCAGCACGGTGTTGCCCAGATCGCGAAGCTTGACCAAGGTTTCCAGCAGGCGCGCATTGTCCCGCTGGTGAAGACCGATCGACGGCTCGTCGAGGATGTA
>PMBS01000037.1:0-152 GCA_003153015.1 Myxococcales bacterium
CGAACTGCGGAAGTTGGGCTAGCACAACTCACCATTTCTACATCCTTCCGAACGCGGCATCCAGAATCAGCGATCGTCCGCCCAACGTTTTGCCGTTCACCGGCGAAGCCCTGAACGGCAGGGCGACAATACACTGGCGCCCGAGTCCCCAG
>PMBS01000037.1:214-10910 GCA_003153015.1 Myxococcales bacterium
GCGTTTCCGCGGAATTGCGACCGCGTGGTCGGCCGCCAAAGAGGTGATCGTGAATTCAAGGCTGCGCCGGTCGCGGCCAACGGACGGCCTGCCCCACCGAAGTCGACGCGGCGGAGTCGTTGCTCCTTCTCGGCAATTCCGGCGATCGATGCCTGCCGCCCTCGGTTCAGAGGCAAGACGGCCACCGCGACAAACTGCCGAGAGCGCCGGCGGGCGAGAACACAATTGCAGCCGAGAGACGATGGCCTTCGCCGCCAGAACTCCCACGCCCACAGTCGCGGCCCCGATTGTCCAACGCCTTGCCGATAACCTGCGGGACCGCCGCAAGCTCCGGCGTCTCGATGATACTACGATGCCCCTGCGGCGGTACCGTCAGGTTCATCGGCTGGTTCGACAGCGCCCAGCCAAGCAGGTCGACTTCCCCCAACCACCCTTCGCCGTGGGGCTTGCCGCGACCATTGTCCGGAACATAGAACAAGTTGCCCACCACCGGCGACGCCTTTCCACAGTTGGCCGCTCCTATTGGGGGTACCAGGTCTACAGTACGTGTTGCAAGGGGATGCAGGCGCCGCGCCTGCTGCAAACCGGAGTCAGGCAGCTGGTTGCCCGCGAGCTACTGCGTCACGCCGGTCAGAGTCAGTCCTCCAACCGATACTCGTCAGGAGCGCGCCGTGCTATGCGCATCCCAAGCCCGACGATCAGAAGAAACATCGCCGGGACCATAAACACAACGAGGAACGCGAACATGATGAGAAAGTGAGGCCATTTGAGGTGCCGCTGTGGCAGGATCCGCCCAAGTGTTTTGTCCAGAAATGGAAACAGAAGGTTGTCCGCCTCGAACACACCTCGTGGAATCGACCTTACACCCTTGATCGTACCTTGTAGGGTCAGGTCTCGACCGCTTGCCGTATGATAGACGGCGAGCGTGCACCCTTCGTTCGTGTGAAAAAAGTCGAATTCGATGTCAACGCGGGTTCGGTCTTGAGAGATGCAGATGCGGAAGTTGTTCGCAGGCGTCGACGTGTACTCGATTGCAGAGTGGATGATGCGACATTCGGACGGAACCTGCAGACGAAGGGGATCGATGGGCGCAACATCGTTGCGGTTGACTGTGGCGCGTCCCCGGTTCCAAAGCGCAAACCGCGTTAGGGTTAGGTCCGCGAGTTCGTGGCCATCATGGGTGATGCGCAGGCCTGGAAGGGCGATTTGCTTGGCTCGTATGAGGATAAAGTGGCGAATGTTGAATACCGGCACCTTCTCTTTTCGGCTCCGCCAGTACAGGACGAATGAAACCCCGATGCTGGCGAAAGCCAACGCCAGAAAGGCAAGGTTGAGGAGCGGATCGCCTTTCAGGTAGGGGAGAAGCCAGTCCATGGGTTCTGTCGGCAGTCGTGTCTGCTTGATGGGTTGCCGTCTCTCGGCGGGGCTCGCCGTGGGGTCGGCTTTCGATACTACACCATATCCCTGCGGCGATCCCAGCCGGTTCAACGCTTGCCTCGAGACCGCCCAATCGAGCAGATTGCTGGTGCTTCGCCTCCGATCATCGTATGGCTTTCCATCGACCACCGTGCGGATCTAAAGACAAGACACTCACCGCCGGCGGTGCCTTCAACGACGGCCGCGACTGTCGAACGCCTTGGCGTTCACCCGCGAGCGGCCGTCCGCGGCCGATCGTCGGGTGCAACGCCATGTTGGGCAGCCTCAACGCTATGGCACGGCAAGGTACGACTCGTCATAGGCTTCTCCGTTGGGCCAGATATCGGGCGTCGAAGGGCCGCGTATCTTGACCTATGACAGCCGCACCGAAGAAGTACTCCGTGTTATACCACCGCCGATTCTTGGCAAGCCCGTCCAGCGCAAATCGATAGCTCAACTGCTGCTGAATATCGGAAAGGCCTTCGTCGGCCAGGTCGAGTGTCGGCATCCAGTCGTATAGGTAGCGACATCCATCGAGCACCATGACGTCGAGAAACATAGTCGTCTGCTTCGCCGTATAGCTCCATCTGCGAATGGCTGGCGTCACATAGTGCATGGGGAAGACAAGTTGGTTGATGAGCAGGTCGAACATTAGAGTTTCCGTCGGAACATCGCAAAACTGGTGCATGCCATGCCGATGGCATTGAATGGCGCGCTTGAGATTCTCGGAATAGAAGCGGTGGTCCCGACGAAGCACGTCGTAGCATTCGATGGCTTGCAGAGCACCTCCCCGACTCGCCGGACCGCCGCCCATCTGGTCAAGCCAACTCTGCACGAAATCTGCAATGCCAGGCGGCGCCGGCCGATTCTCAAGGCCGCCCAGCAGGGATCGGACTGCCCACTGGAGGGGATAGTGGTCAGCATCAGCAACAACCTCCCCGCCATCCCCGGTCCTCTGGTCAAATGCGTTCATCTGGCAGGCCTGTTCAGCGATCTTGGCAAAGTCGGCTGTGAACAGGCGCGGGCCGTATGTCGAGCCGAGTAGGCGAATCCACGGCGCGATGACGGACGCGAGATCCATCAACTGGCGAGTGATGTACTGGCCGTAGTAGCTGGGAAAATCTGCCCTCACGAGATCGAGGAATTGTCTTGGTGGCTGGGACTCGCCCGCCTGATCGGAGGTCCAATCGCGTTCGTCGAGGAGAAGTCCCTCGCATATCGGCCCTTCGGTTGCTCCCGGCTCGCCATTCTTGTGAACAAACTCAAGGAAGCCTTTGGGATAGAGATAGGCAGCCACAAGACGCGTGTATCGCTCAACCTGCTGAGGGCTTGCCATGTCTGGACACGCGAAGTTGGTAATCAGTGCTCCCGGAGAAGCGAGGCGATGGTGTCTCAGGAGCGTGGAGACCATCTTCAGAGTCTTCTGACTTGGGCTTGGCAACGGTCCACAGGCGTCGAGGTAGATGATGTCAAATCGCTGGGGCGAAGATTCGAAAAAGTGCTCGATGCTACCTCGATGCACCTTGAGCATTGGGAAACCGGAGCCACGTACTGCCTCTATGGCTTCGGCGTAGGAGGTCTGGTCAGATTCAAACGCCCAGATGTTGTGTGGGTGAATGCCGAGATCAACTAGAACTCGAAAATCATTCAAAGGCTCAGGTCCTGCGAGGTAACAGACGGTCAGGTCTTTCATCGCCCGTTGCCCGACCCTGCTCCGGAAGAATTCCTCCCACAGCAACACGCGGTGGTCGGAGAGACACGAGGCAACGTCTTTGTCGTATGAGGTTCCGCGGGAGGCAAGATGGTCACGAACCTCGCGAACATAGGTCTCGCGAACGCAGGTTGCCTGATGACGATCGATGCTAAGGATCCCTACCGCGTGGGACAGGGCCGCGCGACGGGCGGCTTCTTTAGAGGGTTGTCGGTATGTTTCAGTCATGGCCTTGGAGGCGAGGGAAAGATGGCAGGTCTGCCCAACTACTATTCTACGCCGAAAAGTATTCAATATTTCAGCGACGATTTCGCCGTTTCGTGCCCAGGAGCGGGCGATGGGGGCCTGTGATTTCGGGCTGTTGGCCAACCGCATGGCCCAGAGTCATGCCGTCAACCGTGTCGGAATAAAATGCCATGACTGTCGAATAAGCAGATAAGAACTCGGGCCGCGCCCGCGCCGATCAGCGGTCAAGAGGGCTTCGCACGCCGCAGGCCCCGCGGTTCAAGACATGGGTGCAGTTCATCGCGACGACTTCGACTCCGGCCCTGTGTCCTCCCCTCTCACCTCCGTGTTCTCAGCGGCGGGTGGCTGACGGGACGAATCACCTAACACTTCTTGGTTGTAGCTGTGAGGCTCCTCTACGCTCTCACCGGCAGGTGGAGGCGTAGACGAACTCGCATCCTTGGCCGCATCCGCAAGGTCCTCCATGCCGGCGACGTCCTCTTCTGGCATGGCAGGACCGTCGTGCGGCGGCGGAGTGCCCGGCGCTGGTGACGGCGTGGCGTTGGCATCGAGCGGACGAACCTCGCTTGCGTCGAAGGTCTCGGACGGCCGGTCGAAGAACGAAACCCGCACCTTGCGGGCAAGGACGTTGATGTCGTCCACCCGCCCCACACCGTCGGGCGTGTGCACCTGTTTGCCTACCTTGGGCATGCCTTTGCCCGCTTCCACGTACTGCGCATCCTCGTACATCAGGCAACACTTGAGCCGACCGCACTGGCCCGCCACCTTGGTGGGGTTGAGCACCAGGCGCTGATTCTTGGCCATCTTGATCGACACCGGCGCGAAGTGGGGGAGGAAGGTGGAGCAGCACAGCTCGCGCCCACAGGACCCGATGCCGCCGACCAGCTTGGCCTCGTCACGCACGCCCACTTGCCGCATTTCGATGCGGGCGCGCAGGCGGGCAGACAAATCGCGGACCAGATCGCGGAAGTCGACCCGCTTCTCCGACGAGAAGAAGAAGAGGGCACGGTCGCCGCCATGGTCGAAATCGACGCGAAACACCTTAATGGGCAGGCGCAATGCATGGGCGCGCGAGCGGGCAAAAGCGAGCGCGTCGTCTTGGCGCCGCTGTTCTTCTTGGGCGCGCGCCAGATCACGCGGCTCGGCCCGGCGCAGGATGCGGCCCAAGCTGCCGGCACCTTTGCGTGCGGTCGTCGGCACACTCACTGTGGCCACGGTTCCGCCCCGCCGGTCGTCCACCACCACCGCTTCGCCTTGCCGGAATACCAGGGTGCCCGAGTCGCAGTCGATGGTTGGGCCGGTGGGCGCGTACTTCACTCCCACCACCTTGCGCTGAGATGGGAACCCTGGGAGGGTTTCCACTCCCTCCCGCGATGGTCCGCCACGCGCGGCGCTGGCAAAGCCGGCGGGCTCCCCACGCGACTCTTCCGGCCGCGTGACCGACTGGTCCCGCTCAGCAGGTCGGGGCGAGGGTGGGACGGGCAGGTCGTTCATGACGCTTCCACCGCCGAGGAACGGATGTCCATCATCATCTTTTCCAGCGCGGTGACCGCATTCACGTTGGCCGCCAAGCCGGAGCAGGCATCGAGCACCGCGGTCACCGCCCGGCGCAACGGCATGAGGCCATGCTGTCGCTGGCACGCGCGGGCGGGCCCGGCCATTTCGGCGCTGCGACTGCCCAATAGGACCAAATCTTCCGCACCGGCCGCCAAAACCAAGGCATCGCGGTAGAAGCGGGCCAGCAGCGCGAGCGCCTGGGGCAGGTCTTGCCGCTCGTCCTTGTCGGAGAAAGCCGCGGCTGCGTCGAAGATGGGTCCCATGTCGCTGGCGGCAGCCGCCTGGCGGAAGCGGCTGGCCACCGTCCACAGATTGGCCTCCACTTCCGACTCGCACAACTGGTAGAGGCGCGCCACTGATCCGCCAGCCATGGCCGCGGCGGTCTCGGCCAGCGCGCGGTCAATTCCTCGGCGGGTGGCAAGTTCGATCAGGAGGGCGGGCCGGATGCCCACGAAACGCACGCGCTGGCAGCGCGAGCGAATGGTGGGCAGCAGGCGAGCCGGCGCAGCCGTGACCAGTACGAGAAAGTTGCCCGGCAGGGGTTCTTCCAAGGTCTTGAGCAGGCAGTTGGCCGCGCTGGGATTGAGACAGTCGGCCTGGTCGATGACCAGCACGCGTGCGGGTGCCTCGTGGGGTCGGCTGCAAGCCTGCGCCACGACATCCTTGGCCTGTTCGAGCAAGAATTGGTTGGTCTCGGGCGCAAGCACGCGCACGTCGGGATGCTGGCCAGCCAAAATGCGCCGGCAAACATCGCAGGCGCCGCAGCCCAGGTTGGGCTGCTCGGGGCAACAAAGGGCCAGGCCCAGGCCCAGAGCCGCGCTTCGTTTGCCCACGCCGTCGGGTCCGTCGAAGAGCATGGCGTGCGAGAGACGGCCTGACGCGACTGCGCGCAAGAGCAGCGCGGTCGCTTGATCCTGGCCCGCGATGTCGCGTAGACGCATCGACGCTAACGCTAGCAGAAAGTTCCGGCCGAATCGACACGCGCGCGCGGCGCCAGTACACTAGGCCGCATGGGAATCCTAGGACGACTCTCCACATTGGTGAAATCCAACGTCAGCGACCTCATCGACTCCATGCAGGACCCGGCCAAGGAGATCGACCAGCTCATCCGGGACATGGAGGACTCGGCGCGTGAGGCGCGCAGCGAGGTCGCGCAGTGCCTGGCCGACGAGAAACGGATGGGCAAGCGGGTGGACGACCTGGCCGAGGAGGTCAAGTCCTGGGAGGGGCACGCGGTGCGGGCGGTGCAGGCGGGCGACGATGCGTTGGCCAAGGAGGCGCTACGCCGCAAGGCCGAGAAGCAGGCGGATCGCATTGAGGCGGAAAAGGCACTGGCCGATCAGCGGGCGTATTCGGTGCAACTGGGCGCCGGATTGAAGGCGCTGGAGGCGCGGGTGCAGGATGTGAAGCTGCGCCAGGGAACTCTGCGCGAGAAGGCGCGCGCCGCCAAGCGCGGCGAGAGCCCAGTTTCCGGCAAGACCGCGGCCTTCGAGGACTTCGAGCGCATGTCAGGAAAGATCGACGCCCTGGAAGCCGAGGTGGGCCTCACCGACGAGTTGAAGGGCCAGACGGCCGCGTCGGTCGATGCCGAGCGCAAGCTGCGCGAGATGAGCGAGCAGAAATCGGTCGACGATGCGCTGGCTGATCTAAAGAAGAAGCTCGGGGGATAGCCAACCAGCATCGCGTGGACCGCGGCGTAGAGTTAGCTATCTCACCACGGAGGGCACAGAGCAGCCTCACGGCCGCAACCAAAGGGATCGCTCCGGCCACGGCCACGACCACGGCCACGGCCACGACCACGGCCACGACCTTCTACAGTTGTCGCGACACCGTCGAGAATCTTCGCGGCCCGCGAAGATTCCATATCCTGGTAGTACAGAGCCGGACCGGAAAGAAGAAAGGGTGGGCTCCTGTCTGGTCCGAACCCTTTCCTTGTTTCCGGCCTCTGCGTTCTCCGTGGTTAACCAGCTAGCTTCTTTCCCGCTCCCGACGTTCGAGAGCGGAGAGCCGTCGGGCGGTGATGAGCAGCAACGCAGCCAGCGTGGCAATGATCGCCAAACCGCCCAAGAGGATGCCCACAAGAAGTTTGCGGCTGCCTGGATCCACCTGCACAGGCCCGACGCTGGCCAAGGCCGGCGTGCGCTGCGATGGAACCTCTGCTGCTGGTGTGACGACCACGGCCACCGCCTCGGGCGAAAGCCCTGCCACGCTGCCCGCCACCAGCTTCTGCACGTCGGCCTCGCGCAGGGGGGCCGGCGCCGGCCGCACCTTGAGCAACACGGCTGCCTGCGCGGCCACCCGTGGCTTGCCGTCCACTGCCAGCGGGTCGGGCTCGGCAAGCACCAGGTGAACCCGGGCCGTGATCACCCCATCGACCGTTTCCAGGGTACGCTCGATCTCTCCGGCCAGCGCCTCCAGATAGCGGGCGCGTTCCTCGGTGGGCGTGGGCACCAGACTGGCCTGCTTGTAAACCTCGCCGAAACCGGCGCGCCGGCCGCGCGGCAGGCCCAGCGACTGCAGGATCTGGAGGGCGCGGACCGCATGTACCCTGGGCACGCTGATGATGAAAACCTCGCCATTCGACTCGTCGCGGGCCTTGCTGGCCTCGATTCCCCCTCGCTCCAGCGCAGTCAAGACTTCATTGGCCGCGGTTTCGTCGAGACCGTGTTGGATAGGGGTCGAGCATCCGATCGTGACTGCCACCATGACTATCCACAAAGCGCGCATGGCGCGTGACACTATCAGAAATTGCTCAACGCAGGGGCCGCAACTAGCCGGCATCCCGGGGACCGCGGATGGAAGTTAGCTTTCTCACCACAGAGGCCACAGAGGCCACAGAGCCGGATGGGAATGGAATGGGTTGGCTTCTGGACTAACGTCGCGTTTCTTCGCAAGCCGCGAAGATTGTCGGAGGTCGTGGCCGTGGTCGTGGCCGTGGCCGGAGCGATCCCTTTGGTTGCGGCCGTCAGGCTGCGATGTGCTCTCTGTGGTGAAAAGGCTAGCCAGCAGCTACCCGGCTTCGGTGCTGTTCTCCTCTTCTTCCTCCAGTACCTTGCGCAGCCGATCCACGGCACGGGCGTGCAGGCGAGACACCCAGGACTTGGACAGCCCCATCTGCGCACCGGCGACTTCCAGGTTCATGTCCTCGAAGTAATGGAGCTGCAACAGACGCCGTTCCTTTTCCGGAAGTTTCTCCAGGGCTCGGTGCGCTCGTGCCTGCATGTGCAGACGTTCCAATTGCTGATCAGGGGGTGGCAAACGCTCGTCCGTCACACCGGCGGCTGCCTCCAACGAGGTGATGTGAATGGTGGCCACACCGCTCAAGACTTCCGCAATCTCCGCCAAGGTCTCGGCCGCGTCGTGAGCCTGGCCGGCGGGCGCGGCGGCGGCGCCTTCGCGCTCGGCCAGACTACGCAGATATTCGGTAGCGCGCTCTTCGGCGCGATAGCGGGCGTAGTCGCCGCGCGAGTACCATCCCATGGAGCGCAGACCATCCAGCATGGCGCCGCGGATGCGGTAGTAGGCGAAGGTGGAAAAGGTTACGCCCTGCCGGGAATCGAACCGGCTGGCCGCCTCGACCAGCCCCTTGGCCCCGTAGGCCACCAGCTCATCGAGGTCCAGGTGGCGGCCCAGGCTACGTCTGAGCTTGCCGGCAATCGACCGCACCAGATCGAGGTTCTCCTCGACAAGCCGATCGCGGTCGTGCCCCATAGCGCAGCGAATAGAGCAAGCGTTCCCGCCCCACGTCAAGAGGATACAATCGCAGCCTTGAACCGCCTGGCCGATTCCTTCACTATCCGTGCATCATGCTTGACCTCGTCTGCTCCCTGCTGCTCATCGCGTTCGTCTCGAGCATCGCGATCACCACCTTGATTCTCTATCTGGTCGGCAGACGAGCGCGCAGCGCCCGGTTGGAGGGTCATGGCGGCGTGATGCTGGGCCGCGGGTTGATGGAGTCCACCTACGTGCTGTTTCGCCCGCTGGTGTGGCTGCTGCTTGCCCTGCGCGTGACGCCCAACGTGATCACCGCCTTTTCGCTGGGTCCGGCCTTGCTTTCCGGCGTGGCCCTGGCGTACGGGCACTTCGGGGTCGGCGCCATGCTGGCCACCATGTCCGCGTTTTCCGACATGCTCGACGGCATTCTGGCGCGCCGTCTGAAGCTGACCTCTGACGTGGGCGAGCTGTTCGATGCCACGGTGGATCGCTATGTGGAATTCTTCCTGCTGGCCGGGCTGGTCTTCTACTTCCGCAACACGCCCGTCATCGAGATCCTGACCCTGGGTGCGATCCTGGGCTCGTTCATGGTCAGCTACGCCACAGCCAAGGCCGAGGCCCTGGGCGTGGCGCCGCCCAAGGGCGCGATGCGTCGGGCAGAGCGCGCGGTCTACCTGATCCACGGTTGTGCCTTTGTTTTCCCGGTGGCACTGCTGTGGCCATCGGTAGTAGGGCCGTCGCCCTTTCACCTAAGTCGAGAAATCCCCATCGAACTGGCCATTTTGGTGGTAGCAACAGTGACCAACGTGTCCGCTGTCCGGCGACTCCGCCGCATCGCCGATTCCCTTCGGGCACGCACAGCATGAACCCGTCGCAACCAAAGAACCAAAAGACCAACATCGTCACCACGGTTCCCGGCCCGCGCAGCCAGGGGCTGCGCAAGCGCGAAGATGCTCACATCGCGCCTGGCCTGCAGGGCTACGCGCTCATGGCCGGAATCGCCGTTGCCGAGGCGCGCGGCAGTGCCATCACCGACGTCGACGGCAACACCTACCTCGACTTCATCGGCGGCATCGCGGTCAACGCCCTCGGGCACTCGCACCCCGCTTACGTCAAGGCATTGCAGGAGCAGGTGGCACGCGTGTCAGTGGGCGCGCTCACCAGCCAGGCGCGCGTCGAGCTGTGCGAGCGCCTGGCCACGCTGACACCCTCGCCCAAGCTGCACCGGTTGCAGCTCTATTCCAGCGGCGCCGAGGCGGTGGAGAGCGCCTTGCGCCTGGCCAAGTGCTACACGGGCAAGCATGAGTTCGTCAGCTTCTGGGGTGGCTTTCACGGCAAGACCATGGGTGTGCTCTCGCTCATGGGCTCGCGTTTCAAAGAGAAGCTGGGGCCCATGCTGCCGGGTTCGCACTGTGTTCCCTACGCCGACTGCTACCGCTGCCCGCTCAAGCTGCCCTATCCCGGCTGCTCACTCGACTGCGTGGAGTTTGCGCGCAAGCAGATTCACATGAGCAGCGCGGGATCCATCGCGGCCGTGATTGTCGAGCCCATGCAGGGCACTTCCGGCAACGTCGTTCCACCCAAAGAGTTCCTGCCGGCGGTGCGCGAAATGGCCCACGACCTGGGTGGGTTGCTCATCGCGGACGAGATGATCACCGGGCTGGGCCGCACGGGTCGCAGCTTCGGCGTGGACCATAGCGGCGTGGTGCCTGACATCATGACCGTGGGCAAGGCATTTGGCGGTGGCTTCCCACTTTCCGGCATCGTGACCACCGACGAGATCTCTGCGGCCAAGCCGTGGAGTAATCCCTCGGGCTCGTCGTCGAGCTATGGCGGAAATCCGCTTGGCGCTATGGCCGGGGCCACGGCGCTCAAGATCATTGCGGAGGAGCGCCTGGTGGAAAACTCGGCCCAGGTCGGCGCGGTCATGTTGCGCGAGCTGGAGAGCTTCGTGGAGCGCTATCCCTTCGTGGGTTGCGTGCAGGGCGCGGGCATGTTCATGCGCGTGGAACTGGTCAAGGACAAGGCCAGCAAGGAACCGCTGCCGCGGCC
>PMBS01000096.1 GCA_003153015.1 Myxococcales bacterium
AACGCGTCCTTCGCGTGATGGGGGGCTCCGTCAAGGAAGCCCGAATGAACTGTCTGGCCCTTAGTAGTGGACTTGCGGCCTCACGTCAATGGTTGCCATCATGCCTTTACCGCACGCTCGATGCGAGCGCCATCTCTTGCCAGCAAGCTGCGTTGCGCTTGATGCGGACTCTCCTGGGTACCCTGGTTCACCTTGTCCCACCAGGTTGACGGAGCCGCACGTCGGGTGGACACTAGCTGTTGGTGCGCACCGCGATCATCCTCTTGACTGCGATCGTCGGGAGCTCGACTTTCTCCTGTTCGGGGAGCAGCGCCGGGCCCGATGCAGAGGCCGGCAAGCGGGACGGACCGGTGGCAGGGGTCGACTCGGCAACCGGCCCCCTGGTGTGGCAGTTCTTCGATGTCCCCGAATGCGGCCTGGCGGCGGGCTACCAAACGGTGGCTGCGGCGTCGGGCACCAAGGTGGCCTTCGCCACCCTGGCCCAGACCAGCCGCCAGGACACCTGCACCATCGAAAACCGGGCGGCCACAGCCCCGGTTTACGACATCTGCGTGGTGCTTCCCTCGGCCAGCGGCTTTGCCGGGACGATCGCCACCTCGCAGCCCTACGCAGCCATGATGGGCGTGGGCCTGGCCTTCGACCAGGCGGGCGAGCCATGGCTCGCCTACACCGGCGGTCCGTCAGCGGCCATGCGCTGCGGGGCCTCGGATCTCTTGCTGGCCAGCGTGAGCGGCGGCACTCTGGGCACGCCGCGCACCATCGCCGCGGATTCCGCGTCCAGCGGCATGCCACCTGACCAGGCAGCCAACTGCGCAGCCCAGAACGTGTGCAATGTGGGCGATGCCACGGGCTACTGGCCGGCGGCGGCGCTCGATCCTGCCTCCGGCAAACTTGCGATCGCGTTTCGCGATCTGCACGGCGGTTTCGCGGACGTCGACTTCAACAGCTCGGATGTGGAGTTCGCGCGGGGTGATGCCTATTCCATTTTCACGGCGGACGTGGCCCGGGGCGGTGGCAGTTACATCCGTCTCGGCTTCTCGCCAGCGGGCAAAGCCGCCATCGTCCACTACAACCAGCACTTGCCGACCATCTGGCTGGACCATGAAACTGACCTGGGCTGGGAATCGAAAAAACTGTTCGTGGGGACGATCTACGAACAGATCGGCTTTGCGGTCAGCAGCCAAGGCTTGCACGCCCTGGCCTACTTCGATGGCGCTCGCCAGCTTCTGGCCTACAGCGAATCCAGTGACGGAAGCACCTGGACCGCGGCGGAGGAAGTGGATAGCGATGGGGTCACCGGCTACTACCCTTCTCTGGCCTTTGACGACGGCGGCAATCCTGCCATCGCCTACTACCGCTGCAACGACTACGGCGTGAGCACGGGCTGCGATATGAACAAGGACGGCCTGTATCTAGCCCGTCGCAGCGCCGGGATCTGGAACATCAAGAAGATCAGCGGCGAAAGCGGAATCAGCGACGGCCAGTACACCGCGCTGGCCTTTGCGGGAGGCAAGGCCGTGATCGGCTTCCAGTCGAGTTACTACGACCTGGTCGCAGGGGCCAGCAAGGCGATCCTGCGCATTGCCAAGGAGCCCTGATGCGCGCAGCTCTGGTTCTCGTTCCCTTGCTTTGTCTCGCCAATTGTGGCGATCCACCCAACCGCCTGTACGGCAGCGTGTCCCAGGTGTACCCACTAGACTTCAACACCGTGCAAGCCACCCGGGTGGGTGACCAGGTTTCCGTCGAGTATCTGCGCATGTCCGGGCAGACCCTGCTGGCCAAGACCGTGAAGGTGACGGTGAGCATCGGCGATATCCAACCGGTGGCGGGCACTGACATCGACATGACCGCACCGGTGAACGGGCTGCCGCGGGGGACGGTGCAGCGGGTGGAATCCGATGGCACCACCGATTTCCCCCTGCAGATCGGCAAGATCCATTTCGACCAAGAACCCGCGGCCAACGCGGACATCACGGGCTGGTTCCGCACCACCCTGGCGGATCCAGCCGGCCGCACCCTGAATGGAAACTTCCAGACGAAGGTCGAAGCCCTGTGACACGACGGATCGCCCTGGCGTTCGTGCTGCTCGGGCTGAGCGCCTGTAGCAACGAATGGTTCTTCACCATGGGCCGCGATCGCACGGTCTGCGAAGACAGCATTCCCACCGCTTGCGGAACCACGGCCCGTTGTGTGCTCGACACCAGCCACTACCTGGACGGGAATTTCCCCAGCGCTCGCCGGTTCATCGTGCGCACCATGGGCGAATCCGATCTGAAGTTCGAGATCTATCTCGACGATCGCCACGCGCCCGGCACCTCGCTGCGACTGGAAGTCTCGGAACCGAGCTGCAACGAGAAGGAACTGTACGACAGCGCGGGCGTCGACATCTTCCAAGACGCAGGCGAAGACGGAATCATCGCCATCCCCATCCACACCACCCGGCCTGGCGATCATCTGGTCGAGCTGTCGAGCGATGCCTACTGCTCCTATTTCCTGCGGTTCAGTTTGACACAGACGGGAAGCTGACTAGCGCCGCTTGCCAGAAGTTCCCAAGGGGTCCGACCGATGTCTGCGGCTGGAAACTCTGGAGGGGCAGGTGAGAATTGACGTCTTTCTATGGTGAGTTGGCTTACTCACCGAGTTGGAAATGTAATTCTTCCTACAGATGCCACGGGTGCGACAATGTCGGTTAACGTATGAAAAACAAAAGGAGAATTGGCCGTTCCGTTCCGCCAGATATGTTATGATTGTTCTAATCTCGTAGACTGACGAGGCCCAACCGACAGGCCACGAAAGGAGACATGCGATGACAAAATCGGGGTTCTTTTCGGTAAATCTCGTGGCCGCCGTCTTGTTGGTGGCGTTGCCGGTGACGGCGCAAACTGATGGTGAGTGCGGCACCGGGTTCTGCGGCACGCCGAACAACAATGGTGGCGGCGGAGGAGGAGGCGGCGGCGGTTCGGTCCTGGTGAACAACACGGACATTGGTGTCACGTACTCCACCTCGGACGACTTTGATGGCGACGGCTACGAGGACGATTTCGACAATTGTCCATTCCGACCCAACCGCGACCAGGCCGATTCGGATGGCGACGGCGTGGGCGATGTGTGCGACAACTGTCCGCACGTTGCGAACAAGGATCAGGCTGACAACGATGGGGATGGGATAGGCGATGCCTGTGACCCCGACATGGACAACGATGGGGTCCCCAATGAAGCGGACAATTGTCCGATGGTCCCCAACAAGTCGCAAGCCGACACCGACGGGGACGGCTTGGGCGACGCCTGTGACCCCGACATCGACGGCGACGGCATACCCAACCGGACCGATCCCTGTCCGTTCCTGGCCAACGTGACCACGGGCTGCGACACCGATGCCGACGGGGATGGCATCTTGGACGCGGTCGACAATTGCCCCCTGGCGGCCAACCCCAAGCAGACGGATACCGACGGCGACGGGATCGGCGACAACTGCGATTCCGATGCGGATGGCGACAGCATACCCAACGGGAATGACAACTGCCCGCTGGTAGCGAACCCGGGGCAAGAGGATGCGGACCACGACGGCATGGGTGACGCCTGCGACAACAACGGATTCTGCCTGGTCGCCCCGAAGAACCCCGATCCCAGCCAGTGTCTGGATCCGACGACGGTGTTCAAGATCGTTGGGGCCCCAAAGGTCACGGCACAGACAGGCGATACCATCAACCTGTCGCTCTATGCCAACCGGCTGGGGGTCAATGTCAACTACAAGTGGTTCGTCCAAGCCCAGCCCTCGGGGTCGAGCGACACGGTATCGAACCCGGCAGGCACCGCGGCCTGTGGCGATGCCTACGAGTGCGCCCCCATCAATCCGGACAAGCGTCCCCTACTCATCCCACGCAACCCGGGCGACTACACCCTGCTTCTGACCGCGGACCTGGCCGCACCCGACACCATCTACCCATCGGTCCAGCATGCTGAGGCCACCTTGTCCGTGACCGTGACAGGGGCTCCGATCGAGAGCAGCGGCTGCGCGATTTCGGGCCAGCGTCCAGCGGGCCTGTTGATTGTCCTGGGGTTTGCTCTGGTGATGCTCTGGCGGCGGCGTCGCTAGTCGTGCGTTACGGGGCAGAGCGGGTCTCTTTCCAGGTTCACCCTCTCTGCCTCGACAGCAGTTCATCGCCCGTCACTCGCCAATCCACGAAACCCCAGAAGGTGATGTGACCCACCTGGCAAAGCACATGCGTTCCCCCAGCAAGCGCACACCGACGTCGCCGTTCTGGGCGGCCAGCGGGCTGCTCGTGGCGATACTCTCATGCACGGATTCGGGTCTGGAACCGGCCCGCACAGCCGGTGGCACGGTTTACGATGATGAGCTGCGCCTGACCGGCGAGATCTGTCTGTCGCCCGATACAGACGCGGTGTTCCCGGTCAAGGTTCTCTTCGTGGTGGACACCTCCGACTCCATGAGCGTGACCGATCGATCGCATAAACGTTCCGACGCTGTGACGGCGGTGCTGCAGCGCTATCAAGCCAACCCTGCTGTCTTGTTCGGGGTGATTTCATTCAACTCGCAGATCAACGCGACCCCGGGGTTCGCCAATCCGCCCGATCTGACCAACATCGATCTCACCGAAGCGGATCGCCTGACCGACTACCAGGGCGCGCTGGGCGCCGCGTATAGAATGATCTCCCAGGACATCGCGACCAGCTCTCCCGCCGAGATCGCCCGGTCCAAGTACATCATCATCTTCTTCTCCGATGGCACACCCGACCCCCAGTGCAGTGCCAGCCCCACCCCCTGTGGCACCGGCGACTGCCTCGCCCATCAGCACTGCCGGGCGACAGTCTGCAAGGACGACTACTTGATCTGCACCGTACCCCGCAAGGACTGGGCCACGGCCTTCACTGTGCCGACTCTGGCCTCTTTGTATCCCGACCTGGAGGCAGGAGCCGACTACAATCTGACGCCTCAGATCCTGCGCGCGGTGGACGATATCATGGGGCTGCAGGATTTCTATCACGTGGGCGAGATCCGACTGCACACGGCGTTCCTCTACGACCCGGAGGCCGCGTCTGATCCGCTGGCCGCGCCCTTCGGTCTGGATCGGGAGGGCGGGGTGGCGCTCATGACCGCCATGGCCGAGCACGGCCTGGGCACCTTTACCGAATTCGATTCGGCTTCGAAAATCGATTTCCTCAGCATCAACTACACCCCGTACATAGAGGAGAATGCTCTGGCGGGTGTGCTGGCGACCAACCTGTCGGTCATCGATACCGGTGACGGGCTGGAGGCCGACAGCGATGGTGACGGGCTGACTGATGCGCAGGAGCAGGCGGGACACACCTGCGTGACGGCTGGCCCGGGGTGCAGCGATCCCGCGGACAGCGACGGCGACGGCTACACCGATCTATTTGAAGAACGAAACCGGGTCTCGGGATTCGATCCCTTGGATCCCAACAAGCCGCTCACCCCCTGCTCTAGCAAACGCGATCGTGACGGTGATCTGCTGCGCGACTGCGAGGAAGACTTCCTCAAGACCAATTCCCGCTTGCCCGACAGCGACGGGGATCGCATCCCCGATGGACTGGAATTCCGCGCCGGGATGGATCCGTTGGATCGGACTGATGCCTTCGGCGATATGGACAGCGACGGCGACCGCAATCTTGACGAGATCACGGCCCACACCAATCCGAACGTGGCGCCGCCCCCAAGCTACCAGCCCACCCGCTACCTCTACGATGTCGCCCCCTTCACCAAGGACACGGGCGAGCGCTGCTACCATCTCGACGTACGGCACATCAAGCTGCTCACCACAGGCAAGGGCATCTCTTCGCGCCCGGGGGTGAATCGCGTGTTGCTCTACTTCGACGAGGCGCCGGTTGGCCGCGTGCTCGACTATGGCCGCATTCGGGTGGGCTGCGTGGACGTACGCTTCGTGGACGGCGCGGTCAAGTCTCCCTCCGATGGCGTGATTCCGCTGCAGGAGACATGCCCTCCGCCTCCGCCCCCGCCTACTCTCCCTTCGCCCTGTATGGATTTGAAGCCGGCCGAGGCTTTCCAGCAGGCCACAGACTGCAGAGATCTTACCTCCTTGCCGGTCCCAGATGCAGGCGCTGGCGCCGCCCCGAGCGCCGGAGGCCCGTAGATGCGCGGTAAAGTGGCCCTCGGGGCCGTGCTGTTGCTCGCCTGTTCCGAGACATCGCTCTCCCAGGTAGAGCACCCGCCGGAAGTACGCGACGATCGGTTGAGCATACACGGGCAGTTTTGCACCGAAACCCCACAGCCTACCGAGTTCCCTGTGCGCATCCTCTTCATCGTCGACATTTCGCAGAGTATGAACATCACGGATCCCATCCCCAATCCGTGTCCGCAGGCCGCTTGTTTCACCCGCCGGGCCACCGCGGTCGAGGACATCCTCAACACCTACCCGGCAGGAAATGGAGTGGAATACGGTCTCATCACTTTCCAAAGCAGCGTGGCCATCCAGACCCGCGACAGTTCGGGGCAGCTCGGCGGCTTCACCGCGTCCAGCGACGAGGTCATGCTGCGCTTGCCTGCGCTCAACGTCGGCGTGGGCGAAACCAACTACGTGGGCGCCCTGGAAACCGCCTACGCGATGTTGCAACAGGATATGATCGCCCTGGACACGACCGCGCGCAGCCGCGCTCGCTACGTGGTGGTGTTCATCTCGGACGGCTTGCCCTCGCCGCGCAGTGTGGAGCATGGAATGCCCGACGATATTCGCCAAGCAGTGCTCGACATCGCCAGCCTGCAGAAACAGCAGCGCTTGGCCGAGATCGCGCTCCACACCGTGTATCTGTCGGCACCCAACACCCCAGACTCGGTGCAACTCGAGGCCAAAGAGCTGCTGGCCGAGATGGCCCGCCTCGCAGGCGGCACCTATCGCGCCTTCGACGCCACCGAGCGAATCAATCTCTTCTACATCGATTTCACCTCGTTCATCCGCACCTTCGCGCTCAAGCAACTGGTCGCCATGAACCTGAACGCCCTGCCCGTCGAGGGCGAAACCGTGGTCGACACCGATGGGGACGGGCTGTCGGACGCCGAGGAGGAGTTGGCAGGTTCCTCACCCGCGCTGGTTGACACCGATGGCGACGGATTTTCCGACCTGCTGGAAGTTCGCCAGAGCAACGCCGGGTTCGATCCGCTGTTTTCGGGCGATGCAGACTGCAGTATGGCCACCGATCGACGTGACGATGACGGCGATGGATTGCTCAACTGCGAAGAGCGCTACTTTGGCACGAATTCCCGCTTGATCGATTCGGACGCTGACGGATTTCCCGACGACCTGGAGGTGCGGATGGGCACCAACCCCGCGGCCGCCGACACCCTCTACGACTCTGACTTCGATGGGGCGCGCAACGGCATTGAGCTGCAGGCTCACACCGATCCGTTGCACAACGACGTGGCCGATTTCTCGCGCATTGCCTACCGCTACAGCATTAGCTTGCTGCGCGACGATCGCGCCCTGCCTGGGCGCCTGTGTTACGATTTTTCCGTCACCAATATCACCCTGGCTCCGACCGGCACGGCTGCGGGCCTGCCCGAGGGAACCAACACCGTGCTCATCCGTGTGGCATCGGCCCCCGCGGATTCTCCAGAGGATTTCGGCAACCACCAGGTCGCGTGTGCGCGTCCCCGCTACCGGCGCGACCCCGAGGTCAAGACGCCCTCATCAGGACAGATGGTACTTCCCATGACGGCTTTCAAGAAAGCGTTCGGTCTCACGCCGAGCGAGGAGGTCTTCGATGCGAATCGCGACTGCGTGGTTCCTTAGCGGCACGCTCGCCCTGCTCGGGTGCAGCAGCTCGAAGAAGAGCAACGCGGTGCCTGATGCCGACGTATCGGCAAACGGGTGCGTTCTCGACGATTCGAAAGGCGGGGACAGCGCGATTCCGCTGCAACCCGGCGTCAAGGCATCGGGCCAGATCTGTCCGCGCGGCGATCAGGACTTCTTCTCCATTGAGGTTGGACCGGGCATGAACCTGCTCGATGTCAACCTGGCCTATCCCTCGTCCCTCACCAAGGTGAGCCTGCAGGTCCGTCTCCTTCAGGCGGACGGCATCACCGAGGTGCCGGGCGCGGTGGCCAGCGACACCAACCCGAACGACGGCAAGAGCGCCGTGGTCACAACCTTCGCGATTCCCCAACCCGGAAGCTATGTCCTGCGCGTGAGCGATGCTAGTAACGCCGCGGCTGACAACGCGAACATCTACGTTCTGCAGGTCGCTCTGGCCACTGATCCCGACACCCATGAACCCAACGGCACCGCCGCCCAGGCCAAAGCAGCCGACGGCCTGCCCGGCTTCATTTCGTTTGTCGGGGACTCCGACGTGTACGCGGTTACCCTGGCCGCCAGCGACGCCATCTTGGCCTTCCAGGTGAACAACCCGGCGGCGGCCAAGGCGGTGCTGACCTACCAGATCGCGGATAGCACGGGCAAGGCCCTGGGCACCGGCCAGGTGCCGCCTGCCGCCACGCCTCTCGATCTCACCCAGGCCGCGCCCGCGCCGGGAGCCCTGTTCGTCACCTTCGGCTATGCCGAGGGCTCAGCCCCCGATCGTCGCCCCGAGGCAGGATATACCGTCACCCTGGGCGGCCGGCCCGAGACTGACGCCAACGAAATCCCCGTGCGCAATGACACCCCCGCGACCGCGACCTGCCTGGCGGGGCCTGGATCGCCCTGCGCAGCCGTCTTCAGTGGCACGGCCGTCAAGTTCAAGACGCAAACCGGCGCCATTGGGTCGCGAGGGGATCGCGATGTTTTCCTCGTGCGGGCCACCAGCGCTCCCGCCGTGATCGAGGCCAAGGTGAGGATCCCTGCGACCGCGATGGATCTGGCCTTGGACATCGTGGAAGCGCACACCGGCAGCCCGTGCAAGACCGATGCGGATTGCAGCGTGATGAAGGTTGCCTGCACGGCCGATGACGATTGCGAGTGGTCGCACAAGTGCGTGAACGCCAGTGCCGGGGCCTGCACCACCACCGCATGCCGGCAGTGCTTGGCGTCGAACCTGTGCCTGGCCTTGCCCGACAGCCCTGGTCAAAGCGCCTGCGGCGTGACCCTGTTCTCGGTGCGCGATGTCGACGGGGGCATGAAGACCGGAGCCGACGGGACCAACCTGGTGCAAACCGCGCAACCGATCTTCACCGCTGGACCGGTCTATGTGATCGTGCACGACGCAGAGGACGATCAGTACGATGCGAAAGTCTCCTACGCCTTGGACGTGCAGGTGGTGCCCGAACCCGATCCAGGCGACGCCAGCCCTGATCCCGCCAGCCGCAACAATTTCTACAACCCCTATCCCATCCAGACCACCAACCTGGATCCCAACAAAGCCCGGGCCAAGGACATCACGGCCCAGATCACGGCGGGCACCAGCATCACCGGCTTCATCTCCTACCAGACCGATGAGGATTGGTACTGGTTTTCCCACCCCTGTCCGGGCCAAGACTGCGGCTTGGTTTTTGAGTATGTGCAGCCTGGACCATCACCGGTGCGGCCGGTGTTCTTCATGCGCGACGATGATCTGACCCTGCACGAAAGTTGGACCTATGCCGGTACGGTTCCGACGTCGGCGCCGGTCACCGACGTGTTTGGCGACGGGGATTGTACCGAATGCTCGTTCGCATCCAGGAAGCATGGGGAGGTGGTGGACGCAGGCACCGCGGGCTATCGGTACTATCTACAGGTGCGCGACGCGGGTGCCGATGACTGGGATTTTACCGCCAGCGGCCAATATCAATTCCGTCTCAAGACTGTGACTCCCGGCTGTCCCGCTTCCTGCTCTGAAATGGGCTACGACACCTCCCCCAAAGACGCCCCGGCCGAGATCATCTGTGGTTGCTTCTGCAAAGCGCAGAACCAGTGTCCTGCGGGGATCGCTTTCTAGTCGCTCTTTCCCATGCGCATCGTCCCACTTCTCTCGCTTCTACTGATGGCCGCTTCGGCATGCGACCAGGTCACCGTCCCGTCGCGGGGCGACGCCGGCCCGGATTCGCTGGCCTCGCTGTGGGAATCGGTGGACGCAGGCCCGACCAACTTCAACGCCGTATCGGGCAGTGCGGCCGACAATGTCTTCATCGTCGGGGACCAAGGCACCATCTTGCACTGGGACGGAACGGCCCTGCTGCCCGAGGCAAGCGGCACCACGGCCAATCTGCGCGCGGTTGCGGTTTGGAGCGACAGCCTGGCCTATGCCGTGGGGGAGCAAGGTACGATCCTGCGTCGACAGGACGGCGTGTGGAGCATGGACGTGCCTGTCACTAGTGCCGTGCTCAACGCCGTGTGGGCGAACGATGTTGCCGCGGCAGCCGTGGGCGAGCAGGGAGTTGCGCTGGTGTTTGCCGGTGGCGTCTGGACGGTTGTCCCCAACCCTCGCAACGACAACTACTACGCGATCACGGACAGCAACAGCGGCCTGCAAAGCGTCGGCAGCTTGGGCGTGGTGTCGCACATCGACCTTCCCACGAAGAGCATCACGCCGAGTTCTCTTCCCGGCTATACCAAACTACTGGCCGGGGCCACCCGCTCGGGGGCCGGCGCCATCTTCGTGGGAGTGGAAGGGGGCTACTTCTTCTGGTCCGCGGGCAGCGCCACCAAGGTCGAGGGACTGCCCAGTGTTTTTCTGCGTGGGGTGGCAGTGGCCGACGGCGACGTCTGGGTGGTCGGGCACGAGGGCTTCGTCGCGGAGCTACCGGGTGGACAGAATCCGACTATCGTTCCCACGCCCGACAGTCGCTGGCTGGTGGGCATCTACGCGGCTTCTGCCGCCGACCTGTGGATTGTCGGTCGATCAGGCACCATCTTGCGCGGCCCGCCCGGGGTGCGCGGTGTCGGCGCGGGAGGCGTGCCTTGAGTTTTCGCGTGGGGAGCCCGCCGGCTTCGCCGGCGGCGCACCATCGTGGGAGGGTATGGGAACCCTCTCAGGGTTCCCATTTCAGATGCTCCTCCACCCTGTGGCTCGTGGCCTCGCTGGTCTTGGGCGTGGCGTGCACGGATGCGAATCTGTACGGTCAGAACTACGCCCCCAACCAGGCGAACCGGATCTCGTTCGAGGGCAATCTGTGCACCGATGATCCCGCAGCCATCGGATTTCCCCAGAAGACCGTGGTGGTGATGGATGGCACCGGCGACATGGTCGCGGGCGATCCCGCAGGCCACCGCTTCCAAACCCTGAACGCCTTCTTGGGACGCCATCGAGATCCCAACCAGGCGGTCTCGTTGCTGCTTATGGGGGCGCAGACGCGAACGTTCTTTCCCGGATTCTCTTCCGATTCGGTGCAGATCGATGCGGCGGTGGAAGCGATGGCGGCCAGTGCGGGGCAGGCGCAGCGCAACTACCTCGATACCCTGCGCGTGCTGTCCACCATCATCGAGGATGATCTGCTGGCCTCGGATCCGGGGACACGCAGCCGCACCCGCTACCTGGTGCTGTTCGTGGCCGCCGGGCCGCCCACGCCGGCCATCCCGATCCCTTGGTGCATTTCCCAGAACCTCACCCCGGGCACGCCCGATTGTGACGACGCATTTTCCGCCAGCTTCTGCAACGCGCCTGCGAAAACCCAAACCGCCACCGCCTGCGAGCGCCTACTCTACGGCAATTCCGTCTCGGATCTGCGCAGCTACGTGCGCGACCACGGCGGGCAAGATCTCATCTTCCACACCTTCTCGCTCAGCACGGATCAGCGAGCGAACGACGTCCTGGGGGACATGGCGCGCGCCGGACTGGGGGAGCAGGTGCAACAGACGCCCGCCACCTTGGATTTTCTGGCCATCGACGTGGCCCGGCCGGGCAGCCGCCTGGTTCTGCGCGACATTGTGGTCATGAACGGCAACGCCCTGCTGCGCGGCTCGGCGCCGGTGCCTGACAGCGACGGGGATGGTCTGTCCGACGAAGAAGAAGCCAAGGCTGGCACCGACCCCCTGAATCCCGACACCGACGGGGACGGGGTGGGGGATGGCATCGAAACCCGGTTGGCTGCACCCGGCAGCGAGTTCGATCCTCTGGTACCGGGAACGTTCAAGGCCTGCGCCAAGGTAACCGATCTCTTGGCCGACCACGACCTCGATGGCCTGAACGATTGCGAAGAAGCTGTGCTGCGTACCGATCCCTACCTGGCCGATTCCGATCGCGATGGGATTCCCGATGTGGTGGAGGTTCGGCTGGGCAGTAACCCGCTGGTTGACGATCGGTTGATCGACAGCGATCAGGATGGCATCTGCAACGGCGACGAGGTCAAGCAAGGCTTGGATCCCTGGACCAACGATTCTTCGCGCGACCTGGAATACGGCTATCAGTACCGCACCGTGGACGAAGGCGAGACCACGCGTCTGGAGGCCACCCCGAATGAACCCTTCCCGGGCGTGCGCATCGTGAACGTCAAGATGGGCACCAGCACGGTGTGGATCCTGCGGCTCTCGGGAGAAACCCCGCCGCGGCTGGCATGGGCCGAGAACGAAACCACGCTGCCCGCTGGGGCCGAAGACGATCCCAGCGCCTCCATGGCGCTGACCAGCCAGGGCGAGTTCACGCTGGACTCACCTCAGGGCGGCCAGTTGGTGGTTGACGTTGATCCTGCCTTGCTGCCACCGCCAGGTTCGCCTACGACTGACGTTCGCGTGCTCCTGCGAAACACCCTGCGAACCTGCTTCCACATGGATGTTCGCAACATAACCTTGGTCGAGACCGGCGAGATACCCACGGGACGCCCGGGCCGCGGATGGAATACGCTGCTGCTCTATGTGGGCGAAGTGCCGCTCGATTCCCCGAATGGCAACACCATCTACAAGGCCATGACCGTGCCGGTCCGCTTTATTGCCCCGGACAGCAAGACCCCGAATGTCGCCTTCATTCACGTTTCCGACGACGACCTCCTTCTCCTCGCCCCACAGTGATCTAATGAAAGCAGCACAGCGTAATCGCATCATCCTGTCCCTATTTGCAGTCTGGATCGCCTGCAGCGTGGCGGGCACGGTCCTCGCCGCTGGCAAACGGAAGTCCGGCTCGCACGGCAAGGTGCCCGCGGCCCAACACAGCAATGGGAGCAGCAGCAGGGCCGCGGACGTGGGCGCGGCGCCTGCCGGCAAGTCGGCAACCGCAAAGCCCGTGGCTGAGGTCAAGCCGCAGTCGGGTGACCTCCGCGCGGGCACGCGCGAAGCCGTCCGACAGGAATCGCGCATCGAATTCGACGAGCGTATGCTGCGCGGGCAGTCCGCCTCGGGCGTGATCTATCTCTTCCAGCGCACACCCAGCGAGTTCAAGAGCATCGTGCAAGTACCTGACAGCTTCCGGCCGCGCACGGTGGAGATCCTTTCGCCGGGCAAGGGGAGGAGATGACGGGAATGCCCCCTCGCTCACGCGGCGCACTCGAAGTCATTCTGTTCGAGGAGACGCGCTTTCTGGGCTCGCTGATGTTCACATCAGCTGAGGTGACCATCGGGAGCGATTCCGGCGTGATGGTGCGCCTGGAGGATGTCGACGTGGCACCCTGTCATGCCGTCTTGCACTTCGACGGAGACAGCTGCCGGATCGAGGATTGCGGGAGTGCCCTGGGGACAGAAGTCAATGGTGTGGCGGTGGCGAGCAGGGCCATCCAGGGGATGGATGAGATCTCCATCGGGCGCTACCGATTGCGCATCACGCTGCACAAGGCGAACGCGACGCCGGCGCCGGTTTCGGTGCACGCAGTCCCCAAACCCGCGGCGGCGACCTCGCCGAAACCTCCGCCGCTTCCACCCCGACCGCCATCCCCACCCTCGCGGGTTTCGACCTTCACCCTCACCCGGCCCGTCCCGCCAGCACCACCGGTCATCCCTGTCCTGGCGGTCGATGAGACAAGGGCGATCTGGCCGCCACCAGTGCCTTCCCCACGGGTGCCCGCCCTCCCGCCACCCTCAAAACCCAGTGCGAATGCAGTCCCTGTCACCCGATCGATGCCCGCGGCGTCTGCGCGTCCTGTTACTGTCTCGCCTCCCCGCGCGAGTGCGTCGCGACCCACCTTGCCACCCCCTGCCGCTGCGCACAGCGTGCCCGCGATTGCCACCGCCACGGTCCTGGGCACCGCTCCGCACTCCCAGGTGCAGGCAGTGCCGGCCGCCAAGCTTTTCGTGGTCACCACCGAGAAGCCCGCGCCGAGTCTTCCGCTCCCTGCTCGCGCCAGGCCCGACGATGACGATGAGGACGATGACACAGCCTTCGAGCCAACCTTCTCGCTGCTCAATGGCCTGTGCGAGGTTGGACTGACCAGCGCGTCGACCGAGCGCACTGTCGAAGTCATCCGGTTCCGCCATGGCTGCGTGACGAAGCTTCGGCACCTGCATGGCGGCGAACGGCTGCACCTCCCTGGGCTGCATCGGCCGCTCGGCCGATCGCTTGGCCGAGGCAGTTTTGCCTTTTTCAGCGATGCCTTGCCGAAAAACGCGGCCATCCGGCAGGCCGGCCAAGCCATCGACGATGCCCTGTGGCGACGCCGCGCCGACAAGCGCGGCCGCGTCCCGCTGGATCCTGGCACGCAGGTGGTCTTTCCCCTGCCGAGTGGCGAAGGCGTCCTGGTGCACCTGGTACCCGCCGCGGCACCCCTGCCCAGTGCACCTCTACGCCTCAAGCTGAGCAAGGTCATGCTGTGGATCGGGGGCCTCTCCCTGCTGGTCCACCTGGTCGTCTTTGCCGTCATCGGTCTCACCAGCCTGGTACGGCGCGAGTACATCGTTGACAGCAAAGAAGGGCGTTTTGCCCGCATCGCGCTCAAGGAGATCGAGTTGGAGCCTCCCGCCGCGCCACCCACGCAAGAGAAGAAGAAAGCCAAGCCTGAGCCCAGTGAGAATGCACCAAGCGAGACAGCGCCCAGGGTGGCGCTGGCGCACATTCCCCGTATGCGCAGCACCCCTGCACCCCAAACCTCGGCCACGGCGCAGAAACTTCTGTCCGCCCTGGGTGGCATGTCCGCGGGACCCAAGACCTCAATGGCCACCGCCATCAGCAATCTGGACGCCGTGGGACCGGTGCGGGGTGGCGGTTTCAAAGTCTCGGGCGCCATCGGCAAACTGCCGGGCGATTCGTTGCGCCTCGCCGCTGCCGGCAGTGGCATCGGACGCCTGGAGACCAAGTCCTCCAACGACGTGGGAAAGAATCTAGGCCGCGTGCTGGGGCGGGCACCCACCGGGCAGGTCCGCGCGCAGGTCACGACCAAGCCCAACACCATGAAGGTGGAGGGTCATCTGGATCGCGGCGAGATTCAGCGTGTGATCAATTCCCACATCCACGAACTGCAGGGCTGCTACGAACGCCAGCTCATCGTCAGCCCCAACCTCTCGGGCAAAGTCACCTTCGAATGGGTGATCGGCACCGGCGGTGCCGTGACCTCGGTCAAGATCAAGACTTCCACCCTGTCGAGCAACGAGGCCACGAGTTGCATGCAAGCGGCCATTCGCCGTTGGCAGTTCCCGTCGCCCAGCGGCGGCTCCGTGACCGTCATCTATCCCATCGCGCTGGCCACATCCGGCACCTAGACATGGAGACACGCATGAAACGCTTCCCAGTTTTGCCTCCGACGCTTTTCGCGTCTGCGATCGTCTGGCTGGCCGCCTCGACCGCCTATGCCCAGGATGATCTCGACGAAGAACAGGTCGCGGCCTACGCCGTGCAAAGTCGGCTGTTCCGGCTGGGCGGCGAGCTGAGGGTGGAGGCCGGCTTTTTGCCTATCAACGCCTTCAACAAGGGCCTGACCCTCGGCGGGTCTTTCACCTATCACATCAGCAATTCCTGGGCCTGGGAGATCATCCGGGGGGCCTGGGTGTACAAGCAACTCGACACAGGACTGAAGAAGGAACTGCTGGAGAACTTCGACGTACAGCCCACTGACATCTCGGCCCTCGATTTCATCCTCTCGTCCGACCTGGTGCTCAAGCCCTTCTACGGCAAACTGGCCGTGTTCAACCGGCGCGTGATTCACATGGAGTTGTCGGTGCCCTTCGGCGTGGCTCTGGCCCATTACACCAATACGCTGGCGAATGCGTATCGACCCGGCCCCAATCTCGGGCTCATCTTTCGAATATTTTTCAGCCCGCATATCTCGTTTTGCGTAGACGTGCGCGACCATGTGTTCTTCAACCATTGGAATACCCGCAACGAGGTGCATGTGTCTCTGGGGTTGGCGTTTGCCTGGGGAGGCGACGAGCGATGAGTACGCTGCTTCTGTCCTGGTTGTGGCTGGCGGCCGCCGCCCCTGCCCCCACCGCCCCGCCCGCCGCCCCGGCGCCGAATCAGCCGGCTGCCGCTCCGGCTCCGCCGGCCCGGCCTGCGGTTGCGCCTGCCGCTGCGCCGAACCAGCCGGCCGAGGCGCCAGCGGACGCCGACGAGCGTATGGATCGCGGTTTGGAACTGCTGCACGCCAAGAAGACAGATCAAGCGGCGGCCGTGCTCTATGCTTTGTACGCGGCCTTGCCCGAAACCGATCTGCGGCGGGACGCGGCGGCCTTTCGCCTGGCGGGGGCGCTGGTTGACCTGGGCTTCGTTCAGGCCGGTATCGAATACTATCTGGAGGTCTTGACCGGCCGTCGCTCGCCTGAACTGCTGGGCAAGACCCTGGGGGCACTGCGGCCGCTCTACGAGCGCGGCCTGATCGAGGAATGGCGTTTTCTCGACGGCGTGGTCTATGGCAGTCAGTACGGCGACCTGGAATCCGACGTGGCGGACTTCGTCGAGTACCTGCAGGCGCTCGGCGACCTGCGCTTGGGCTTCGGCGGCTGGGGACGGACGCGGCTTGAGGCGCTGGCTGCCACTGATCGGATGTACGGATGGCGCGCCCGCTACCTGCTCGCGGTTGATCGTGTGTCCCAGCGCAACGACGAAGGCGCCGAGAAACTCCTGCGTCAGATCCTGGAGAATGCCGCGGCACCGGCCGACGTGCGTAATCTGGCCAGCCTAGCCCTCGCCCGCCTGCTCTACGAACACAAGAACTACGAGGAGGCGTGGACCCTGTACGCACAGGTGCACCTGCCGCTTGTGGAACAGGATGTGGTGCTGCTGGAGCGGGCCTGGGACCGCATCGCGAGCGAAGACAACCAGCGCGCATTGGGCATGGTGGTTGGTCTGGGCGCGCCCATCTATCGACGCGTGTTCGCCCCAGAACGCGATCTGATTCGCGCCATGGCGCTGCGCCGCTTGTGTCAGTACCGCGCGGCTCACCTGGCGGTGAACGAGTTTCGCGCGCGCTACGGGGCGCTGGTGCGCAAAGCCCGCGATCGAGCAGGCCTGCGCGAGGATGCGCAGATCATGGAATGGGCGGCCTGGGGCACTCGGCTTGCGCCCTGGGCGCGCATGCGCACGCGCCTGCATACCGAGAGCGCGATGGTGTCGCGGGTCGGCGACAACCAGCTCGCCGAGCATCTGCGCACCCTCTACGGTGCGCGTCTGGCATACACCGAGGAGACCCTGAACCGAGGGTTGGTGCGCTCCATTGATCACGTGGTGGACGAACTTCTGCGCGTGGACGAACAGATGAGCCTGATTGACTACGAGATCGGCGCCGGTCTGATGAAGCCAGGTGGCAACCGGGCGGGTCACTTGACCGCGCGAACCGGCGAGTTGCCCTACGGCTCGTCCCAGGTGTTCTTCCGTTTCGACGGCGAATACTGGTCCGACGAGCTCGGCGATTTCGCGGTTATCTCCGACGACAGGTGCCTACGATGATGGGCCGTCGACTAGTTGTCTCGGCTGCACTGGCAGGGCTGCTTGGGGGCTGCGCTTCGACACCTCCGCTCAAGCCGCCGCCGTCCGATCCCGGCACCCAGTGGGTTCAGGCCGGCCGCAAGGTGGACTTCGCCATCACGCAAACCAAGGTCATGATCCAGAAGGCGCGGGGTGCCTCGTATCTTCCCGACCTGCACATGCGTCTGGCCGAGCTCTACACCGAGCGGGCGCGCTACGCCTGGCTGGTGATGTACGAGCGGCGACGGGTGCGCGGCGACGAGTCGCGCGCGGTCGAGGCCCCCGAAGCCCAGCTACTCAAGAACCTGGCCATCGGCGTATACAGCCGCCTTCTGCGCGAGTTCCCCAGCTACCCACGGGCCGACGAAGCCACTTTCCTCATGGCGCACGAGTATCGCGAGCTGGGCGAATTCGATAACATGCGCGAGACCTATGAGAAGCTGATCGACACCTACCCGAAGAGCCGCTATCGCTTCGATGCGTACCTTTCGCTCGGCGATCACGCCTTCGACGCCAACGACCTGGCCAAGGCCGAGCATTACTACAACCTCATTCTGGCCGCGCCCACCAGCCACGTGCACGCCCTGGCCCGCTACAAGCTGGGCTGGGTGCGGGTGAACCGCCAGGACTGCAAGGGCGCGGTTCGCCTCTTTGAACAAGTGCTGCGCGATCGGGGCAAGCAGGCCAAGAACGAAGAAGCCTTGGTTTCCACCCAGAAGAGCCTGAACGTGGTCCGTGAGGCCCTGGTGGACCTGGCCTACTGCTATCCCGACGTGTTCCCCGACAAGCCGGCGGTGCCCTACTTCCGGGGCCTGGCGGCCTCGTCGCTCGACTATCTGGCGGCCATGCGTCGGCTGTCCAACCGCTTCACCCTGAAAGAGATGAGCGTGCAGGCGGTGTCCGTGCTCCGCGAGGTCATGGACGCTTCGCCGGGTGATGACGACGCCATCGAGATGGCGCGCCGGCTACACGACAGCATCGTCAAGGGACGGGTGTTCGACCAACCGGCCGAAGACATAGGCCGCATGGTGCGTGTTCTCGACGCCCGGCTGGTCGACTACCGCCTGCCCGCAGACAAGCGCGACAATCTGGTGAACGAGATCGAGGTCTACGCGCGCGATCTGGCCACCCGGGCGCATGTGGCGGCCAAGGATTCGCAGGACAGCCAGACCCTGAGCGGTGTGGCCGACGGCTATCGCGCCTACCTGGCGCGTTTCGACACTGCCGCCTCGCGCACGGCAATGCGACAGAACCTGGCCGAGACGCTGCTGGCCAGCCGCCGCTACTACGATGCCGGACGGGCCTACGAAGACATCGCGGCCACCGTCAGCGACGCCAAGGAGCTCACTGAGGCGCGGCTCAATGCCATCTCGGCTTTCCAGAAGGCGCTGGAGGATTCCGGCCTGGGACGCATGGAGCGAGCCATGGCCTGGGCCGGCATCCGATCCCTGGGTCGCCAGGTCATCCGCGAGACGCCCGAGCACGAATCGGTGATGGGCATCAAGCTGTCCCTTGCTCGCAGCGTTTACGAGTCGGGCGAATACGACCGCGCGGCCCAGCTCTTTTTTGCCGTGGCCATGCAGTACCCGTCCACCACCGAGGGTGCGGCGGCCGCGCACTTGACCTTGGATTCGCTCCGCCAGGCCGACGATCTCGAGGGCATCGCTACCCTGGGCAAGCGCCTGGTCGCCAATCCACGCCTCGGCAACGAGGGGCTGAAGGCCGAGTTGCGCGACATTGTGAGCAAAGCGGCGCAGCGCCAGGTGGCCGAAGTGACCGTGACCGACACCGGCGACCGAGAGGAACAGCTCCTCAACATGGCCAAGCGGCACAAAGGCAGCGAGCTGGGCGAACAGGCCTTCTACAACACCCTGCTGGTCGCCCGATCCAATGGGGACATCCAGCGCTTCTACGAACTCGGCGATCAGTTCCTGGTCGACTATCCGCAGTCGCCAAAACGCATCGACGTGCTCTCTGCCCTGGCCACCGTGGCCTCAGACATCGCCGATCTGGGCAAGGCCGGCAAGTACATGGCGGCCGCGGTAGCCGCCAATCCGAACGCCAAGGAAGCCGGGGATCGTCTCTACACCGCGGCCTCGATCCACGCGGTGATGGGCGAGGCTGTGGCTGCCAAAGAGATCGTCAAGTACGCCGAGCGCGGCAACAGCGCGCGCGTGGACGATCTGCTCTTGCTGCTCGCCCGATCAGGAAACCTGAGTGCGCTCGAGGAGGCGCTGGGGTCCGGCAACCTAACCAGCACCGTAGCAACCTTCTTCCGCGGCTATCTCAGCTATCAGCGTGGCGATCACGAAGAGGCAGGGCGCACCCTGGCCCGCGTGGCCTTCGACCCCGCTACCTCGGGCCCGGCCGCCGAGGCGGCGGCGCGCGCCCGTTTCCTTCTCGGGGAGATCACCTACGCCCAATTCCGCAACTTCGCGGCCAAACCCGACGACGTGGTGGGCACCGTCGACGGCAAGGTGGGCCTCTTGCAGACCGTGGATCGCGCCTTTGCCTCGGTGATTAGCTCGCGCAACGCCCGCTGGGCTATGGCCGGAATCTCACGGGTAGCGGACGCCTACGCCAAGTACGCCACCTTCTTGCGTGGCCTCGAACTGCCGCCCGGACTGGGGGCGGAGGAGAGCAAGCAGCTCAAGAGCGCAATCGAGACTCAAGCCGCCGATGCCGATGCGCGCGCCGCCGAGGCCCGCACCGTGTGCAGCAAGAAGGCCAGGGACGCCATGATCGTGACCGAGGCTGCGCGGAGCTGTCTCCTCGGCGAGCCCATGCCTGATGTCATTACCATGTACCCACAAACCAAGTCGCGCGCGGGCGCCGACTTGCCGGCCGCCGCGCCCTTGCGCAAAGTGCTGCTCAAGAATCCCAAGGACGTGCCCTCGTTGCTCAAGCTGGCTGAGCTACACCTGGCCGCCGGGGATCTGGGCGTGGCCTTGCTGTTGCTGGAGCGAGCCGAGGCATTGGCCCCCAAGCGGGCCGATGTCCACAACCTGCGCGGCGTGACCCTGCAGCGGCTGGCCGAACCGCAAGAAGCGGCCGATGCCTTTGAGAAGGCGGTTGCGCTCGACGCATCCGATCGCGGCGCGCGCTTAAACCTGGCCGCCCAATACGCCTTCTACGGTCATGTGGACAAGGCCAAGGCCGAGCTTGGCAAGGCGGGCGGATTGCCCGCCACCGTGGGGGGCCCCGCGGACCATCCCGAACTAGGCGTGCTGCTCAAACTCGGGGCCGCACCCGAGGGCAAGCCTGCGAGCAAGGAAGGTGGCAAATGATCTCTCGTCGCTGGCCGGTTCTGGTCCTCCTGCTCCTCGGGGCGTGCGCCACCAGCGCGCCCAGCCTGAGCCGAACCGAACGGGATCGCCTGCCGCGCGACGCGCGCCAGGAGATCTTCGATGCGGAGAACGACGTCATCATCGCGCGCAACCGCCAGGACGAGGCGGTGGAGCGCCTGCGCGCCGTGCGCGAAGCCATGGATCAGCTCGACGAGCGACAGGCGCGCAGCGAGAAACGGCTGTCCACCACTCCCGGGGGTTCGGCACGCATATCGGCCCTGCGCAAGGTCACCCGCGCCGAACAGGACTATCTCGATGCGCGCCGGGATGTGGCCAAAGCCGAGGCGGAAGTGGCCATGCAAGAGACCATCACGGCGCGGGCACGTCTGGATCTGGTCAAGCAACGCCAGCTCGTGCGCATCGGTAAGGAGCCGCTGGCTTCGCTGAAAGACTTCGAGAAAGCGATCGAGGCGGAAGAAGCCAAGGGAAAGGAGAAGCGGGCCTCGTCCCTGGATCTGCGCAGCAAGGCGCAGGCCAGCCTGGACACCTGGAAGGCCGCGCAGGAAGGCTACGCCAGCCAAACCGGCGACTTCGACAGCGGAGTCTGGATTGAATGAGAATGTTCCTTGCTGGTCTGGATCGCGCCGTGCGATCCTCTCTTCGCGCCCCGCCGGGGGCGCATCCTATGGAGGAATCTGATGCTCGTGATTGTTGAGCTACTACTGGCCGGTGGATTGTTCATGTTCGGGATCCTGGCGACCTCGCTGGTCGCCGTCGGGATCATTCTGCAACGCATCTACACGCTCTGGCTGGGCTTTCGCCTGAACATCGAGGGACTGCGCGACAAGGTGCTCGGGTATGTGGACCAGGCTGAGTACGGCAAGGCGGCGCAGTTGTGCGGTGGCAACCATCCTTTGCAGAAGATGATGCTGGCCGCGATCGAGCGCGCCAACCGCAGTGAAAAGGAAATCCGCCGCAATGTGGAAACCTGTGCGGTTACCGAACTGGCCCGCTTCCGACGCGGGACCGCGGCCTTGCCCCACATCTCCAACCTGGCCACCCTTCTCGGACTACTCGGAACCATTCACGGTCTCATCATCTCCTTCTCGGGCATGCAGGCCGTGGACGCGGCGGCCCGCCAGGCCGCCCTGTCAAAGGGTGTGGCGGTTGCCTTCTACAACACCTTCTTCGGACTGACCGTCGCCACCATCACGGTCGTCGCCTACCTGCTGATTTCCGCCAAGCAGAACCGAGAGATGACCCGCATGGAGCAGGCCACGGCAGCCTTGGTGGATCGCCTGCTCACGAGCCCGGAGACGCGGGGCGCACGTGGCGGATCGGCAGGAGCAAGGTAGCAGGCCATGTCGGACGGCGGTGACACTGGCGAAGAAGAAGCGGCGGGCCCGCGCACGAATGTGTTCGGCGAGGCCCCGGTCGCGCTCGTGCAGCTCAATCTGACCGCGCTGATGGACATTCTGTCGAACCTGCTCTTCTTCCTGCTGGCTACCTTCGGCGCGACCATCGTCATGGTCATCAACGGCACGGTTCCGGTGCAATCCGCCGAGGACAGCGACGTGTCCGATGTGAAGCGTGCGGTGACGGTAAGCGTGTCTATCAACAAGGAAGGATTTCAGATAACGGCGCTGGGCACGGCCTTCTCCCAGGAAGAGCTCGATCAGATGGCTCATCACATCCCCTTGCGAGGGCAGGCGCATGACTTCGCCGCGCTGACTCGCGAGTTGCGGACCATCAAGCAGCACTTCCCCAAGTCGGACACGGTCATTCTCACCCCCGAACCTGGCCTGAAATACGAGGTCCTGGTCCACACCATGGATGCGGCCCGTGAGTACGAGGCCAAGCAAGGGAAGACCATGAGCACGGTTGGACTCTTTCCCACGGTAGTTGTGTCCACGGTGGTGAAATGAGCTCGAGTAGCCGCAGCGTATTTGGTGGCCGGTCGAGTAGCGGTGGTACACCGATGGTTGTCCTCAATATGACAGCGCTGATGGACATTCTGTCGAACCTGCTGTTCTTCCTCCTCGCAGCCTACGCCGCCCAAGCCACCGAAGTGGAGAACAAGTCCGAGCTGCGCCTGCCCGCATCGTCGAGCCAGGTGCGCCTGCAAATCCAGTTGACCATTTCGATCACCCAGACCGTGATCCAGGTCGCCGATGTCCCGGTGGCCCGCATCGCCAAGGGCCGTCTGGCCGATCCCGTCGACGAGGAGGGCAGGATCCCAGCCCTGTACGCCAAGCTGGCCAGCATCAAAGGAAACCGCGCCCAGTCGGAGCAAGAGCAGGGACCCGAGGCCAGCGGAATTCTCCTGTTGGCGGACAAGAACACCGACTCCGACGTGGTCAGCAAGGTGCTGAAGACGGCTGGCTATGCCGGATTCGTCAACGTCCGTTTCGGGGTCATTGCACAGTAGCGCAATTCCTGGCACGCCAGCCTTGACCGTGCCCGCGTCCGGCTATTCCAAGTGCACCGCGTAGTTGCGGACCTCGGTCTTTCCCGAGCCGGAGGCCACCTCGTTCCCGAGCTCCAGACAGGCGACGTAGACGTTGCCATCCAGCAGACGAGTCTGCAGCAGGTAGTCGATGATCGCGCCGATGTCGAGGGGGCCATGCAGGATGGGCTTGTCGGCCACCAAGGAAATGATGGTCCAGGTGTTGGAACTGGCGCCCGAGATATCGCCGTGGTTGTTAGCGAAGTAGATGCGGAATTGATTGCCACCGATGGTCGCTTTCGCAACCACACTTCCGACCGGCCCCAGCCGGTTTTCAGCTAGCCATATCATCACTTCGTGGGTTATCCCGACCTTCCTGACAGGCGGTGACGACACGGTCCAGAATTCAAACGCCAGGTCATATGAGCCGGACGCTTGCATCGACACGTCGAAGTCCGCGACAAGTTTCTTTGTACCCACGCGAAAGGGGAATCCTGAATTGGGGGCGACCTCGCCGGCCCAAGGGCTGTGGCCGACTTGGATCTCAGGATAGCTCGCCACGTCGATCCCTCCTCCCCACCATTTCCAGACCCAACCGAAAATGGGTTTGCCATTCACTTCCTTCACGAAGATCTTCTGGCGGTGCGGTCCCCCGGAGGCCTGGGCGTTCCAGCCGTTGTTGAAGATGCGATAGCGGCCGTCGACCGTGGTCGACGCGTAGTTCTTTTCGGATTCAAACACCGTGGTGCCTTCGGTGCCGGAGAGATCGAAGTCTGCCCGCACCGAGCTGTGGCAGCCCGAACCCACGGGCAACCACGAAAAGGCAAGAAGCATGAAGGGAAAGAGGCGTCGCATGTGTGTCCTCCGACAAGTATGAGGCGCAGGGTCGTGAGCGGCTCAGAAGAAGATGAGTCGCATGCCTCCTTGTACGGGTCAGCTTCTGCTGGACCGCGCTTTGCAGCAAGAAATGAGATAGCGGCGGCGGCGTGGGCGAATCGCTACGCCCGCTTCTTCTGTGGTGTCTCGTGCAAATCCGCCGTGGTGACTGGTCGGCCAAAGATCACGAGGGTGGCCAGGGCTCACAGAAGCCGGCAGACTATCGGTCATGCAGTACCGCTGGTTTCCCAAGATCCCGGGAACCCCCATCTCGGCGCTGGGTTTCGGGTGCATGCGTCTGCCCACCGTAGCTGGTAATCCGGCGCGCATCGACGAAGAAGCGGCTGCGCGCCTCGTGCACGCGGCCATCGACGCGGGTGTGAACTACTTCGATACGGCCTGGCCCTATCACGGCCAGCAGAGCGAACCCTTCCTGGGTCGCGCCCTGCAGGGCCGGCGCCACCAGGTGCAGTTGGCGACCAAGCTGCCGGTGTGGGCGGTCGAGCAGGAGAGCGACTGGGAACGCTTCATCGACCAGCAACTGGCCAAGCTGGCAGTGGACCGGATCGATTTCTACATGCTGCACGGCCTGGCGGCCGAGCCCTGGGACAAGGTCAGGAATCTGCACGGCCTAGCCGCCCTGGAACGCGCCAGGGCTGACGGCCGCATCGGGCACCTTGGCTTTTCGTTTCATGGCTCGCCTGACGACTTCCGCGCCATCGTCGACGGCTTCGACTGGGAGTTCTGCCTGATCCAGCTCAACTACCTNNGTGGTCATGGAGGCTCTGCGCGGCGGGGCGCTGGCCAAGGTGCCGCCAGCGGTGGAACGCATCTGGGCGCGCTCGCCCCGACGCTGGTCGCCGGCAGAATGGGCCCTGCGCTGGGTGTGGGATCTACCCGGCGTGGTCAGCGTCATCTCGGGAATGAACGCCGCCAGCCAGCTTGAAGAGAACCTGCGCGTCGCCAGCAATCCCGTGGCGCTCGATGACGACGACCGCGCGCTGGCCGACGAGGTGGCGCGCTTCTTCCACGCGCGCATGCCGGTGGCCTGCACCACCTGCGGCTACTGTCTGCCCTGCCCCGCCGGGGTTGCCATCCCCGAGGTGCTGTCGACCTACAACACGGCCTCCATGTTCGAGAATCAGGCGGGCCCTCGCTTTGCCTACGACGCCTTCCTGGTCAAAGCCGGCAGCGGCGGCGACCAATGCACCGAATGCGCCGAGTGCGAACCCAAGTGTCCGCAGAACATCCCCATCATAGAGATGCTGGCCCAAGCCCACGCCCACCTGACCGGACCGTAGTACCTAGAATCATTGTGACCCCATCGGGACTTGAACTGCTCGAAGCTCATTCAGGGAAAACCTAGGTGCGACGCGGCCTTGCGATGGTTTCCTGAAGTATTTTCGAGAGTTCGCCGCGGTGAGGGAGCAACCCGTTCCGAACCGTGCCTTTCCGGCTGAAACCGCCAAAAAGTCGGCTTTCGTGGCAAACTGGTGGCAAGATAAT
>PMBS01000044.1 GCA_003153015.1 Myxococcales bacterium
GCGGGCGAGGCCACGGCCGAAATCGGTTTGGCGGTCATGGCCACCACCGCCTCGATCTTGGCCGTGTTCGTGCCCGTGGCGACCATGAAGGGTATGATAGGCCGTATCTTCGTGCAGTTCGGCCTGACCGTGGCGTTTGCCGTGTCGGTGTCGCTGTTCGTGGCCTTCACGCTCACACCCATGCTGTCCTCGCGCTTTCTGCGCACACACACCGGCAAGGGCGCCCTCGGGAAGGCCATCGAACGCTTCCTCAACGTGATCGACGCCGCCTACCGCAAGGTACTGGGGACGGCCCTGCGCCAGCGCGGGTTGACCGTGCTGGTCGCGGTCCTGGTCTTTCTGGGCAGCATCCTGCTGGTCTTCGTGGTGCCGAAGGAATTCATGGCTACCGAGGACCGCAGCATGTTCTCGGTCAAGATCGAGCTGCCCAGCGGCTCCTCGCTGGCGGCCAACGAAACCTTCACCGAGGCGATAGCCAGCAANNGCCCAGGCGGTCGAGTACGTGCGCAAGCAGTTCCCCACCTGGACCGACCGCAAGGACGTCAACTATGCAGTCGAGCCGTTAAATTTCATGGGCGGCGGCAACGCGGCCTTCCGTAGTGCCATGCTGCAGTTCAACGTGCGTGGCCGCAATTACGACGAGATCAGCAAGGCCACCGACGAATTGACCGCCTGGATGAAAACCCAGCCAGGCTACGTGGACGTGGATGTCTCCTACCGTGGTGGTAAACCCGAGGTGGCCATCAACATCGATCGCGATCGCGCCGCCGATTTGGGGGTGCCCATCGCGTCCATCGCCAGCACGGTACGCAGCATGATGGCCGGCGACAAGGTCAGTGAGATCTCCAGTGACGGCCAGCGCTGGGACGTGCGCCTGAGGCTGGACGAGGCTTTCCGCCAGAAGGCGGATGATCTGCTCGCCTTCAAGATCCGCTCGACCACTGGTCAACTGGTCAACATGTCCAGCGTGGTATCCATCACACCCGGCACCGGGCCGGCGAAGATCGACCGGCAGAATCGGCAGCGGCAAATCACCATCTACGCCAATTTGACCGGCGGCAAGACCTTGGGCACCGGCGTGACCGAGGTCGAGGCCAAGGCCAAGAAAGTGGTCCCCCGCACCATGAACACCGACTGGGCCGGCATGGGCGACATCATGCGGGAGTCGTTTGGATACCTCTTCGAGGCACTCATACTCGCCATCATCATCGTGTACCTGGTGCTGGCGGCGCAGTTCGAGAGCTTCCTGCACCCCTTCACCATCATGCTGTCGCTTCCCCTGTCCATGGTGGGCGCACTGGGGGCCATCGCCCTGGCGCACTCGACCATCAGCATGATTACCCTCATCGGCATTATCTTGCTCATGGGCCTGGTGACCAAGAACGCTATCCTGCTGGTGGACTACACCAACACGCTTCGCCGCCACGGCAAGAATCGGCGCGAAGCGCTGCTGGCCGCGGGCCCAGTTCGGCTGCGGCCCATCCTGATGACCACTGGGGCGATGATCTTCGGCATGACTCCAGTGGCCCTCGGGCTTTCCGAGGGCAGCGAGTTGCGCTCACCCATGGCCATCGCGGTCATCGGCGGCCTCATCACCTCCACCATGCTCACCCTGGTGGTGATCCCGGTCGCCTACGACATCATCGACGGCCTCGCAGAACGCATGCTGGGCCATGCCACGGTCATGCACGAAGGCGAGGAAACGCCACTGCAAGCCAAGGCCAAGGGCCACGCACCGGCGACTTCGTAGTTGTCCATGTCTCGCCGTGCTGGGGTGCAAACTACCTGGGCCAGCTCGGTAACGGCAGTACCACCAGCAGTTTCGTGCCCGTCACGGTGAGCGGCTTCTCAACGGGCGAAGGCGAACGCAGAAAATCACGGGAGTGGACCCTCTAGCCCCCAGTAGCCGGCGGCGAGCCGCTCTTGTCAACGCAGTTGACGGTCGCCGTCCCACTCGTCAATCCCGGAGACGTAGCGGTCACCGTGATCGAGCCGACCGTATAGGACCTCATGGTCATCTTTGCCATGCCGTATCGGATGCACCGGGTATCCGGACACTTGGAATTGTCAAAGGTCATTGAAGCACCCGTGGGGAAGAGTCCGCCGCCCGAGGTCACCGTAAGGGTAATCGGGGCAGTGCTATCGATGGCCGCGCCGCTTGCGTTGGTTATCTGAGCGGTGAGCTCGGCATCATCCGTTCCGTCGTTTCCTATGGTGAGGGCATCCGCGGTCAGAACTATCTTCGCCGCCGTGCCGCTGGTGGGCAATGTATATGAAGTTCCCAGTTTCTCCTGTCGGTATTGATACCATTCCGGACCGGGAAGTCGGTAGTAATCAACCACACCGCCCAACCCACCGTTATCAGTTAGGAACGAGCCGTAGCCGTAGCCAACCCATCGGACTTGTCCTGCTCGCCATGCATAGGCCGCAACGCCAGCGTGGTCGTAGTACTCGGTTATCACACTGGGCTTCCCCGGGTTTTGATAGGTAGCGATGGTCGCCCCATCCCCATTATATCCGATGACATCGGCCAGTTGATCGAACCCCTGTCGTTGAGCGCCGCCCACCGCGGACTTCCTTGAGGGATCGAGGGTCTCAGCCATAGCCGCCAGAACCTTGTAGAACGCCTTGCAATTGGTCATGGGTGTTCCGCTCGCCACATCAAACGTCTCATTTCCCATGCTCCATACAATGATGCTTGGATGGTTTCTTCTTTCGCGAATGAATTCCGTCAACTGTTGCTTCAGATTGTCTTGAAACGGTTGCTCGTCTGCCGTCTTGGTGGGATAGGAGCTCTGCCGCCAATCGGGGGCTTCGGTGGAAGTATATCCGCCTACTCCCCAGAAATCGTTTTCTGCCCATTCCATGATCCCCAACTGGTCGGCCGCATCATCCCAGGAAACGTCATGTGGGTTATGGCATTCCCTGATGAGATTGAAGCCGGCCTCCTTCATGAGCTTCACGTCCCTGCGAAAGCCCGCGTTGGTCTGCGCAATGCCCCAGCCGGCGCGATCGTCGTGCGCATTTATGCCGTCGATCAAGACATGGGTTCCATTCATGAAGAACCCCTGGTCAGCCGTCCACTCGATCGACCTGATGCCCAGCGGACTCTCGTAGTTGTCCACCGCGCCGTTTCCATTCGACACGGTGGTGAGCACCCTATACATATAGGGTGTCTGGACAGACCAGAGATGCGGATTGGCAAGGGCCGGACTGGTGGTTTGGTCAAACTCATACACCGCCCCCGCAGCTATCGATTGAGTGCTTTCCATAGTCGCTACCACGGCATTGGTTGCGTCGAGGATGGTTGTGGTAACCTTGCAGCTTGCAGACGCTGTGTTTTCATTCTTTACTTCGGTCTTGACGTTGACCGTGGCCTGAGTCGCTGAAACCGTGGGCGTGGTGACAAAGGTGCCGTACCAGGTGACGTGGAGCGGATCGGTCACGACCAGGAATACGTCCCTGTGGATGCCCCCTAGGAACAACCAGTCACCCCCGCGCGGGGCGATTTGAGCGTTCCAAGTGTTGTCGACCTTTACGGCGATGACATTGTCGCCTGCGGTAACGGCACTAGTTATGTCGAAATAGAATCCCGTGAATCCGCCCTTGTGTTCTCCCATGAGTTTGCCATTGACGTAGACCTGCGCGACCTGAAAGGCCGCTTCAAATTCCAGGACGATTCTCTTGGAGCTTGTCCATTCCGCTGGGACATTGAAATGCTTCCTGTACCAACCGATTCCCATGTACCAGAAGATCCCTTTCTTCAGTGCATAGTAGGGCGTGTCGAAGACATGGGGCAGGTTTACTTTGGTCCACGTGGTGTCGCTGTAACTGGTCGCTTCCGCGCCGGTCTGGTCACCCTTGTAGAATTTCCAGTCAGGATTCAGGATGACTTTCACCCTCCCACCCGCTGGGGTCGTTGTTCCACCGCTCGCCGTGCCGCCGCCGGTGCTCGTCACACCGCCCGAGCTGGTTGTCCCGCCGGCGCCGGTCGCGCCGCCCAGGCTGGTCGCGCCGCCCAGGCCGGTCGCGCCGCCAGAGCCGGTTGCGCCGCCGCGGCCGGTCGCGCCGCCCAAGCTGGTTGCCCCGCCAGAGCTGGTTGCGCCGCCCAAGCTGGTTGTGCCGCCGCGGCCGGTTACGCCGCCCGAGCTGGTTGCACCACCACGGCCGGTTGCGCCACCGGTCACAGGCTGGCCGCCAGTTGTGGGCTGACCGCCAAGTGCAGGCTGGCCGCCAGTTGTGGGCTGACCGCCGACTGTAGGCGAGCCGCCGGTTGTGGAATGACCGCCAACTGCAGGCTGGCCGCCAGTTGTGGGCTGACCGCCGACTGTAGGCGAGCCGCCGGTCACGCTTCCGCCCGCGCTTGTGCTGCCGCCTGAACCCGGCGTCCCCCCCGCGGTCGGGGTTGAACCCCCACTGTTCGAACTGCAGCCTTGAAGCAGGGTCATGGCGCCGCCAAGGAGAAACGCCGCGCACCATCGCACGAGAACTTCCGTGGTCTTCCGAGTTTCGGTTCGCATTGCTTCCTCCATGTTGTCGTCGCTCTTGCCCTGTTCCGATGGGCGATTGCTACAGCACCAACAGGGGCACGCCACCGCAGAATCGGGTTTGAAAATCCTACGTCGCGGCCAGAATAGTCGGGCCCATTGATGGGCTGCGCTACTCATGGTGCGGCAAACAGCGGCTCACAAGGCGGCAGGGCTGGTGAGCTTCTCGAAGCGGCGCTTGGTCTGGGCAGCCTCTGCGGTCCGCCCCATGCCCTCATAGATCGACGAAAGCACGACCAGCGCCTCGGCGGCCGCCGGGTTGATCACCAGCGCAGCCTGGAGCATCTCGACCGCGACATCGTCATGGCCGCGACGGCGGTGAAACGCAGCCTTGCCGACCATGCAATAGACGCAGCGAGGGTTCTCGCTCAAGCAGCGGTCGAGCTCGGCCTCATGGGCAGCGCGTGTCGCATCGGGGATCCCTTGCATCTCCGCGCCGAAGTTGGGAGGAAGCCCGCGGCGCAAGCTTCGGTATTCCTGGCGCTCGATGATCGCGGCGTTCTCCGGCACCCTCCTCAAGTACACGACCGAAACGTTGTCGAAGAACACCTGGGCCCAGTCAGACGGCGGGAAAAGAAAAAGATGGGTGTCAGCGAAGCCGCGGACCGGATCGTAGGTCATCCCTGGAGGTTTCTCCAAGACCGTGTTGATCCCGCGCCGCCGCAGGAACTCCGCGAAGCTCGCCGTGCTCGACATGGCGGCTTGTTGTTCGGCCCGAAACCCAAAGAACGGCCGCTCGCGTCCGTCGATGGCGACCGGGTACTCGGGCAGCTCGCCCACCAGGTAGCCGCCGAACGGGTAGGCGTTGAGAAGTTGCCCGGCTGGATGGTTCCGCTTGATGAAGTCCACGCTCTGGACCGGAATCTCTACGTCATAGACCCCGGCGCCGAGCGGTTTCGAAACGCTTGCAACTTGATCGGGCAAGAAGAAACCCCACAAGACCGCAATGCCTGCTAAGAAAACGGCCACTGCTGGCCAAACTCGTCTGCCCACCAACGAATGCAGCCCGGCCGCCACCACCGGCAGCAAGAAGGCCATCTGGTAGGGAAGCGCTCGGATGTTCCGCAGGGCCAGCGCAGTGAAGGCGACTTCGAGGAACAACAGGAACGGCAGCTTGCGGAAAGCGGGCGGAAGTAGCTCCCGTCGCGACACCAGGCGGATGGTTGAGACCACCGCGACCAGGGTATAGGCAACCCACAAAAGCGGGCTCCAACCGCCGTTCCGATATGCAAGCAGGGAAAAATCAAACGGCCTGAAGTCCGGATTGTGGGTGAGGGAGTAGTCGTAGCTGACGGCGTTGAGCAGGACGACGTCGACCGCGTGCCAGCCGATCGGGGTCAGGAACCAGGTTGCCACTCCCGCGGCCACCCAGACGCCTCTGCGCACCCAGCGCTCGCGCGCCGGGAAATCGCAGCCAAAGAAGACGGCGGCACTGAAGAAGAGGATGCCAAACAGGCAGGTTCCGGAATGGAAATTGGCCCAAACCAGCAACACAACGAGACTGGAGATGCGCTTTGCCAACCAAGGCAGACTGGACAGCCAAATGGTCAGCAGAAGGACATTCCAGCATGTGGCAAAGAGGTCCGGTCGCATCTGCAAACGGAAGCTGCAAGCGACGTACAACCAAGGCACGAGCAGAGGGGTAAGCACCCAAGTGGACCAGGTGCGTCCGGTCGTCCTGCGGATCAAAGCCGCCAGGGCAAAGATCCAGCCCGCCACCAGGATCGCGCGCAGCCAGCCAAGGGCACTGTAGCCTCCGCCAATTCGGTAGACCAGATAGTCAACCACGGTGGAGAGCCATTGGAAATTGAACCACGGCTGGCCAAAGGCAGTGAAGCTCCAGCGATCGACTCGCTGGATTCCAGAGCCCGCCAGGATCTCTCGCCCGGCCCGGACCTGCCAGAACAGGTCATATTCGAAGATCACCCAATGCGTGAGGGCGCCGAAAGTGAGGGCAATTGCGGCAGCAAACCCGAACCACGCCCTTCGCTCAAGTTCGGCGCGCTTGTCGCGCGGCTTCTCGTGCTGCTGAGTTGTCATTCGATCACAGCAACTACGGAAACTGGAGCGGAATAGGAACATGGCTGTCGATTGTGGAGTTGTCACCGAGCTGGCCGTAGCGATTCCAGCCCCAGCATTCCACCCCGCCGTTGACCAACGCGCAGGTGTGCCAGTAGCTGGCGTCGAGGCTCGTAGCGCCTGATCTCAGGCCTGCCACTTGCACAGGAACATGCGTTCCTGTCGTAGTGCCATCGCCGAGCTGGCCGTAGCCATTCCAGCCCCAGCATCGCGCTCCGCCGCTGACCAACGCGCAGGTGTGCCGGTTACCGCCGGCGACAGCCGTTGCGCCTGATACCAGACCCACCACCGCAACTGGAACGTGCCTTTCCGCCGTGCTGTTGTCGCCGAGCTCGCCGTCGGCATTCTCGCCCCAGCACTGCACCCCACCGTTGACCAACGCGCAGGTGTGCCACTCGCCGCCGGCAACGGTGGCAACGCCTGACGTCAGGCCTATCACCGCAACAGGAACATGCCTATCTGTCGTCGTGTTGTCGCCGAGCTGGCCGTTGCCATTTTCGCCCCAGCATTGCACCCCGCCGTTGACCAACGCGCAGGTGTGCCCGCCACTGCCGGCGACGGCCGTCACGTTTGACGTCAGACCCGACACCTGAACAGGAACATGCCTGTCTGTCGTGGTGTTGTCGCCGAGCTGACCATAGAAGTTGTTGCCCCAGCATTGCACCCCGCCGTTGACCAATGCGCAGGTGTGCTCGGGACCGGATGCGACTGCGGAAACGCCTGACGTCAGGCCTATCACCGCAACAGGAACATACCTATCTGTCGTGGTGTTGTCGCCGAGCTGACCGTTGACATTCCAGCCCCAGCATTGCACCCCGCCCTTGACCAACGCGCAGGTGTGGCCGGCGCCAGCGGCGATGGCGGTTCCGCCTGACGTCAGCCCCGACACTTGAACCGGAACATGCCTATCGACTGTGGAGTCATCGCCGAGCTGGCCGCACTTGTTCCAGCCCCAACACTGCACCCCGCCCTTGACCAACGCGCAGGTGTGCTCGCCACCCGCGGCGATGGCCGTGATGCTTTCACCGCTATCCGAGGTCCCACCCGCGTCCAAGCCGCCGTCCTCTTCACCTGTGGCCATGTCCGCGGAGGAATCCGGCGTGGCAGGAACATCCGGGCCGGCCCTGTCGGCAGCACCGTCAACTGCCAGAATTCTGAAACGCATCCCCATAGTCGTCGCGCTCTTGTTCGTGGCCCTGGCGCTGCTGCATTTTCACGACCGGTCCAACTTCACGCGACCGCTGCTCGACTTCGACGACACCGAATTCATCGCGCCCATCGCGGGGATGGGCGTGTCGGCCTACATCAACGACTGGATGTTGAAGCCGAACCACTATGCCTTCCCGCTACGCGACCTCACTTTCGCCGCAGACCTCAAGCTCAGCCGTGTGCTGGGCTTCCAGACGTTCTGGCTCACCAACTTCGCCATCTACGTGGCGACGCTGTTCGTGCTCTTCCGCATCTTTCGCATCTACTACCGCTCGCGGCCGCTGCTGCTGGCCGGCTGCCTGGCGCTCATCGCTCTCCATCCCATCAACGTCCACATGGTGGAATGGCTCTCGAACCGCAAGCACCTGCTGGTTGCACTCATTTTGGGCCTAGGAACTTGGAAAGCACTCAAACAGAAGGAACATGGGGCCACCCCCGCCCCGCGCGATTGGCTGCTCTACTTCGGGGTCTACCTGGCGGCATGGCTCTGCTTCCCCTCGGCCGCACTGTGGATCTTCTGGTTGCTCTTTCTCTTCCACGCTCCACTGCGCGAACGCAAAGACCGCGGGATCCCAGTATGGACTGCGGCGATCGCATTGGCGGGGTTGGCCTATTACCTGACCACGGCCATTGGCTCGGACTACCGGAGCAAGGCGGGCGCGGAAGTCCAGCCGCTTCTCTTCGCCCTACAGTCGAGTGGCCGCGCCTGCTTCAACCTACTATTCCCATTCCAGATCGAGCCCTACTACCGGCCGGGCCACCCCTTCGCCTGGATCGGGCTGGCGTTGCTCCTCGCTGTTTGTGGCCTTGCCGGCTACCGCCTCCGCGCGATCTCCGCTGCCCGCCGCCACCTGTTCGTGCGCTTCTTTCTTTTGGCTTTGGCCCTCTACCTTCCCAATGCCAAGGTCTTCTTGGGCTACTCCGAGTTCGTCTGGTCGGATCGCTACCTGCACGGCTGCTTGCCCTTTTTGCTGCTGGCCATCCTGATCCTGTTGGTGGCGCCGGATGCTGTCGCGAGCGCCTCGCCTCCTGCCCGGGCGGTTCCAGCTCGGGCCGCGCCAGCGGCGCCACGGCGGTGGCCGGCGCTTGCAGCTTTCACCGCGGTCGCGCTTGCCTACTTCGTTCTGGACTGGCGGCTGGTTCCCAAGTGGAAAGACGGTCTCGTGCTCTTCACCAGCTGTGCGCATGAAGAGGAAGCGCCCAAGTGTCTGTTGATGGCCATGGAAAAGTCATTCGATCGCGGGGGCTGTGCCCTGCTTCCCGGCTTTCTCGAGACCGCCCACCGGATCGCTCCGACCGCGAGGACTGTGGCCGATCACAGCTTCCGGTCAGAGGCTCCAGTCTACGACGCGCTCTGCATCGCCAGCGAGATCGACAGAACCGGGGACGAGAAGCTGCGGAAGATTGAGGGGCTGCGATCAATCTACCCCGTGACCGACCATCTCATGCTGGCGGAAATCCTGGTCCTCTTGCAAGAACGGGATCATGAGAGCGCACTCGGGCTCGCCAATGCTACCTACTTCAATCCGGCCGTCCCCATGCCTAGCGCTTCTTCCAAGATCATCAACATGATCCGAGGCCAGGCCGACGCGCTTTGTGTCTTGCGCGAACTGCTGGCGCACGATCGAAGCTGCAGAAAAGCCTTGGAGGTTTTCCAGAGCCGCGTGCCCAGTGCGGCCGTCAATCAGAAGCAGATCGACTGGACCTTCCGCCGAACCCTGACGGCGTTCAATGAAGGGGTGTGATACCGGCCCCGCAGATGTGCTATGGAAGCCGCCGGCCGCCGGCCTTTTGCATCGCCATACGCAACGAATCATCCAACGACCCCTGTTTTTCAAAGCCAATCTGCCGGCGTGTTGTCGGGTGTGACCTGCGGGCGCTCGGAGCCCATTCCGATGGCCACGATCTCGCTCTTGGGGATTGGTGCTAGAACATCCCACGATGTTCGCCCGTTCCCGCTTGTTCTTCGCCATCCTGCTGCTCGCCAGCACGACCGCGTTCAAGCCGTCAACCCCGCCGCGACAACGCAGCGCCATTCTCATCTCGTGGGACGGGGCCTTGCGCGAGCACATCAACGAATCCCTGAAACGCAACCAGATGCCCAGTTTGGCGCAAATGATCAAGGAGGGGCGAATGGTGGACATCGAAGTTTCCGGCCACATCACCGACACCAAGTCCGGCCACGCGCAGATGCTGACTGGCTACGATTCCAATCTCACCGGCGTGTTTACCAACACCCGCTTCCAGCCCATCCCGCGTGGCTACTCGATCTTCGAGCGACTGCAGGAGTCTTTCGGCAAGAAGGGCATCGCCACTGTCATGGTTACCGGCAAAGCCATGGGCCTCGGCCCCGGCGCACCCAGACTCCCTGCCGAGGCAGAAGCGCCGAGCCTGATCTCCGACGAGCCGAGCGATGAGGACGACAAGCAGGCGCGCAGGGTGGAGAAGATTCGACTGGCTGGCGAACAGAATCTCTTGGGTCAGCCCTTCTACCTGATCAAGGGCAGCCTCACGGCGTGGGACGGCGACCGGCCCCGCGACGCCGGCCGCGTGGGGCAGAAGGCACTTGCCCTGATTGACAGGTTCGGCCCCAAGGGTCGCTTCTTCCTATTCGTCCACTTCGGCGATGCGGACGTCAATGGCCACAAGTACGGCGAGAATTCCCGGGAGTACAACGACGCGCTGGTTTCCCTCGACGCGTGGCTGGGCCGCATAGTAGCCCAGCTCAAGGCCGACGGGCTCTACGATCAAACCGCCCTCTACCTCACCGCCGACCACGGCTTCGACGTGGGGACCACTCACCACACCAATGCTACCCACGTCTTTTTGGCCAGCAACGATCCGCTGCTACTGTCGGCGGGCGAGCAGAAAGACATCGCGCCTACCCTCCTGCAAGTTCTGGGCGTGGACCTCGGCAAGATCACCCCGGCCTTGCCGGGCAAGTCCCTGCGCAAGAAGGAGTAGGTCCTGCGTGCCGGAGTGGGCAAGCTCTTTCACCACAGAGGGCACGGAGACCACAGAGATCGGATGAGAAGAGGAATTCTGGACCGTGCAGAACCCAACCCTTCCCTTTCCGGTCCGGCTCTGTGTCCTCTGTGCTCTCTGTGGTGAGAAAGCTCGATCTCCTCAGCCCCGATCGCGCAGGAACTCCTGGATGGCGATCTTCTGCTTGAGCCTGCGCGCTTCGAAGAAGTGCTCGAAATAGTAGAGAATCTGACTGTCGCGGATGGACCACAGGCGAGACTCTCCCAGCCCCGAGGTGACGTCGATCTTCTGCTGCTCGACCCAACCGCCCCGCGCCCAAACCTCGCGCCGGGCCTCGTCTGGGTTGGTGAAGTAGAGTGGCTTTTCCTCTCCCGCGCGCTTAACCACGAAAAAGGGACGGTCGTTCCAGCCCACGATGTCGTAGGCGAACGCGCCCACGAATTGCACAGTCACCGCCCAGGTGAGACAGACGCCGAACGCTGCCGCCAGTGCGCGCCGACGCCGAATCTCCTCGGCCACGGGGATGGCCAAGAAGGCCAGCAAGGTCACCGCATCCACCAGCAAACGCGGCCCGTAACACCAACCGCCCGCCCAGCCGAACCAGCGTGCCACCACCAGGAACAGGGCCAGGGCCGCCAGTGCCACGGGTCGCAGGGCCGCAAAGCGGCTGTCGCGGAAGACCCGCACAAACCCCCAGAAAGTAAAGACTATCGCGGGCGAGAAGGCGAGCAGGCCGCGCGATGGGCTGAGCAGAAGCCCCGCCATTCCTTCGAGCAGCGATGTGCCGAAAAGCCGACTGGCCGCGGCCACCGGGGTGACCGGGGCCGCCACCGCCACCGGGATCAGGGTGAACGCCGCGGGTAGCTGCGCGCTGGCTTCCGCGGCCCCACCAATACTCACCTGGCCAAACACGAAGAGCGTGCCGAAGTAGTGCAGGTTGTACGCCGCCAGCAGCAGCGCCGCCGGAAGGCCGCCGGCCACCCAGCGTAGCAGCGCCCGCCGGTCACGAACTAGAAAGTACATCCCCGCGGCCGCCATAGCGAGCGCGGCGGTGGGCCGGCAGACAAAGGCCAGGGCGTAGCTGCACCCCACCCAGTAGGCGGCGCGCGGACGCTCCCGCTGCATGAGGAAATAGGTTCCCAGGGCAAGAAAGAATTCCATCGGGCCGTGCTGCCACAGCGTCTGGCTGCTCGAGCTCCACACGCAGGTGCCGAGGCCATAGGCCAGGGCCAGCCAGGCTGCGGTTCCCGGTCGCAACCAAGGCAAGGCGGCGAGAAAGAGCAGCACCGCGCTGGCCGCCACCGCACAGGAAACCGCTACTTTCGCGCTGAACCACAGAATGCCGGCCGACGGCCGGTCGTACAAGTCGCGGGCAAACGGATACACCGCGGCGACGAACGGCACGGCAAGCAGGCCGGCTCCCACCCCATACCGGTTGGCGTATACCCCCGGATAGCGCGTTTTCATCAAGTAGTAGAACGGCTCCGGCGCACTCAGATCGCCGCGCTCGTATACCCGCCGGATGGACTCGCCGTCTAGAATAGAACGCCACGAGCGAAAGAGTGCGCGCCGTTCGCCCTTGGGAGTCTTCAGGTGCCACTCGAACATGAAGGGATCTTCTTCGGGGGTGAAGACGAGCTTGTGCTTGCTGACCACCTTGCCCGCCAGACGCACATTGGCGGTGGCGTCGTTGCCAGGCAAGACATCGCCGTTGGCCAGGTACGCCACCAGCAGCAGCAAGAAAATCAGCGCCGCCTGCACTCTGGTGCGCGCCAGTGCCGCCCGCACGCGGCTTCCCCCCACCGCTCCCGGGGCGCTCGGCGGCCGCGCAGATGCAGGCCCTTTCCGGCCTTGCCCACGCCTATTTGACCGTCGGCTCACGCAACCCTCCCACCCCGCCGCGCAAGCGGTGGCGTAGCAGCAGGCTGGTGAACACCAGGCTGCTGTAGAGCAGGTAGCCGACGTGCAGCGCCGCCGCGATCAAGGCGAAGCGGGCGCCGCCGCGCCGGAAGAAAAAAGTGTAGAGATCGGCGTTGAGTGCGGCCATGCCTGCCGCCGAGAGCAGCACCCCCAGCGCCGCCCACCCCGCCAGCCGCGCCGGCCCGCCCAAAGCGAGTGCAAGGCAGAGCAGCGTGCACGCGAGCAAGGCCCAGGCGGCCAAGGCGCTCAGGCGGCTGCGCCAGTTGAGGTTGAGGTCGCAGGACAAGCGCCCCTGCCGGAGAATGAGACGCGTCCAGGGAATCGCGCGGGCGAAGATGTCGGTGTGCCAGAGGCTCGCCAGGGTCCACCGTTTGAGGTGCGTCGCCTGGACCTCAGGACACAGTCGGATGCGCTGGCCCGCCTGGCGCAGGCGCACACCCAGCTCGACGTCTTCCATGGCAGGCCAGGCCTCGTCGAAGCCACCCGCTGCCAAGAACACCTTCCGCCGGACGGCGCCACAGCCGGACCAGAAAGTTCCAGCCTCCCGGTCACCGTGCTGATGGACATAGTGGTGCAGCAAGTTCTTGAAGAGGCTGGCCGGGTTGCGCGCCGGCGGATCGTCGTCGTAGCAGCCGAAGAGCGCCACCACGTCGGGCTCGTCCGCCAGGACCGATTCCATGCGAGCCAGGGTATCTGCATGCACCACCACGTCGGCGTCGACGAATACCAGCACGTCGCCGGTTGCCACTTCTGCCCCGCGGTTGCGCGCGTGCGCCGGACCGCGCGGGCCGGCCGGCGTCGTCAGCACGCGCGCGCCCAGCGCAGCCGCATTCGCAGCCGATGCGTCGGTCGAGCCATCGTCAACCGTGATTACCTCGTCGGGTGGGCGGGACGAGGCCGCCAGTCCCTGCAGGCAGCGCCGCAGGCCCTCGCCGCCGTTGCGGACTGGAACGATGACTGAAAGCCGCGTGGCCTGCTCGCGCGCAATCATGGGCCTTGGCACAGCGATCCCGCCAAGTCCAAGCCTTCACGGATGACCGCATCGAGATTGAGGTACCGGAACGTCCCGGTTCGACCGAGAAGATGCAGGGTCGGCCAACGAGAAAGCGCCGAGCTGACACGTGAACGGTGTTCGGCGTAGCCCACGCGGTACACCGGATAGGCGTGCGACACGCGCAGCATCCACGCCTCGCGCACCCGGCTGCGCGGCAAGAAACGCAATCGATCCAGGTCCGCCAGCACCGGCTCAATCACGTCTTGGTCAGGCCGGTTCCACACCTCATCTCCCTCTGAACAGAAAATCTCGGCGCACAATGAAGTCTTGCCCTCGGGAACCATGCGCGGGCTCCAGTTGCCTGGCTCGTGCGTGCGCCCAAACACCAGATGGCGATCCGGGAAGTAGGTCCAGGTGTCATTGCTGATGCGCGAGCCATCCACCGCAAGAAATACGCAGGCCAGGCTGCGGTAGGATAGCCCAGCGGCCAGAGCGCCGACTTCCGCCCGGGGCATAGGCAACATGCCGAGCAGAGCCTCCAGGGGAATCGTGGATACCAGTCTCCCGCCGGTGACCGACGCCTCACCCTCGCTTCCGCGGAAAATCACCCGCCAGCCACCCGAGGCACCGTCTGGCTCCACCCTGGTCACCCGGCTGCCGAGACGAATCGTCGCCCGGCCGGTCTGGCGCGCCTTGGCCGCTAGGCACTCAGGCAGAACGCCGATACCGAGAGACGGATAGAGAAACTGCGACAGCAGGGTGGAGGGCGCGGGCGACCGGCGCAGCAGGCTGCCCACCACGGCAGCGCGCAAGCTGGGCACCCGAATGCGCTGCGCGGCCCAGTCAGCCGAGAGATCGGTGCAAGAGAAACCCCAGACCTTCTCGGTATAGGGTTTGAAGTAGATGTCGTACAGCGACCGGCCAAAACGCCGCACGATCCAGTCTTCGAACGAAACATCGGGCCGCTTGCGCAGCCGCGCGATCGTCGCCCACATATAGCTGGCCAGGATGCGCGTGGCCTGCCAGGGATTGAACACACCCAGGAGGTTGGGAAAGCGCAGCGGGTAGTCGACGAAGCGGCCATTGAGCCGGATGCGGCTGCGCCGGGGCACCTCGGCTGCGTCGCCATCCAACGCCGCCAGCACCCACTGCGTGATCTCGGGCCAGCGGCTGTGAAAGCGATGGCCGCCGATGTCGAAGCGGAAGTCCCCGAAACGCATGGTGCGCGCCAGGCCGCCGACTTGGTCTTCGCCTTCCAACAGCACAACCCGCCGGCCGCGCCGGCTCGCTTCCAGCGCAAAGGTCAGACCAGCCACTCCCCCGCCGAGGATGACGAAATCGTGATTATTGTCGGATGGCAAGCTAGCTCCCTGGGCGCCACGAGCGGATGGTGCCGGTGGCCCAACTTCACTTGTTGCCGCGTCGCCGTCAAGTGCCATGAGCGCAACCCTTGCCTGCCGGCGCAGGTCTTGCTAGGTCCGTCAGGCATGGCAGCCATCGACGCTCTGCTCGCACTGATTGAAGCACAGAAGGCGACCGGAATCGTGCTGCGGGCACGCGAGCCGCCGGTACTCATGGGTGCCCAAGGCCGCGGCCTGACCATGCCCCCGCTCGACAGTGAAATCGTCGAGACTTTCGCAGCCGAAGCGCTCGCGCCGGGCGAACTTGACCGACTGCGCGCCTCGGGCGCGTGCGACGCCGTATACCGCTCCGAACGCTACGGGGCCTTCGCCGTGGAGGCGCGCCGGGACGCTGACAAGCTGTCACTGAAGCTGCGCCGCACTGGCGCCGGTCTGGCAAAGCCCAAGCCGACAGCGCCTGCCAGCCCCCGCGCCGCCGAAACGACTGCGCCTGCTGCTCACGGCGTGGCTCTGAGATCCCCAAGCAGCGCTCCCCCCACCAGTGGCTCAGTGGCTGCGCCTTCCCGCCTGGCGGGCCTCATTGCGCGCGCTGTCGATGGGACGGTTTCGGACGTCATGGTGTCCGCTGGGCAACCCCTATGGATCCGCACGGCCAATGGCCTGACAGCGTCTGGTGAAACGATTGACCAGCAAGAGATCTTGGGATTCGTCGACTCGTTGCTCGATCCGCCGCGTCGCCGCTGTCTCGATGGAAGTGGCAGCGTGGATCTGGCCTGGGAGGTACCTGCCTCCGACGGGGAAGGACCGCAGCGGCTGAGGGTCAACGTCTTTCGGCAGGCCCACGGTCTGGCGCTGGCGCTGCGACCGGTGAACCGCCACGCCCCTGCGCTCGCCGAGTTGAACCTGCCCGAGAGCGTCGGCGCCCTGGGGGATCTGCCCGGCGGCATGGTGCTGGTGGTGGGCACCGCCGGCGCGGGCAAGTCGACCACCCTGGCGGCCATCGTGGAATTGGTGAACCGAACCCGCGCCCGCCACGTCATCACCCTGGAAGATCCCATTGAATTCGTGTACCAACCACGGCGCTGCCTGATCCATCAGCGTGAGGTCGGCGCCCACGTGGAAAGCTTTGCCGCCGGTCTGCGCGCAGCCTTGCGCGAATCCCCTGACATCATCCTGGTGGGTGAGATGCGCGATCGCGAGACGGTGGCCCTGGCGTTGACCGCGGCCGAGACCGGCCACCTGGTGCTTTCGACTTTGCACAGCGGCAGCGCACCCATGGGCATCGATCGCATTGTGGACATCTTTCCCGAACACCAGCAGGCGCAGATCCGTTTGCAGGTCGCCGGCTCGCTGCGTGCGGTGGTCACCCAGCGGCTGCTCGAAGGCGTGCTGCCCGGCACGCGCTATCCCGCGATCGAGATGCTCATGGTCAACTACGCGGTGGGGGCGCTCATCCGCGAGGGCAAGACCCACCAGTTGGCCACCCAGATCCAGACCGGCCGCGACGAAGGCATGGTGGCGCTCGACACCTCGTTGCTCGACCTGCTGCGTGCGGGACTCATCAGCCGGGACGTCGCGCTGGCCGCTGCCCGCGATCCAGTCGAATTCCAGCGCCGTCTGCGCGAACCGCGCTAGCGGAGGCTAGCTTCTTCACCACAGAGAGCACAGAGAACACAGAGGTCGGAAGAGAAGAAGGGGTTCGGACAGGACAGTCCGCCCTTTCTTCTTTCCGGTCCGGCTCTGTACTACTAGGATGCGGAATCTTCGCGGGCCGCGAAGATTCTCGACGGCGTCGCGATAGTTGCAGGAGGTCGTGGTCGTGGCCGTGGTCGTGGCCGTGGTCGTGGCCGTGGCCGTGGCCGGAGCGATCCCTTTGGTTGCGGCCGTGAAACTGCTCTGTGTCCTCTGTGCCGTCTGTGAGGAATAGCTAACTTCCCCTCCCGGGCCGGCAGAGCCGGGCAACCAGGTTCGCGGTCCAGAATCGCAGTTCGGCCGCAAAAAGCCGAGGCGAGGCGACCACCTGCTGTAGGTGCCGGCCAACTCCCTTGCCACCGGTGAGCGCCTTGAACCAGAGAAGCTTCAAGTGCGCCAGAAAAACGTCGTCAGGAGCAGCCAGGAGGCCCTGGGAGAGGAGCCGCTCGTAGCAGGGCTGGATCTCGGAGACGTATCGCGCCCGAGAGCGGGTGGCGTTGCCGGCATGCCGCCGCACGACCGCATAGGCGTGTTCATCGAGCACGAACCGACGGCCCGCGGCCGCGAGCGAGATCCAGAAACAGGTGTCCTCGCCCTGCCGGAGCGACTCGGGAAACCGGGCTGCGCCGATGGCGGAGCGTCGGAGAAATCCCGAATTGATCGGAATCAGGTAGCGGAGAAAGGCGGTGACCGGACGCCGTTCGAGGGTGGCGCGATGGACCGGGTTTTCTTTGCTGAGCAGCGCGACGGCAAGCGACGCGCGCGTCCCCCTTTCCGCCAAGCGTGGCGGATCCTCGTGCCCATCGGAGGTATCGGCCGAGCCAGTGGTTCGGTAGCGAAAGAAGACCCCGTCGGCGCCCGGGTTCGCGGCCAGCACGGCCAGTCCTTGCTCGACGAATCGGGGGTCGACCAGGTCGTCGTCGTCGAGGAACAGCAGGTAGTCGCCGCGGGCTCGGTCGAGCCCGTGATTGCGGGCCGCAGAAACCCCGCGGTTTCGCTCTTCGCGGACGATCTCGATGACCGGGGACAGGGCTAGGGCCGCCGGGATCCACTCGGCCCTAGCAGAAGCGTCGTCGACCACGACGATCTGGTCGACCGGCCTGCTCTGTTGCAGCACCGAACCCAGCGCCGCGCGAAGCAGAGCCGGGCGGTTTCGCGTGGGGATGATGACGCTGACCACTGCAGCCCCCGGCAAAGCCACTACACCCGCTACAGATTCACCGTCAGGTACAAGCGGGGCGTGATGCGCGAAACCGCGGTACAGGCCATTGTGCTGGTGGAACTGGCGGGGCCTCCCGGCAGGAGGCAGCGCAGGCCGTCATATTGCACACCACCGTCGAGGTAGATCTTGTCGCCCATGCGCCAGATGGTGCCGGCCCCAAAGTAGAAGCTGATCCCCTCGGTTGCGCCGTTGCCATGACCGAACAAGCCAAACACACCATCGCGTTGATAGAGATATAGCGTTGCCGCATCTCTTAGCGGGTAGAAGCGGAGCTCGATCTCCGGGCCGGTGTGGTACTGCCGGTTGTTGTACTCTGTCACTAGCAGCGTTTTTGGATCTTTGTTCAGGAAATTCGACGTGGTCGTGATGTCGAAGGTGTAGGTTGCGAGTGTGGTCAGCACCGCGTTCCAGCGCATGAGCCACTGCAAGATACCCTGGTAGAGGGTTTGATCAGCCCAGGAGCCCGGAACCCCGCCGAGACTGGGATCGTTGAGCGAACTCGTGTCCTGGTAGTTCAGGCGCAAGGTGATGGGACTAGAGAAGATCGGCCGGTACACGATGCGATTCTGAAGCTGGGTCTGCGTGGCGCTCTCGTGGTGGTCTTGCGCGGTCACGGAAACCTGATGCAGTTGGTACAGCTCCAGATCCAACTTGGCACCGCTGGCCCAAACCGCGCGGTTGTCAAAACGATAGATTCGATTGTAATCCTTCCTGGCCAGGACGTACTCCGCCTTGGCTGGATCGAACCCCAGCTCTTTGGCTTGATCGGCCGAGCTTTCGTTGTCAGAGATGGACACAGTTGGCTGGATGGCCGCAGGGGCCAGCAGCGTCGCCCATTGTCCCGGGAAGATCCCCAACGAACCGCCAATGGTGGCCTGGACCGTGCGCGTGGATGGGGGTGGGTACCATGCGCCCGGCACGGGCGGAGTCGGACCGGGCGGGGTCAGCGCTGAGAAATTCGGGCCCAGTGAGGCCGGCGCCAACACAGGAGTTCCGCCCCCGGTTCCGGCCGCAGGGCTCGCGCTGGTCGACGGGCTCGCACTCGAGGTAGGGAGTCGGTTGTCGTCGTAGGTAGCTGTGTAGTTCAGGGCGGGAACGATGCCAGGAATGATCGTGCTCTTTGCGCCCGAGTAGAGCTCCCAGTGCAGCAGGCTGCGCGTGAAAGCTTGGCATGGGGCCTCATGCTCGAGCAGACGCGAGCGAAACAGGGCGTAGATCGATTCCGTGTTGGTGGGCAGGAACTTCCATTCCAAGCGCGAGAGCTGCACCCGGTCCGCGTAGGACGGCTTGCCGCTCGGGTCGGTCTTGGCCTGTGAGATACTGTACAGTGCGCGCAGGCTGAACCGCTTGATGAAGTTGAAGCCGGGAATCTGGGTGAAGTCATAGTCGAACTGGCTCACGCTCTGCACGCGGTCAGTCTTGAAATTGGGATTCTCTAGAATCGCGCTGCCCACCTGCTGGCTGAGCATGGGCAACCGCTTCATATTGAGCTGAACCCGCGCCATTGCGTGTTGGATCGTCCCCACATTGTCGGTCAAGTTACCGCCGGCGTCGTCCACCCAGGAGCGCTGGCGGTCGAAGAAGACGGTAGTCGGCAACCATGCTACGGGATAGCCGGTTGCGCTCAGGCGTACCTCGTCGTCCAGCTTGCCGAAGCGCGTGCTGTCGTTGCCTAGGGCCGTGAACCCCTGCGATTGCTTGCGGCCCGAGAGCGTGCCTTCTAGCATCGGGTGAGACAAGCGCAGAAAGCCCATCCCGGCCCAGCCATTGGGCGCACCGGGATCCTGCCGATCCGAGCCAGCGAATTCCCCATATCCGGTTAGCAATCCGCCCTGGCCCAAGGGCCGCTGATAGCGAGCATCGGCCGCCCCGGTCACCAGCCGGCGCGCCGGCGTGACTTTCTGTATGGGCAACCCGGTCAATGGATCGATCATGGGTTGTCCAGTCAGTGGATCTTTCACCGGCTGTCGCTGGCTGTCGACATCTTGCATGTCCACCACTCGCGCACCCACCTCCATCCCGTGCACGGGCGCGGCAGCCGCGCGCGCGGCCACCATCCATTGCTTGAACGCGTTGCCCAGGTTGGACCCGGCCTGGGTCTTCCGGTTGATGATCTGGTTGGCGAAGAGTTCAATCGAGGTGCGCGAGGCATCGTCCTTTTCGGTAATGCTCAGCTCAATGTAGAAACGGTCGAGATAGGCGTAGGCGGCATAGGCGCCGGATAGCCCCATGTCCAACACCGCATTGGGAAGGTTGTTGATGGGCTGCCACGCGGCCGGCTTGGCGAAGTTGAAGATGCCCTGGGCATTCGCATCGCTGCCCATGTCGTGAATGGACACCGTGATAGTGCGGGAGCCCTGGCTATAGTTGACGTACACACTGCTCACCCAGCCGCGATCAATGTACTTGGGCGCAGCGCCATCGATCTTGTTGTAGAGCCCGGTCTGGTCAGTGATCAGTGAGACACCACCACTTTGCGCCCAGGTTCCCACCTCATTGTCAGCCGGCAGCATGTCAAGCAGGGACAGGCTGCCCAGGTCCTTCACCGGCATGAGATCGGCCTCGTATTCCACCCAAATAATGCTGAGGTCGTCTATGCTCTCTGGATTGAGGAAGGACAACTGCCCGGCGGTGTAGACAATGGTGTAGTCGGTTCCATTGGTAAGCTGCACCCCATCCACGTAGACACGTTCTGACGCGGGAACGATGTACTTCCGCGAAAGGTTGTACACACTTTGGCGTGGACCTGTGATGAAATCGCGCACCAGCTCCCCGCGCCGGAACCCGCCGGTGGCGGCCAGGCTGGCCTTGGGCTCCGCACCCGGGGTGGCCACTTTCGCATACGCGCCCTGCAACAGCAGCGGCCGGTCAAGCCCCTCTTCCACTGTCTGGTACTTGAGCTGGTCTTCGACGCGCACGTCGCGAAGCACATCGTTCTGCGCGCCCAAGTATTCACCTTTGTATTGCAGCCTGCGAATTCCCGGCTTGTCCAGTGTGCCGTAGTCCAGGCGCGCCGAAGCGCTCAGATTGCGATCCTCCGAGAAGCTGTGGCCAAGGGAAAGATTGCCGTCCGCCGTGTCGTAGCGTTGGGGGTCCCAGTGTGGTGTCTTGTTGAAGTCGTAGGGCGTCTGCGCATTGAGCCTGCCGAAGACGTGGGCAGTGGTCTTGCTCTCGTTGCTCTCCGTGAGCCCGAGCTTGCGTTCCACGAAGTGATCGACGCTCACGTCGAATACCTGCGCGCCGCCCTCAGCAAACATCACGGTCCACTGGGTGCCGTTGAGCACCGTGCCGATGCTGCCTTCAGTTCGGGTCAAGTTGTCGACGACAGTGAAGAACCGGATGGACCGGGTCAGACGATTGAACTGGACGACCTCTTTCTCGGTTGTGATGTAGACGTAGCTGGGGTCCACCTCGACGCCGGTTATGTTGCGGCTCTTGAGTGCGGTCTGCTGCGGGAAGGGCAACAGTGAATCATCAGATGTGTCGAGAGTGAAGAGCCCATTGTCGGTCCCGAGCCACACCGTGGTGCCGTCAATGGTGAAGACGCGGACTTGCTGCGCCTTCATCATCGCCAAGGAAAAGTTGCTGAACACGCGCTGCAGGATGCGAAAACGCGACAATCCGGCATCAGTGCGGCACCACAGATCGTCGGCCACCTGATACAGTTCAGCCACGTCCACGCCGGCCAGGCCTTCGGCCTCGCCGAAGCCGCGCAAACCGTCCACGTCGGGGCTGTAGTAGGCGATGCCTTCGCGGGTGGCGAACCACACCTGGCGGCCCACGGTCAAGGCGTCGTTCACTACCTTCGAAGGCAGCCCGTCCTTTTCCGTGTAAACCCGGATGGTGCGGTCCAACTTGCGGTAACGCGCCACCCCCTTGTTGGTCGCAAACCACACGAATTGGTCGTCAAACGCCACTGCGGTCACCACCTGGCTAGGCAGACCGTCGTCCATGGTGATGCGGGTGGAGCGCCGGCTGCGTGAATCGAAGCGAATCACGCCGTCGTCGGTGGCCACCCACACCGTCTGGGCATCCACCGTGATCTTGTTCACGTTGGCGCCGGCCGGGAAGACGCTCCAGCGGCCCTGGGTCTGGTAGATGAAAACTTCGCCACCCCCAATCCACATGCCCTCGATCGGATCCACGGCCAAGGGCGGTGTGCGGGCCCACGCGGGCGTCACGTAGGCACAAGCCAGCAGGGCTGCGGCGATGGCCGCTCGTCTCGTCATGGCACTATGGGCCAGCCTAGGCCGAGACCTTCTTAACCTTCAGCTTCGCGATGTCGACCTCACCCAACCCCGCCTTCCCAGCCAGTTCGATGTGTCTGACATCAGCCGGTGTCATGTTCTTGTTGTTGAACTTGGCCAGGGTCAGCCCGTAGGCGTCGACCGAGGCGATGCGACGGCCGGCCACCATGCGCCCAGGCTGTGCCGTGTCGCCTGGCCCGGCCGGGCCGTTGGTGAGCAGGGCGCGGGTGCCGTCGATAATGGTGAGGTTCGGCTTGATGATTAGGCCGAGATCGGCGATCGCCTGGTGAAGATCCAAGGCGGTGTGGAAGATCTGCCGGTCGTAGACCAGCCCCATGTGATTCTTCAGCGCGAGCGAGACGCCCGTCTGGTAGTGCGCCTTGGCCGCTGCGACGTTGATGAACACGTCAGCCGACAGCAGGCTCTTGGCCACGTCCGTGGTCTTCAGCGACACACCGCCCTTCACTTCAGTCTTCTGGAAGTCGCTGGCGCCCACCAGCAGCTTGACCTTGGCGGCTGGCAGGGTGGCCATGGCCTCCATCAGGCCGCAGCGCTTGAGGCACATCTCGCCCTTGGCCTGTGGGTACTCCAGGATCATGACCCCCTTGGCCTTGGCGTCAAGGCACGCCTTGGCCAACGCCAGCACGGTCTGCGGATGCGTCGTGCTGCCCCATTCGGCTGGATTGGCGAAAGCCGCGTTGGGCTTGATGACCACGAAGTCACCCTTCTTGACGAATTTTCCAATGCCGCCCAGCGCCGCCAACAGTGCCGCAATCATCTTCTGCGGGTCGCTGCCCTGTACATCCACAATGTCGGGCTCGCCCGCAGCAAAAACACGCCCGTAGCGAAGGGTGGCGACTGCCGCAAGCGAGCCGCCCACGAAAGTGCGTCGGGAAATGGCTGTCATGTGTTGTTCCTCAAAGTGGGACCGCGCCACCGCGGTGTTGCCGCCGCCCTTTGCCGACCGAGGCTAATTCTAGCAGAAGACTTGCATCGCCCATGCTATTCTTTCTGCGTTCTTGCTTGAGAGAAGTTGCATGTCAAGCCCTGCAGGAAGAACCCGGCGAGAAATCCTGGCCGACGCCGCAAAGGTGGCGGCTGCGGCATCCGTTTCCGGACTGGCCGGTTGCTTTCCCGACGTGGGCGGGCGCTGGCCCGCCGCTGCGTCACCGGGCATGTGCAAGGCAGACGCTGGCACCAGCAGCGACGCGGGCACTCCTGCAGCGGTCTCGCCCGCAGTGGTCGAGGTCTTCCGTCAGGACAGTGTGGTGACGGGAGCGAAGACCGTAATCAAGCCTGACGTGGTGGCTGCCATGCTCGACGCGGGCCTGACCGCTCTGGCCCGCCAGGTCTCGCTGTTCAATGGATCGTCGGCGCAGAATGGCGGTGCCGAGGCAGCCGAGGCTGGGCAGCCCGAATCGGACGGCGGCGTGGACAACCCGTGGACGGTTCTCTTGCCTAACTACAAGCCTGGCCAAAGTATCGGGCTCAAGGTTAACTGCCTCAACCCCTACGGCGTGACCACGTCGGTGGTCTTGACACGCGCCATTATCGACAGCCTGCATGACAAGCTCGGGGTCGATCCCACCACGATTGTCGTGTGGGACCGATTCCGTCAAGATCTTGAGCAAAACGGCGGCTTCAGCTCCGGTGCCCTGGCTGGTGCCCAGCTCGTCGGAAACTTGATCAGGGGCCTCAACCCAGGCGAAAGCGAAGACGATCCCAATCTCACGGAAGGGCATGGCTTCGGCGACCCGGTCTGCTCGGCCCCAATAGGCGTGCCACCAAAAGGGGACACAGCCAGCTACCCGCGCCTGTCGCGCATCCTGACTAAGGAAACCGCCCTCACCATCAACTGCCCGGTGTTCAAGGTCCACAATATCTCCGGCATCACGGGGGCCGTGAAGAACATCTACGGCATGATCAACAACCCGGTCCAGTACCACAGTACCAACTTGCAGACCGACATGCCCAAGCTCTACGCCCTGCCGGACATCCGCAACCGGATTTCCCTGACTATCCTAGACGCGCTCATCGGAGTCGTCACCGGCAATGGCCCCGATGACCACCCTGACCCCAACCCCCCTGGACGAATTCTACTGGCACAGGACCCTCTCGCCCTCGACAGCTACGTGTTGGACTTGATGAAACAGCTTCGCGCCTTGTCTGGCGTCGGCCCCATCGACCCCAACAAGACCGGCTGGCTCGCCAAAGCTGCCGACGCCGGCCTGGGCACCACCAACTACTCCCTCTATCAGGTCTGACCAAGAAGCGCTACTGAGCCGGACAAGGATTCGACGTATCAGTTCCATTGCAGGTGATCCAAGGCACGTTGTCCGGGGAGTACAGCGGGTCGCTGAGAAGGTCGGAGTAGATTTGCGACGCGTCGTGCGCGGACGCCATCTGCCAGACCTTCAAGTCCAGTGAGTAGGTGCCATTGGTATAGACCTCCCAGGCCAGGCCCTTGGCCGAATAGCTCTTGCTGGGGTCATAGAAGGGATCTGCCCCACCGTCGATCAAGTTGGTGGCGGAGGTGGCGTCGGTCGCTGTAACGACCCCGTTAGCGGTCTTGGGGACGTTCTGGTCGAGCGTCCACCCCGAACTGGAGTCGGCCGCCGGCACCAGTGTTTGCGGCGCGGCCGTGCTGGACTTGACCCCACTCACTACTTTTTGGGCGAAGGTGATCACGGTCGCTCGTCCCACCGCGTCTTCTTGGGCCGACGGAGTAATCTTGAGCTCGAAATAGTACGCACTCTTGATAGCATTGAGCCACCAACTAACACCCGTGAAGGCAATGCGCGCCTGGTCCCACCCGCTCGTTGCTCCGCTGTTGCTGCTGCCGCAAGCCATCGCGGTCAGCGAAAAAGCGAGACACGCGCAGAGACAGAAACACCTCAGACGAGTCATGGGTTTTCCTCCTGTAGGCGGGGGTTGACGTATTGCAGGCCTCTCCCGAGACAGCCGCAGGGAATTATTGTCCGCCTTGCGCGGCCGTGCAACGGTAGATTTGTCGACGCGGCCGTGCTTGATTGCCGCCCTGCGTTCGCCGTAATCTTTGAGCCGTGCGTATCCTCATATTTGTCACGCTGGCTCTCATCCCGCCGGCGTTCATTGGATGGATGGTCCAGCAGGGCCTTCGTGCTCCTGCCCTGGCCGCCGAACCTGCAGGCAAAGCACGTCCCTCCGGCGCCGAGGCTGACAAGACTCTGCTGGCACTCTTCCAGGGCGACCTGGGCGGCGCCAAGGTCAAGGACAAGGTGACCCTGTACGACGAGAAAGGCCTCTTCGACTACATCGACGG
>PMBS01000309.1 GCA_003153015.1 Myxococcales bacterium
AGCAGGGTCGGGCTGTTCTTGGGTGACCATTCGGCCAAAGCCACCACTCCCCACTTCTGCAAACGCTTGTCGAAGTCGAGCGCGCGCAGGATGAGGCCGAGCAAAGCGCCCAGCAGCCAGCCCACCAGCGACGACAGCAAGACCGCGAGCACCAAGGCGAGCAGCCCGGGCAGGAAATTGGCTACCCCCACCAAGACGCGGTGGGTGGCCCCGTAGAGTGCGTCTTTGATTTGGTCCCACATGAATAAACGCTCCTTTCTCCGCAACTCAGATCAAGGGTTGAAGCGATCGGGCCAGCGCCAGCGAGAGATTAGATATGGCTTCTGGGCCTCATAGACCATGGAAAGCTGTTGCACCCTCCGTTCCACATCCTGGGCAGGCGCGGTGTCCATTTCGCGCACGAAAGAGGCCAGCCAGCCCAGATAGAGCGGGGTCAGGGCGCGCAGAAGGTGGCCGCGGTTGATCACGTGCAGGCGGTAGCCGAGCGCAAAGTCGTACACGATGCGCGCCCACAGATCGTCAGCCAGCCCGGCCCCGGCAGCATCATCGCGTGCCAGATACTTGAGGGCGAGCAGGGTTGCCGGCGGCAACACCAGGGCCCACACGTCCTGTAGGGTCCGGCAGCCTAGGCGGAACGACTCCCACATCTTGTGCGCGTCCACCGGGGGTGGGTTGCCGCCCATCTCCACCGGCGTGCCGAACCAGCGGACCGGTTCCGAGCCGCGCACCTTCTGCCAAAACGCGACGTTGCGGTTCATCTCGTCGAACACTGAACCCAGTACCCCCGCCAGGATGGAGCTCAAGTCCAGCGACGGCCCGCTCGCCGCGTGCTCGGCCGGACCCAGGAAAGTCTGGCACACGGCGTACTCACCGCAGATGGCTTCCGTCATGGCGCGCGCGTCGGTGGCCAGGGCAGAGATCTCGATGTCCCAGACCCCTTTCGCGAGGAAGCGTTCCACCAAACGGCCCGACAGCGCGAACACGCTGCCCAGGGACTGGCGAACGCGCTTGCCGTAGAGCGCACGCGTGAGTGGATACACGATGCCGTTGCTGATGCCACCGTCGAGTTTGTGCCGGGCGAAACAGGGGGCCACGATGTCGAACTGGTCGGCGAGAATGGGGTGCAAGAGCTGCGCTACCCAGTCCGCGCCCATGCTGGTCAGGCTGGCGTCGAGCACCAGACAGGCGCGGGCGTGCACCTGCAGCGCCAGCTCCAGGATCATGCGCAGCTCCCGGATCTCGACACCGGGGCTCACCGGGACGGCGGCGCCGTCTGCCGGCCCCAGCTCGCGCAGCAGCGGATTCTCCGCGCGCAACCCGCGTACCTGTTCGCGGGTGCCGTCGCTGGAGCGAGCGTCGGCGCTGACCAGCAGGGTGCTCTGCCCACTCCCGAACTCGCCCAGCCCAGCCTGAGCTGCGCGTAGGACCAGGGCAACCGTCCCGGCGTGGTTGCAACTGGGCACCCCGACCACGATCTCAGCCGCGGCGGGCACCGCAGGGGCCGCCGTAGCAATCCGCTGGGTCGAATCGTGCACGGGCTACCTTTCGCCCACCGGCTCGCGTAGCAGCGCGAGCAGACCGAGAAGCGGGATGCGCGCCCAGCTCGGCCGGTGATTGAGCTCGTAGTCAAGCTCGTAGAAGGCTTTGTCCACCAGGAAGGCGTCGAGCACCCGGGCAAGAGTGTTGCTGTCGGCAGGGAGAAAAGCCGCGTCTGCTGCGACGGTGCGGTAGCTAGCGAGAAACGCCGCCGAAGCGAATTTCGACCACAGACGCGCCCAGGGCTCCAACGTGTCAGCGTCCTGCGGCCGTCGCGCCAGATAGGTCGATAGGGCGGCGTGGGCGGCGTAGCTGAAGGAGCGCAACATGCCGGCCACGTCCTTGAGCGGCGACTGCATCGCGCGTCTTTCCTCGGGCGCGCGCCCGGGCTCACCCTCGAAGTCCAACATCACGAAATCGCCCCGCGCCCGCAGCACCTGGCCCAGATGGAAGTCGCCGTGGATACGGATCTTCTGCAAGGTCGCCTCGGTCTCTTCCAGGCGGCGGAAAGCGTCGAGCACCTGCCGCCGCCGCGCCAAAAGGGGTCCCACCAGTTCCACCAGCTCGTCAGGAAGGGCCGCCAGGCGTGACTTCAACCCATCGAGCGCGTCGCTCGCTCGCTCGCGGAACTGGTGGGCGAGAAGGCCGAGGTCACTCTTGTCGAGAGGCTGGGGCCGGAAGGCGGGATCATCGCTTGGTGCCGCCAGGGTCAGGTGCATCTCGGCCGTGCGTCGGCCGAGCGTGGCCACTGCCTCCAGGTACAGGCCCATGCTGGTGGAGATTGCTTCAGGCAGCGGCTCCTCGGACAGTGGCAGGAGCGGGCGCTTGCTGGCCTCGACTAGGGCCGCCGGCGCCGATTCAACCGCGTGGGCTTCGTAGTACAGGCGCAACTCCTCCAGCGACCAGGTCCAGCCGTCGCCTTGATTGGCCACTTGCTCCTGCAACATGCCCAGGGTGAAGCGGGCGCCCTCGCGATCGACGAAATCCAGCGACCCGCCGAAGCGCGGGATATGGGGAAAGCCGCACTCTTCGGACAGGTGGTGCACCATCTCGCAGTCCGGATTGGGCCCGCTGCTGGGCCGGCGGAAGAGCTTGAGGATCAGCTTCTCGCCATAGCGAACCGAGGTGTTGCTCTGCTCCGCGGTGCTGCGGCTGGCGGGCAGCACCTCGCCGGAATCGCCACGCAGGGTTCCGGCCAGCCGTCCGGGTACTCCCACAAGCGTGCCCTTCTCGAAGCGGACACTCTCGCCGCGCTCGATTGCGCCCAGCAGCCATTGGCAGAAACCGTCGTCCACCGCGGCATCGAAGAACGCACCCTGGCCGCCCTGACAGGTGGCCAGCAGGGCATCGCGGTACTTGTCCCGCATACCCAGCATGCGATCCGTGGGCACGCGCACCAAGGGGACGAAATACGATTCCCGGTCACCTTCGGCGTAGCGCACGTCGAGCAGCAGGAGCGCGCCCGCGACGTCAGGTAGGTCCGCCGAGTCGCTCACCGAAACCGAATCGATCACGCGCGACTTGCGCCCGAACCAGCGCTGGCGCATGAGGAAGGGAGAGAGCAGGCGCTCGAACGCCGCGCGCGCCGGCAACGCCAGGGCTTCGCGCAGGCTGCCCGCAGCCAGCACCGGCTCGCCCGGCTCGCCGTCGAGATCGCGCAGCGGCACCGCGGGCGCGTGCAGTTCGAACCACAGGTACCCGTACGGCCCCAGGGTCAGACGATAGGGCTCGCGTTGGATGGGCGGAAACTCCACGTAGCCCAGCATCTCCACCGGGACAACGCCCTCGAAGCGCGCCAGATCCAGTTCCACCGGCTGGGCAAAACGCGACAGGTTGGCCACGCACAGGATCTGCTCTTTGTCGGAAACGCGCAGATAGGCCAGGATCTTGCGGTTGGACGGCCGCAGGAATTCGATGCGGCCGCGGCCGAACACCTTGAACAACTTGCGCAGCCCGATCATGTTGCGCG
>PMBS01000217.1 GCA_003153015.1 Myxococcales bacterium
ACCTCCAATGAGGTGTTCCTCAACATCCAGGAAGTTCGCAAGGCCGAAACCAACGCGCAACTGGTGGCAGAGAACGTGGCAACCCAGCTCGAACGCCGGGTGGCCTTCCGCCGCGCCATGAAGAAGGCGGTGCAGACGGCCATGAAGTTCGGCGCCAAGGGCATCCGCCTGGCTTGTTCGGGCCGCCTGGGTGGGGCCGAAATGGCGCGCTACGAGTGGTATCACGAAGGCCGTGTGCCCTTGCACACCCTGCGCGCCGACATCGAGTACGGCTTCACCGAGGCCCACACCACCTACGGCGCCATCGGGGTGAAGTGTTGGATTTTCAAGGGCGAGGTCCTTCCGCAACGGTCGGCCCGTTTGGCCTAGGCGCAACGAGAGGAAACCATGCTGGCACCTGATCGAGTAAAGTGGCGCAAGCAACAGAAGGGAAAGATGCGTGGCGTCTGCAAAGGCGGCGCATTCGTCTCCTTCGGCGAATATGGCCTGCAGGCCATGACGTGCGGCTTCGTGACCGCGCGCCAGATCGAGGCGGCCCGCACCGCGATTTCTCGTCACGTGAAGCGGGGCGGAAAGCTGTATGTGCGCATCTTCCCGGACAAACCGATTTCCAAGAAGCCAGCGGAAACCCGCATGGGCAAGGGCAAGGGCACGCCGGAGGAGTGGGTGGCTGTGGTTCGGCCCGGGCGGGTGATGTACGAGCTTGAGGGCGTCACCGAAGAACTGGCCAAAGAGGCATTTCACCTGGCCGAGCACAAGCTGGCCGTGCGCTCGCGGGTCATTGGACGGGAGCACGCGCTATGAAAGGCAAGATCCAGGCGAAGGACCTGCGCGGCAACGAGCCGGCCGAGTTGGCCCGTACCCTGCGGAAGTTGGAAGAGGATCTCTTCCAATATCGGTTGAAGAAGAACACCAACCAGCTCGAGAACACGATGCTGGTGCGCCACACCCGGCGGGACATCGCGCGGGTGAACACAGTGCTGGCCGAGCGGCTGCGCAAGTCGCCTGCGCCGGCTACCCCCGCCAAGGAGAAATAGGCCGTGGCCAACGTACCATCCAGCACCACCCCAGGCGAGCAGGCCGCCGCGAGCCCGCGACCCCAATCGCGGAAGCGAGAGCTAGTCGGTGTTGTGACCGGCGACAAGATGAACAAGACGCGGGTGGTGACGGTAGAGCGCCGTCTGGCCCACGCCAAGTACGGCAAGTACATGACCAAGCGCGCGAAGTACAAGGCGCATGACGAAAAGAACGAATACCGGGTGGGCGATCGCGTGGTGATCGTGGAGTCACGTCCGCTCTCGCGCCAGAAGCGCTGGCGGGTGGAACGGCTTCTGGATCGACCCCAGGAGGGGTAGCCCGGCTCGCAGTCAAGCAACGGACGACAGGTTCAGATCATGGTCCAGACGACGACAACTCTCGATGTGGCCGACAACTCGGGTGCCAAGAAGATCATGTGCATTCGGGTGTTGGGTGGCACCAAACGCAAGTACGCTTCCCTGGGAGACATAATCATCGTGTCCATCAAGGAAGCCATTCCCAACGCCAAGGTGAAAAAGGGTGAAATAGCCCGGGCGGTCATCGTGCGGACCAAGAAGGAGGTGTCGCGCCCAGATGGCTCCTACATCCGTTTCGACGCGAACTCGGCGGTCTTGGTCGACAAGGACAACGAGCCGGTGGGAACCCGCATCTTCGGGCCGGTGGCGCGTGAGCTGCGCGCCAAGCGATTCATGAAGATTATCTCTTTGGCTCCGGAGGTGCTGTGATGCACGTTCGCAAAGGCGACACCGTGGTGGTGATTGCCGGCAAGGAGAAAGGCAAGCGCGGTCGCGTGCTGCGTGTCCTTTCTGGCAAGGGCCGCGTGGTAGTCGAGCGGATCAGCATGATCAAACGTCACACCAAGCCCACCCAGCGCAATCCACGCGGCGGGATTCTCGAAAAGGAAGGCTCGCTGGAAGCCTCGAACCTGGCGCTGTGGTGCGGAAAGTGTGGCGCCGGTCGGCGCTGCCGGGTCGACATCAAAGAAGGACGGAAGAAGCGGCGCGTGTGTGTCAAGTGCGGGTCGGTGATTGAATCGGCATAGCCGCCAGGGAGAGAAGGAACAAACTGATGGCTGAGCAGAACGACAAACCCGAGAAGGCCGAAGCGGAGAAGCCAGCAAAGGGTGGCAAGCCTGTGCTTACCCCCGAGCAACAAGCGGAAGCCGCGGCCAAGAAGGCTGCGCGCGCGGCGGGCAAGGGCAAGGAAGGCAAGGGCAAGGGCAAGGGCGGAGCCGCCAAGGGTGAGCTTGCCGCCGAGCGCGTGAAGCGAAGTCAACCGTCACGCTTGCGCAAACTCTTCGAGACCGAGCTACGTTCGCGCCTGATGGCCGAGCTGGGACTGGTCAACGTGATGCAGGCCCCCCGCCTGCTCAAGATCACGGTCAACATGGGCCTGGGCGAGGCCATCACCAACCCCAAGATCCTGGACTCGGGCGTCGAGGACTTGGCCCTCATCACCGGGCAGAAGCCGGTCGTCACCAAGTCCAAGAAGGCCATCGCGGCGTTCAAGCTCAAGGGCAGCCAGAAAATCGGCGCCATGGTGACCCTGCGGCGCGACGCCATGTACGAGTTTCTGGATCGCCTGGTCAGCTTCGCACTTCCACGCGTGCGCGACTTCAAAGGCGTTTCGCCCAAGGGATTTGACGGCCGTGGCAACTATACCCTCGGGGTTCGCGAGGGGAACATCTTCCCCGAGGCGAGCTTCGAGCGCGTGGAGAAGTCCAAGGGCATGAACATCACCATAAACACCACGGCGCGCACGGACGAACAAGGCCGCGCGTTGTTGCGCCACCTCGGGATGCCGTTTAGGAGCTAGCGAAAAATGGCGAAGACCGTCGACATGTTTCCCCCAAAACCCAAGTTTGTCGTTCGGCACCGCAATCGCTGCAAGCAGTGCGGCCGTTCGCGCGCCTTCATTCGCAAATTTGAGTTGTGTCGTATCTGTTTCCGGATGCTCGCCCTGCGTGGCGATGTTCCCGGTGTTATCAAGTCGAGCTGGTAGGTGCCCATGACCGATCCCATTGCTGATTTCCTCACCCGCATTCGCAACGCCATCATGGCGCGACAAGGAGACGTGATGTCTCCTTCGTCAACGCTCAAGGTACGCCTGGCCGAGTTGCTCAAGGACGAGGGCTACATTGCCGGCTTTGACGTCCACGACAACTTCGACGGGCACGCCGAGATCGTAGTTCGCTTGCGCTGGCCTCAGCCGGGGACCAACGCCATCACCGGCCTGCGCCGGCGCTCGCGTCCTGGGCAGCGGGTGTACGTCGGATGCGATCGGATTCCCAAGATCCGATCCGGGCTGGGCATTGCCGTCCTGTCCACTTCCCACGGCCTCATGACCGATCGGGCGGCCCGCAAGGCCGGGGTCGGGGGCGAACTGCTCTGCGAGGTCTGGTAGATGTCACGCATCGGTCGCAAACCCATTCCGGTCCCCAAGGGTGTGACGCTCAGTCAAAAGCCCGGACAGTTCTCGGTCAAGGGGCCGAAGGGTGAATTGGCCAAGAACCTCCCTGCCGGCATCAGCATAAAGCTGGAAGGAGACAAGTTCGTGGTGTCCCGGGCGGATGACTCACGCGAGAACCGGGCGCGCCACGGCCTGGTGCGCGCGCACCTTGCCAACATGGTGAAAGGCGTGACCGAGGGCTGGACGCGCGAGCTTGAGATCAACGGCGTCGGCTATCGCGCCGAGGTCACGGGCGACACGGTGACGTTCGCTCTCGGCTACGCACATCCCATCGTCTTCAAGCTGCCGAAGATCGTCAGTGCCAAGGTGGAAAAGAATCGGCTGACCCTGACTTCAGCCGACAAGGATCTCCTTGGCCAGATCGCGGCCAAGCTGCGCGAACTGCGGCCCCCCGAGCCCTACAAGGGCAAGGGTGTGAAGTACTTGGAAGAAGTCATCAAGCGCAAGGTTGGCAAGGCCGCAGCAACCGGAGCCGCAGCCGGCACCGGCTAGCCGCGACGACCATCTGCAAAAGAAAAGCGAAGGACCCATGGCACGCAACAACAAGATCGAAAGTCGCACGCGCCGGCAGCGCTCGCTGCGCAAGCGGATTTCGGGAACGCCGGAACGGCCTCGCCTGGTGGTCTACCGTAGCGCCAAGCACATCTACGCGCAGGTGGTGGATGACTTGGCAGGAAAGACCCTGGTGGCGGCCTCCGACCTTCCGGCCAAGAAGAACCCACCGGCTGATCCGCCCAAGGGCAAGAAAAAGGATCGGGCAAAGCAGGTGGGTTCCTGGGTGGCGAAGAAGTGTCTGGAGAAGGGCATCAAACAGGTTGTCTTCGACCGAGCCGGCTATCGCTACCACGGTCGTGTCTCGTCGATCGCCACCGGCGCGCGCGAGGCGGGGTTGAAGTTCTAGGGCCAAGGTGCAAGGTGGCAGATTAGGTACATCTAGGAGCAAGAATGGCGATTAACTACGAAGAAGTTGGCGAACTGGTCGACAGCGTCGTCTTCATCAACCGCGTCGCCAAGGTCGTCAAAGGCGGCCGGCGGTTCTCGTTTTCTGCCCTGGTGGTGGTTGGCGACCAACGTGGGTACGTGGGCGCGGGCTTGGGCAAGGCCAATGAGGTTCCCGAAGCAATCCGCAAGGGCACCGAGCAGGCGAAGAAGAACCTGTTCAAGATTCCCTTGGCGGGGACCACCATCCCCCACGAAGTCAAAGGCACGTTCGGCGCGGGGACGGTTCTTCTGCGCCCCGCCAGCCCCGGCACCGGCGTGATCGCAGGTGGTGCGGTTCGACCGGTGCTTGAGGTCGCGGGCGTGCAGGACATCCTCACCAAGTGCATCGGAACCTCGAATCCCCACAACGTCATCCATGCCACCATCGACGCACTCAAGAAGCTGAGTAGCGGCGCCAGCATTGCTGCCCTACGGGGCATGCGCTTGGAAGATATTACGGCGGCGGAATAGACCATGGCCAAGAAGCTGAAAGTGACCTTGATCCGGAGCGGCATCAACCGCCCCGAACCACAAAAACTGACCATCTGGCAACTAGGCTTGCGCAAGATGGGGCGCAGCGCGGTCTTGCCGGACAATCCCGCCGTACGCGGGATGATCCGTTCCGTCGCCCACCTGGTGAAGGTGGAGGTTGCAGAGTAGATCGCGAGCGAGAGCCGAAAGGAACCTGGACAATGGGTACCATGTTGCACAACTTGAAGGGACCACGCGGTGCCAGTCGGAACCGCAAACGCATCGGCCGCGGTCCAGGCTCGGGCACGGGCGAACAGTCAGGCAAGGGGGTCAAGGGTCAGAAGGCCCGCACCGGTCATCACGGGGCGCGACTCGGTTTCGAAGGCGGTCAGATGCCTATGCAGCGCCGGCTGCCCAAGCGAGGCTTCAAGAACATCTTCGCCGCCCGGACATTCGCGGTGAATCTCCACGACATTGAGGAACGATTCGAGGCGGGGACGGTCACGCTCAAGGAGCTGCACGGGGTGGGTCTGGTCCCGCGGCGCTGCCAGTGGGTGAAGGTGTTGGGCTCGGGAGAGTTGAGCAAGCAGTTCGTGGTGAAGGCCAATGCGTTTTCGGTGAGCGCCAAGGACAAGATCGAGAAGAAAGGTGGACGCGCTGAAGTCGTCAAGGGCTGAAAGCGTCAACCAGGAACAGATGAAGTCGATTTCTAGGGGGAACTAAATGGCCTCTGGCTTCCAAAATATGGGGAAGATCCCCGAGCTGCGGAGGCGCATCCTCTACACGATCGCCCTGCTCGCGATTCACCGTATCGGCGTGGTGGTGACCACCCCGGGCGTGAACGCGAGCGTCATGGCCAAGATCGTCAACCAGGCCTCGGGCAGCTTCTTGGGTCTGTTCAACATGTTCTCGGGCGGCGCCCTGGAGAAGATGTCGATCTTCGCCTTGGGCATCATGCCCTACGTCAGCTCATCCATCATTCTGCAGCTCCTGACGGTGGTCATCCCCAAGCTCGAGCAGATCCAGAAGGAAGGCGAGATGGGGCGGCGGAAGATCAACCAGTACACCCGCTACGGTTGCATCATTCTGTCGTTCATCCAGTCCTTCTTCATCGCGCGCTGGCTGGTGTCGAACAACTCCGCCTACGGCCATCTGGGCGAGGTAGTGCCCGACCCCAATTGGCACTTCTATCTCCTCACCATGTTGTCGCTCACCACGGGCACGGCTTTCATCATGTGGCTGGGCGAACAGATCACCGAGCGCGGCATCGGCAANNTCGGCAACGGCATCTCGCTCATCATTTTCGCCGGCATCGTGACCGATATTCCCGACGCCCTGGCTCGCCTCTGGCTGCGCGCCAAGGACGGCAACGTCACCGCGTTCTCCCTGGCCCTGATGGCGCTCATCGTGGTGGTGGTGGTGGCCGTCATCATCTTCTTCGAGCGCGGCCAGCGCCGCATTCCGGTCCAATATGCCAAACGGGTGGTGGGGCGGAAGATGTTTGGCGGGCAGTCCACCCATCTACCGCTCAAGGTAAACACCTCGGGCGTGATCCCGCCCATTTTCGCCTCGTCGATCTTGATGTTTCCGCAGCAGGTCGCCTCGTTCTGGAACAATCCCATCGCCAAGGCGTTCTCCGATGCATTGCACCCAGGGGATTGGCGCTACAACGTGCTCTACATCGGCCTGATTGTCTTCTTCTGCTACTTCTACACGGCGGTCACTTTCAATCCCGTGGACGTGGCGGATAACATGCGCAAGTACGGTGGTTTCGTTCCTGGCATCCGTCCGGGCAAGGCCACCGCCCACTACATCGACAAGGTCTTGACCCGCATTACGGCGGGTGGCTCGGTTTACGTGTCTGCGATCTGCGTGCTGCCCACGCTGCTGACCACCAACATGGGGGTTCCGTTCTACTTCGGCGGTACCGGCCTCATGATCGTGGTTGGTGTCGCGCTGGACACCGTGCAACAAATCGAGTCCCACCTCATCACGCGCAACTACGAGGGCTTCACCGGACCCAAAGGACCGCGCATCCGCGGAAGGGGCGGACGCGTGACGGCTCCGGTAGGCGGCTGAGCTTGCGGTTTGTCAGGTCTCACTCTCATGATCATGGTTTGCGCACCCAGGGCTCGCTGGGCCGGCGGGATACCCAGGAACTCAATGAGGCGGACGTGAAAGGGATTCAGCTCAAGTCAGCAGCCCAGATCGCCAAGCTGCGCGAGGCGAACCTCGTGGTCGTGCAAGTGCTGGACGTTCTGGCCGCGGCGGCGGCGCCCGGGGTAAGCACCTGGGAGCTCGATCAGCTTGCGGCAAAGCACTTGAAGCACCTCCGGGCCGAACCGGCGTTTCTCGGCTACCGGGGCTATCCTGCGGTCTTGTGTGCGTCGATCAACAACGTGATCGTGCACGGCATCCCACGCAAAGACGTGGTGCTCAAGGACGGCGACATCCTTTCCTTGGACTTCGGCGCATTCAAGGACGGCTGGTGCGGTGACTCGGCCCGGACACTCGAGATCGGCCGAATCTCGCCGCAAGCCCATGCTTTGGTCGAGGCGACACGGGAATCGCTGGACAAGGCGCTGGAACAGTGCGTTGTTGGGCGCCGGCTGGGGGACGTGAGTTGGGCGGTTCAGAGTCACGTCGAGGCACGAGGCTTTTCCGTCGTACGGCAGTTCGCTGGGCATGGTATAGGGCGGCACATGCACGAGCCGCCCCAGGTTCCCAACTACGGTGAAGCCGGCAAGGGCCCCCGCCTGACCCCCGGTATGGTGTTGGCGGTTGAGCCTATGGTAAATCAGGGAGGCCCCGACGTGGCAATCGGGGAGGATGGGTGGACTGCGGTTACCAAAGATGGTAGCCTTTCAGCCCATTTTGAGCACTCGGTGGCAATCACCGAGAACGGCCCGATGGTTTTGTCACGGGCGTGAAACGGGGCAAGGGTTCCATGAAGGTCAGAGCATCAGTGAAGAAGATCTGCGACAAGTGCAAGATTATCCGCCGCCGCGGAGTGGTGCGCGTCATATGTGAGAACGCGCGGCACAAGCAGCGGCAGGGCTAACCAGGACAAGCGCAAGACAAGAATAGGAAGGAAAGTCTATGGCACGTGTAGCAGGCGTCGATCTTCCCCGGAACAAGCGCATGGAGTACGCGCTGACCTACATCAACGGCATCGGGAAGACCAAGGCGCGCGAGATCCTGAAGGCCGCCGGTGTATCGCTGGACAAGCGCAGCGACGCGTTGGATGACAACGAAACCCGCCACATCCGTGAAATCATCGAGCAGATGGGGATGAAGATCGAGGGCGACCTGCAGCGTGAGATCTCGATGAACATCAAGCGTCTGATGGATCTGGGCTGCTACCGCGGACTGCGCCACCGGCGCAGCTTGCCGGTTCACGGCCAGCGGACCAAGACCAACGCCCGGACCCGCAAGGGACCGCGCAAGGGCCAGATGATCAAGCGCAAGACGGAGACCACGGGAGCCTAGCTGCCAACCGGTCAGTGGTCTTCGCATAGAGGACTTCGGCCGCAACCTGAAAAGAGAGACAAGACGGACGGAACATGTCGACTGACCAACCAGTAGTAGTCAAAGCAAAGCCCAAGGCCAAGAAGGCCAAGAAGAGCATCCAGAGCGGCATCGCGCACGTCACCGCGTCGTTCAACAACACCATCGTCACCATCACCGACGTATCCGGCAACGTGGTGTCGTGGTCATCGGCGGGGGTGAAAGGGTTCAAGGGATCGCGCAAGTCGACGCCGTTTGCCGCCCAGCTTGCCGCCGAGGACGCAGCTCACAAGGCCATGGAGCACGGGATGAAGTCCATCAATGTCTTCATCAAGGGTCCCGGTTCGGGGCGTGAGTCCGCCCTGCGCGCGCTGGCTGCCACTGGCTTCAAGATCAATGTCATCCGCGACCTGACGCCGGTCCCGCACAACGGCTGCCGACCACCCAAGCGGCGCCGGGTCTGATGTGTTGATTTCCCAAGTCCCAGAGTCAAGTGAAAGCATGAGGAAGGTAACTTAGCGATGGCGAAGTATTCCGGTCCAGTTTGTCGCCTCTGTCGCCGCGAGGACACCAAGCTGTTCCTGAAGGGCGATCGTTGCTACACCGACAAGTGTGGCTACGAGCGGCGCGCCTATGCGCCCGGCCAGCATGGGCAATCCCGCCGCAGGAAGATCTCCAACTACGGCTCACAGTTGCGCGAGAAACAGAAGCTGAAGCGCATGTACGGTTTGGCGGAGCAGCAGTTCCGTGGCTACTATCACAAGGCCACCCGCATGAAGGGCGTGGCGGGCGAGAACTTGCTGCAACTGCTGGAGCGGCGTCTCGACAACGTGGTATATCGCTTGGGCTTCGCCTCCGATCATGCAGAGGCGCGCCAACTCGTCCGCCACGGGCATTTCGTGGTCAATGGCAAGAAGGTCAACGTGCCCTCCTTCCTCTGTTCCGCCAACGACAGCGTGGTAGTCAAAGAGAAGTCCCGCAAGATCACCCGCATCCTCGAGAACCTGGGGTCTGTCGATCGCCGGGGCGTGCCCAAGTGGCTGCAACTGGACAAGGACAATTTTCAAGGCAAGCTCGCTACGCTGCCCGCGCGCGAGGACTTGACCATGGCCATTCGCGAGCAGCTCGTTGTAGAGCTCTACTCGAAGTAGATCACCCGCCCACTAGGATTTTAGATAGGAGAACAGAATGTCGACCGCGAGTTCACAAACTGTGGCGGCGTCGCAATTGGCGTTTACTGCGAAGAACTGGCGCGATCTCATCCGCCCGCGCAAGCTGGAGGTAGATGCAGAGTCGCTGACCGACACCTACGGGAAGTTCACCTGTGAGCCATTGGAGCGGGGCTTCGGCACCACCATCGGCAACGGGCTCCGTCGGGTCCTGCTCTCGTCGCTGCAGGGCGCCGCCATCACCGCCATCAAGATTGAAGGCACCGTGCACGAGTTCACCTCGTTGCCCGAGGTGGCGGAAGATGTCACCGACATCGTGCTGAACCTGAAAGAGGTAATCATCCGGCCGCTCGATGGCAAGCCGCACACCTTGCGACTGGACAAAGACGGCGAGGGCAAGGTGACCGCGGGAGACATCCAGTGTCCCGAGGGAATCCAGATCCTCAATCCTGACAGGCTGATCATGACCTGCTCCAAGGGCGCGAAGGTGCGCATGGAGATTGAGGTCAGCACGGGTCGGGGCTATGTGCCGGCCGAGCGCAACAAGACGCCGACCATGGGGGTGGGCACCGTCCCCATCGATTCGTTGTTCTCGCCCATTCGCAAGGTGAACTTTGCCGTCACCAATGCACGCGTGGGCCAGCAGACCGACTACGATCGCCTGACCCTGGAGGTGTGGACGAACGGCACGGTCAAGCCCGAAGACGCGATTGCCTTTGCCGCCAAGATCTTCAAAGACCAACTGACCATCTTCATCAACTTCCAGGAAGGCGCCGAGCCCGCGCCCGAGGCCACGGTCTCCGAAGAACAGCAGAAGCTCAACGAGAATCTGTGGAAGTCGGTGGACGATCTGGAGCTGTCGGTGCGTTCGGCCAACTGCCTGCAGAACGCGAATATCCGCTGCATCGGCGAGTTGGTGCAAAAGACCGAATCGGAGATGCTGAAGACCAAGAACTTTGGGCGCAAATCGCTCAAGGAGATCAAAGAGATCTTGGCCAGCATGGGCCTGTCCCTGGGCATGAAGCTGGAAGGCTGGCCCGGAGACGGTCCGCCCAAGAAGGCCTGATCGCGAAGGCCGACCCCACCAGCCAACTCACTGAGCTGCTAGGCAAACATGCGACATAGAAGAGCAGGACTGCATCTTTCTCGGACCCCGGCCCACCGCAAGGCCTTGTTTTCCAACTTGGTGACGGCACTGCTGACCTACGAGCGCATCCGGACCACCGACGTCAAGGCCAAGGAGGTGCGCCGGCTCGCCGAGCGGGCCATTACTTGGGCGCGGCGGCTGGGCGGCGTGCTGACCAAGAAGGTCGAGAAGCGCACGGATGAGGAAAAGGCGCGGGTCGTGCACGCGATGCGCATGGCCTTGCGGGCAATTCGCGACCGGCAGGCCGTGCTCAAGCTGTTCGAGGAGAT
>PMBS01000345.1 GCA_003153015.1 Myxococcales bacterium
CCGGTACTTTCACCGCTACCGGCAGCATGAAGGTGGCAAGGTTCTCCCACACGGCGACGCTGTTGGGCAACGGGAAGGTGCTCGTCGCCGGCGGAATGGATAGCAACGGAGCGGCTCTCGCGAGCCCGGAGCTGTACGATCCGGTGGCCGGTACATTCACGACCGCCAGCAGCATGATCGCGGCAAGGGGTGGTCACACGGCGACGTTGTTGGGCAGCGGGAAGGTGCTCATCGCCGGCGGAAGCGATAGCAGTGGAGGGAGTCTCGCGAGCGCGGAGTTGTACGACCCGGCAGCTGGCACATTCGCCGCTGCCCGCAGCATGTCAGCGGCAAGAGGGTCCCACACGGCAACGTTGTTGGGCGACGGGAAGGTGCTCATCGGCGGAGGCGGCGCATCTACGGCTTTCGCGAGCGCGGAGCTATACGACCCAGCAGCCGGTACATTCACGGCCACCGGCAGCATGGGGACGGCAAGGGAGGGTCACGCGGCCACGTTGTTGGCGAGCGGGGTGGTGCTAGTCGCCGGGGGATGGAATGGCCACGCGACTCTCGCGAGCGCGGAACTATACAAGTAGATCCGCGGGAGGGTGCCGGCCGCGCACCCAAGCGGAGCGATCGGTGGTGGTCGTGGACGTGGTCCTGGTCGTTTTCGTGGCCGTGGCCGACGGTGATCACTCCGGCCACGGCCACGTTTACGGCCACGACTTTCTGCGGCTCTCCGGGGACTGCGGTCCGGCCTCCCCTCTTCCCGAGGCGCGCGCTCTGGGTTAGTTTCGGGGCCATGCTCCGCTCTACTCTTCTCCTGGCGTTTCTCTCTGCCGTGCTGGGCGCTTCGGCCTGCCGCCAATCCGAGCCGTCGCAGCCCCCGCCCAGCAAGCCCCCTGCGCAGCAGACCCCTGCGAAAGTCACCCCTCCGGTGGCGCCCCCGCCGCCGGCTGAAACCGCCGCCCCGCAGCTTCATCGACGTTGGGAGATTACGGTGAAGGCCGGCCCGCGTGCGCGCGAGGATGCCATGGTGAGCGCACTTCTTCCGGGACGACCGCTGGTCAGCTCCGCGCTGGTGCGAACGCCGAGCGGCGCACGAGTGCCCTCGCAGATGCAGGGGGACGGGCAGGTGGCTTTCAGGGTCAAAGCCCTGAAGGCGGGCACACAGGCAATCTATTTGGCGGAAGAACAGCAGTCCGCGGCGGCATCGGCGAAGGGCGGCGTGCTGGCCGTGCAAGCCCCTGACGGCGTCAAGCTGACCATCGACGGCAAGCCCATCCTCACCTATCAGACCCAGCGCCAGCGCGGCGGCAAAGACATCGCGCCCGCGTACTGGCGCAATGGCTATCTTCATCCTCTCTATTCGCCCGCGGGCGTGGTGGTCACGGACGACTATCCCAAGGACAAACCTTTTCAGCACGGCATCTGGTCCGGCTGGCAGAAGGTGGAGTCGGCAGGCAGCCATCCGGATTTCTGGGACACCGGCCTTAGGAAAGGCCGCGTGGCCACGGAATCGGTGGCTCCACTCTGGGGCGGGCGGTTTTGTGGCGGGTTCGACTCGCATCAATTCTTTACCGACCTGGACACCCGATCCGGCACCACTGTCTTGCGCGAAGGCTGGTCGGTGAATGCGTTTCGCGATGCAGGCCGGGCGCCCTATTTCGTCGTGGACTTGCAGTCAAACCAGGAAGCTATGAACGGTGAAGTCATCTTGGGTGAGAATCCGTTTGGCGGAATCACCATGCGCGGCAGCCGCGATTGGCAGGGAGCGGGCCAATCGCTCTTCTTGATGTCCGAAGGCCAAGAGCGCGCCCAGGCGCAAGGTGAGGCGGCACGTTGGTGCTACCTAGGCGGCAAGAGCAACGGCAAGCTGGCCGGCGTCGCCATCCTGTCCCACCCGAAAAACCGCAAGCAGCCCGAGGCGGTTTTCATCGATCCGGAAGATCCGGTCATGGGTTTTGCCCCCAGCAAGAACGGACCGATCACGGTGCGCCCGGGGGAGTTGCTCAAGCTGCAGTATCGGTTCGTCGTGCTCGATGGCAAGCCAGACCGCAAGCTGTTCGATCGTCTGTGGAACGATTTCGCGAATCCGCCCGCGGTCGAGGTGCGTCTGCTGGCGGGCAAGTAGCACGATCGTCGTGTATCCTGATCCCAGCCGAATGTCACCCGGACCTCCCCCGAAACCGCCTCAGGGAGGCGGCCACGCTGGATCGAATGCACACACGCCGGGCTCGCCGCCTAGCCGGGCGCCTCCACCAGGCACGCGGGCTGCTTCGCCAGGGCCTGGTTCCTCTTCGCCCACGGCCCCTTCCGGCAAGCCGCCGCACCCCGGAGGCGCCGCTGCCTCACCGCCGGCGACAGCTTCCCGTTCCAATGCAGCGTCATCGGCTGCAGTTCGCGCCCTTGCTGCTGCCCTGAGGCTGCCTCAGCCTGCCGACTTCGCAGGACCAGGAGGCACTGCCGGCTCGGCGCCGACGCCGCCAGCATCGGGAGCTGGCCCGGGGCCGGCCAACCCGGTCGTGCCTGCGTCCCGCAAGCCGCCGACTTCCGGGGGAGATCCCAGCCCCCGCGCGGGCGGCATGACGCCCCCTTGGTCAGCGGTGCGGCAGCCTCCGCCAGGCAACGAACCGGCGCGAGGCGCGGCCCCGCTCGTGCCTCGTCCTGGCGCCGGTCCTGTGCCACCGGCCGCGACGGGCCAGGTGAGGCGAGCGGGGGCGGCTACCGCTCCCGCCGCTCCGGCAAGACCTGTGCAACCCGCGGTCGCCCGCCCTGGCATCGGGACTCCGGCTCCGGGTACGACCAAGAAACCTGCGTCACCCGCGCCAGCCCCCAGCAGAGATCGCGAGGCACCAGCGACCGCCCGCCCGCCGTCGTCACCTTCCCCGGACGCCAGCGGCCCGGTGGCCCTTCCTGATTCGGGGCAGTCCCCTGCCCCAGTCCGACCGCGGGTCCGCCCCGCTCTCTTGGCCGGACTGGTGGCGGGCGCCGTGCTTTTGGCCGGTGGCGCGTTTCTGCTGGTCTACCGATCCGTGGAATCCTGGCGGGAGGAGACAGCCGGGGCAGGCCCGGGCGGTCGTGCCGGCGCACGCAAGTCGGCGAACGTCGGGATTGAGTACCACGCAGATCGGAACGCCTTGCGCGACAGCCTGCTTGCCGGTGATCGGCTGCTCGCCCTGAACCGCGCCGGAAACCTGCTGCTCTTCGATCGCACAAGCTTCAGCCTGCTCGGCGAACGGCAGGCGCGACGGAGCTTCGTTTGCATCGGCCCGGACGACGAAAAGAGCAGCTACGCGGCCTTGTCCAATGGGGCGATCGTGCGTGTCAATCTAAGCGACCTTTCCCTGACTCAGGTGGGTGAGGTGGCAGGACGACCGGAATGGATCGGCCGCCGAAAAGCTGGCCTGCTGGTCGCCTTCAGCAACCCGCGCCGGGTGCCCTACGGGTCGAGCGAAGGCAGAGGATTCGCGCACAAACTCCAGGACCTGGCCAACCAGCGAGAATACCCACTCGACGCGCCCAGGAGTCTTTTTCTCGATAGCAAGGACCGCCTTTGGGTTGCCAGCGGTCGCGACGAACGCGGAGCGAAGCTGCAGGTCATCGATCTCGAGGCAGGCACCATGAAGGACATCCCGGCCGGCTGGGACGGGCTCCAGGGTGTGAGCGAGACTGCCGACGGGCAGATCTGGGCCTTCGGTGGCACCACCCGGCCCGAGGGCCCTGCCAGTTTCATCGTCCGGGTCGATCCCAACGGGAAAGTGGCCACCCTCTGGTCCGCGGGCGCCGATCGCGCGAAGATCCCATCGGGGGCGGCGGACACGCCCATCGCGCGGATCCTGACCGCGCCGGGCCGCGCGGGCGCCATCGTGGTGTCAGCCCAGGAGGTGGCGGAGGTCGACGACAAGGTCGAGCAATGGAAGCCCATGGGATCCCTGGGCTTCAAGGTCGAGCGCGGCGCAAGGGCGGATCTGCGTGCGGTGGGCCGAGCCCATCTCGACGGTAGCCGGGTCATCCTGACCTTGGCAAGTGGCGGTTTTCTCGACATTACCGCCGACAGCACGCATCGCCACCTGCTCGATGGACAGGATTCGGTCTCGCTCCCCACCGGAATCGTGCGCATGGGCGATGGCTTGGCCTTCTACGGCTACGGCGGTCCCCTGCTCTACTCTCGCGGGACTTGGCATGCGGTGCCCGAAACCGTAGCGCCGCCGCGCGACCTGATGGGCGTTGCACGGAACGAAGGCGAGGAGCGAGTGTGGGCCGCCCTGGTGAGCATTCCCGTCGATGACAAGACCAACATCATCGTGGCCAAGGCCGGGCCGCCCCGCTACTACAACGGCCATATCCATGGTCTGAAGGACACCTTTGTCACCGGCCAGTGGCAAGGCGGCAGCTTCAAGGTTGCAAGCCAGGAAGACATCGCACTCGAGCCCGACGACACCTTCGCCACCCCTGACCGGCAACTGTGGAACGTCGACAACCAGGGGCTGTGGAACTTCTCGGCGGGCAAGTGGCGCATGGTGATGAGCATGCCCTCTTCCAATCACGGCGCATTGGCTGGCTCGGGAAGCGGGCTCGATACACAAGCGGGCATCTTGTCGGTCAAGTCGGCGGTGGGTGAGCCGCTACGCTTCGTGGAGGGTGTCGGCCCGCCCTGGATCGGCCTGCCGTTTGCCGCATTTGCCTGGACCATGGCCCGTCTTGATCTCAACGAAGCAGGAGGCGTGCCACTCATCAACGACCTTCCCGTCGCGGTCAATGGCGTGCGCGTGCAGATCCGCGACGCGCTGGCCTGGGGCAAGGGCCGCTTGCTTCTCGCCACCAACCAAGGGCTGTGCCTCTACGACCTGCGCTGGGGGAATTGTCAGGCGCTCGCACCCAGCGGCCTTGACGACGAGGTGGGCATCATCATGCGGGATAGCCGCAAGCGAGTGTGGCTGGCGGGTCGTGGGCTGTGGCTGCTGGAGAGCGAGAGTATGGCGCGGCCACTTCACCCGGCCGTGCCCGCCTTGGCCGAGGCCGACGTGGTGGCCATGGCCGAGACGCCCGACGGTCAGCTAGCCCTCGGGCTGGCGGGCCGTGGGGCGGTCATCTTGAACGTGCCACCCAAATGGTTACAGCGGGCGTTGAAATCGCCGGTGCAGCTTGAGCCCTGGGAAAAGCCCCGGTCGTTTGAAGGGCGATTCTCGGATCAAGCAGTTCTCGTACGGACCTGCCGGTCACCCACCGAGCGCGAGGCGGCTCGCAGTCAGGAGGCGGCCTTTGAAGGGTTGAAGACGCAACTGGCAGGCGCCGTGCTGGCGGAAAACCCGCGCGTGCATCTAGGCGAGGAATCTGCGCTTGACCGACGGCCTGATGTCGGGATCTACGGCACCGACGCCGACAGTCTGCAGGAGCCGGTGCTGGCGATTTTGCGCAAGAGTTCGCTCTGGCCCGAGCTTGCAGTGGTCAAGCGTTACGGCCCACCCGGCAGCCGCACGGTCGAAGTGAAAGCGTGCGAGGTGGAGAAGAAATAGCTAGCTCTTTCACCACAGAGAGCACAGAGAACACAGAGATCGGACGGGAAAAAGAAAACCTGGACTGCCCAGAATTCAGCTCGTTCCTTTCAGACCTCCGTGTCCTCTGTGTCCTCTGTGGTGAAAGAGCTAACTTCGCTCCGCGAGGGCATGGCTCCGTCCGGCTACTTCGCAACCCCTGGGTCACCTGCCCCGGATTGGCGGCGATAGGCTGCCAAGTGGCGACTGAAGCCGGGATCGCCAGGTTTCAACTGCAAGGCTCTCTCGGCGAAGGAAATGGCCAGCTCGAAACGGCCTTGTTTGGCGTAGACCAGCGACAGGTTGTCCACGGCCGTGTCGTAGTTGGGCCGGAGTTTGATGGCCTCCAAGTACGCGCCCTCGGCCTCCGCATAGTGAGCCAATTTGTAGTAGCACAGGCCGATGTTGTTCAAGAGCGAGGGGTCGGGTGAGTCCTGCCCTTTTCGCAGCGACAATGCCACTCGCAGGGCTTCGTCGTACTTCTGTTGGCTGAGCAGGGTGACAAATTGAGCGTCCGCGTCCAAGAAAGGGCCCGTGGGCGTTTCGGGCTCTCCCGCGAGTTTGCCCTTCAATCGTTGCAGTTCCCCCATCAGCCGCGCGTTCCCTTGTCGACGCTCGGCCTTCTGCATGGCTTGGTCCAGCAGCGCTCCCGCTTTGTCTCGCTTCCCGGCTTGCATGTAGACATTCGCCAACAATCCAATCACCGCGAGATTGTTGGGCGTTAGCTTCAATGCCTTGTCCAGGGTGCTCTCAGCTTCAGGCAAGCGACCCAGGCGCAACAGGGCCAAGCCTGCGTTCTGATAGGACTTGGATGAAATGGGCAGGCGCTCGAAGCTTTGTCGGTAGCACCACAAGGCCTTCTCCAGTGCCGCAACAAATCCCGGCTGGTCACCGGTCTTCTTGTGCAGGTCCGCCCATTTGTCATGGGTGAGACCCATCTGGAAATAGTATTCGGCGGTTCGATACCCTTCCGGTCCGGTGTTGGGAATCCCCGCAATGGCACTTTCGTGCAAAGCCACCGCCCTTTCGTACTGCCCAGATTCGCGTTCCAGGATACCCAGCTCGTTGCGCAGCTCCGCCAGGTTGTATTGCTCAAAGTGCAGAAGGGAAGGATTGGCGAGCTTGGCGATTCGTTCTTCGGCAAGTTGGATGGATCTTTCGAGATGGGGTACCGCTTTCTCTGGTGTCGACGCTGTCACCGAGTAGTAGCGCCCCAAGGTCCGGACGGCGAAAATGTTGGCCGGGTCCTTGGCAAGGGTGTCGGCAAAGAGCGTCTCGGTGTCATGCCAGGCCCGCACGCGCTGCCAGGTGACGGCGGCAAAGAAGACCAGGAACCCGACTCCCAGCACCGTCCGGGCTTTGCCAATTCTCGCCGGGAATCGGTCGGTCAGAAGTCCCCCATCGCTTTGCCCTGACAGAATCGCGATCGCAGCCAGGATGAAACCGAAAGACGCTATAAACACATAGCGGTCGGCCATGCCGGTTGCGTTTTTCCAAACCGTGACCGTGGGCAAGACCCCCACCAGGAACCAGAGCAGCCCAAAGGCCGCCACGCGGCTGCGCCTCCGCAAGACCAGGACCCCCACGCCCATCAACAGCAGGCTGGCGGCCCCAGCCAGCCACCGCGGATCGCCTAGGTTCTCGATGTACCCCTCGTAAGGAGTCCGCAGGCCCAGAGGAACAACCATCAGGCGCAAAGTGGCGAAAAAGTTGGCCAGCCAACTGCGGACGGCTACCGCGGAATCAAAGAAGACTCGGGCATAGCGCTGGGGAAACGCCACGAAATTCAAGTACACCACGCCTGCCGCCGCTGCCGCCATCAATCCCAGGTTCCCCCGGCGCCGTCGCCGCTCCCCCGCCTCTTGCGCAGGGAAGAGCCACATATGTCCCCCGACCAGCGCCGGCATGACCGCAGCCGGCGGGTTGGCCAGCGCCGCCGCGGCAAAGACCAACCCGCTCGCCCACGTCTGTTTCGACAGATAGAGAGCGAAGGAGAGGAGTGCCAAGGCTCCTGCAATCGTGTAGCCGCCAGCCATGACCCAAGCCACAGCTTCCACGTGGATGGGATGAAGGGCGAAAAGCAGGGCGCCGGCAAACGCGGCCCGGGTTGGCAACAAGAGTTTGAGCAGAATCCAATATGCTGAGCCGACCGCCAGCAGATAGAAGAGCAGACTCGTCGCATGGTAGCCGAAGGGGGAGGTCCCGTAGAGGTGGTAGTCAATCGTCCGCACAAGAACGTAGATGGGCCGGTAGTAGTCGTGAAGCATCTCCTCCTTGGCGATGCTGTTGAAGATCTGCGCGAGGCCGGTAAGACTCAAAGGCCGGTCGAAATGGCCGTACTCGACGATGTAGGCAGAATCGTCCGCCACACTGAACTCGCCCGAGAGCACGCCGGCGGCGCAATAGAAAAGCGCAGCAACGGCTAGCACGACTGCCAAGGGAATATGCCGCTTGAAAAACGAACCCATGCCGGAGGGCGGCGGCGCCTCGAGCTTCTTCTTAGACATCGCGCCTCACCAAGATCAGCGCCCCGCCGCTGCCGCTGGATTGCCGCGCAGTCGCAGCAGGCGTGCCCGCGCAGCGGGAAGATCCGGATCGTCGGGACTGGCAGTCTGGACGAACATTTCGAACGCCTTGGCAGCGCGCGCGACGAATGTGGGGTCCTTCTGCGAGAGAATGTCATATCCCACGCCAAGGCTCTTGAGGACTGCGGGGTGGGTGGCCAGGGGGGAACCCTGGGATTCGCCCGCGATACCGAGCGCTTTCGAACCACCGGCCAGTCGCAGCACCTCCTCAAGTAGCCCCACCCCAAGCCGGGCGGGAGCTTCGGCGTCGCCCATTTCTTGACTGTAGCTCAGCGCGAGCTGAGCCCGGAGCACCTGATTGTTCAGTGCCAACTCGCCCGCCACGTGCTCCCATGATCCAGGGGGAAAACGAAGGGCCACTTTGGGATCGAAGGCCGCTGCTACCTCGTGATCCCGTGCTGCCCACTGTTCGAACGAGGGGAAACTGGTCGCTGGGATCAAAGCATGGGTAAGACCGGTGGGAGCCAGCCTGAAACCATTCTTCCAACTCTCGTCCCAGGAATCCAAGCGGTCCACGATCACCAAAGGCCGGAGCGGGTTGGCCAGCATGAGCTGTCGCATGGTCCAGCCGCCAGGCACGTACAAGCCCTTGGGTAGCACGAGATCCGGGTGGCTGCGGGTTACCCGCTGGCAGTACCAGGAGCCCGCCAGCAGATTCCGATCGAGGTGAATCGTGTCGGGCCGCAGTTTCTCGACCTCGTGCAGGTAAAACACCGCGCCGCTGAGGTGGTCGCCCATGGTAATCACGATGGCGTTGGGCGGAACCGCCGCAAACGCGGCGGTCACGAAATCGCGAAGCACAGTATTCTTGCGCTGGCCGGCGTGGGCGTTGGTCGCAACACCGGCAAGAAAAGTCAGCAGGCACAGTGAGAGCACCAGGCCCGGCAGCCAATGCGCCCACAGCCCACGCGCCCGCATGCGACTGGTGAGCGCAGCAAGCCCCAGGCCGGCGGCAAGCGCCAGCAGCAGATCGGACTGGATGAAGAAGCGCGAAAGCACCGTCCGATAGATTGGCGCCTCGGTCGACAGGTTGGACAGTCCAGCAAACAAGAGCGTGTAGCCGAGCAAGATGCCAAGAACGATGCGCCCGGCGGTGCGCTGCTGGCGGCTGCGCGCCGGCCACAAGAGGCCGATCACGGCGAGCAACGGACCGACGAACAGCAGGCGGCGCAAAGAGCCCCCCAGCATCTGGTACAGCGTCGGGGCAAACGTGCCAGCCTCGACAAACACTTGCGACTTGGCCGAGGCTTGCCCCATGCCGAACGTGCCGTAGTCGCGACGGAGAAAGTGGGCAAGCAGACCGCTCACCGTGCTCTGGTCTCCCCACGACAAGGGGGCCCGCGAGGATGAGGCGATCATCAGGTAGGCATAGGGAAGCAAGCCCAGCAGACCGCAGCCAAGGGCCACAGCGACACCGCGAGCGCGCAATTGATGACGAGCCACCCACCACGAGCGCAGCAGCAAAGGGACACCCACGAAGACGAAGGTGTGGTGGTTTCCCATGGCCAAACCGCTGGCCAGGCAAAGAGCGAACATCCCGCGCGAAGTGGGCTCGCGCTCGATGCGCTGCCAAAGCCAAAGGGCCAAGGCAACAAAGAATGCGTTGAGGCCGAAGACCTCCGCTGCAGTGGCGTTGTGCCACACGATCGGATTGGTGCCAAACAAAGCCGCGGCCAAGCATCCGGCCGCCACACTGTTGGACAACCGTTGGGCGGTGGCACAGAGGAACCCGGCCGCAGCCGCAGTCGAAACCGCGGACAGGAGATTCACCCGCCAGGCGACGGACGGACCAAATGGCAGCGCGGCGAAGAGTCGGGCCAGCATGGCGAACACGGGAAACCCGGGTGGGTGGGGAACGCCACCAAGAACCGAAACCGCGGTCAGCTCGCCACTGTCGCCGCCCACCACCGACGGGGCGAGAGTCGCGACGTAGAGGGCGAGCAAGACGACGAACGAGACCAGCGGCGCCAGCCAGGGCCGACCCACGGGCTCCACTGCCTCGTCAACGGGTACCTGCGCACGTTTGCTTCGGGCCAGACCCTTTCCCACGGGGGCCTTGCCCGATGGTCGCGAGCCCTGCTTGTTTCTGTCCATGGATCGGTCGGGATGATGCCATGAAACCGCGGGCGCTGCTTACACCCGTACTGGCAGACACCTTCGCAAGACCAAAACTAACCGCGCTACCACCGCGAATCGGCGGTGCCGCAATCAGATGCAATGCTCAAGCGTCAACGCCACCGTGCTGCCGCTGAACGTGGTCAGAGTGGCCTCGCCGCACACGCTGCCAAAGCTGAGGGTCTCGGTCTTGCCTGCACGCGGGCCGTTCTGCATGCTGGTGGACACGGAGCCGGCAGTGGGAAAACAGCAGTTGGCATCGCCATAGGTGACACCGGCGAACACGGTGCTGCTGGTGCGGCGGACGATGTTGTGCTCGACCGTCACCCCACCATTGACCACGCGCGCGCCAGCGGAGCCATCGACCTCGAGGGCCCCAGTGACCGTGTGATCCCACAGCGTGGCGCTCCCGCCTGCGGCGGCGGTCACCGTGCCAGTGAGATGGCTGCCGCTGATGACCAGGGTTCCGCCGGTGTCGCAGCCGCTGGCACCACAGGTCACGATCACGCCGCCGTTGCTCGGTAGGGGCGAAACCGTCGAATCGTAGCCACTGTCAGCCCCGTTCGTGTTGTGCGTGACGGAGTACGAATTGCCCTCCGGGCCGGTTAGGGCGCGCGTGTTGCCGCTGGCCCCGGTGGTGCGCGTGAGTGAGCAGCCGGCCGCCTGGTGCCCGATGAACGGGTGTTGGGCGTCGCAGCTCGCGCCGTAGACCAGGGTGAAGCTTCCATCCCAGATCGACGAGGCGGTCTTGCCGTTCTTCCAGGTCACGCTGCAACTTACCGGCGCATAGGTGTACGGATTGCCGGCCACGCCGGCAAAAGCCGGGCTCAAGGTTCCGCCGGTGCAAATCCAGGTGGCCGCCCAAGCTACGCCTACCGGATTCAACATCTCAAGCGCGCGGTCAAAGGTGGACTGCCTTGCCCGCCGGCCGTTCCAGCCCAGCAGCGAGCCGCCGGTGTTGTTCAAAGCGCCGCTCACCACGCTCACCGCGACCTCCGAGCCTTGCCCATCGGCCGCCTCGCCCACGCCGGCCCGGCCGTTGGCGCCACAGCCGCCTTGCACGCAAGCGGCGAAGATCAGAACAGAGCAAAACCTTCCGGTTCGTTGCATGGTCCTCTCCTTTTGGCTATCCCAGTATTGTGATTCCTGCGTGGGCATCGGGCAACTTGTATCCGATCGCAGTCCGGGCGCCCGCGTCGAACCGACCCCCGGAGAATATCCACTACTTTGGCGTCAGCTTCATCACTGTGCCGAAGATGTTCGTCCAGTAGACGCTGCTGCCGTCAACCGCGATGCCGCCGGGATTGCCTTGGCCTGAGGCGAGAGTCGTCAAGGACCCGCCGCCAATCGCCACCTTCATCACCGTGCCATCCACGAAGTAATTGGCTTTTGTCCCCGCGTTTGTCCAGTAGGCGCTCGTGCCGTCAACCGCGATGCTGTGAGGGCTACTCTGGCCTGAGGCGAGAGTTGTCCGGATCCCGCCCGCAATCGCCACCTTCACCACCGTGCCGTCGACGTAAGAATTGGTCAGCGTCCCAGCGCTCGTCCAGTAGACGTTCGTGCCGTCAACCGCGATGCTGCTGGGGTAGCCCTGGCCCAGGGCGAGAGTGACCGGGGTCCCGCCGCCACTCGACACCTTCATCACCGTGCCGTCGTCGTTCGTCCAGTAAACGCTCGTGCTGTCAACCGCGACGTTGCTGGGGTAACCCTGGTTGAAAACCAGAACCGTGGGGGTCCCGCCGCCAATGTCCATTCTCATCACCATGGTGTCGTGGTTGTCTGCCCAGTAGATGCTCGTGCCGTCAACCGCAATTCCGCTGGGGTAACCCTGGCGTGAGGCGAGAGTCGTGAGGGTCCCGCCGGCAATGTCCACCTTCACCACCGTGCCATCATTGTAGGAATTGCCGAGCGTCCCAGCGTTGGTCAAGTAGATGCTCGTGGTGTCAAGCGCGATGCCATTGGGAAAGCCCTGGCCGAAGGCGAGAGTAGTCGGGTTCCCGCCGGCAATCGCCATCTTCATCACCGTGCCGTCGTCGTGCGTCCAGTAGATGGTCGTGGGGTCAACCGCGATGAAGCCAGGGCCGGTTTGGCCTGAGGCGAGAGTCGTGAGGGCGCCGCCGTCGTCACTTGAGCCTGCGTCCACGCCAACTCGGCTGAGCACATGGTAGTCGGTCGCAAAACCGCCATTGCTGACTGCATGCAGGGACCTGTGGCTATTCATCGTGATTGTCAGGTATTCGCTGCCGAAGAAATTCGCGACCACGGGCGAGCCGATGAAATTGACGGTGGGTTCGCCCCCATCGCAGTAGGTCGGATAACACGCGCCGTAGGCGTGAACGCCCAACTGGGTGCCGTTCTTCTTCACGATGTCGATCACCGCGACACCATTCCAATTGGGGTCGTCAGCCACCCAGAAGCCCAGGTAGTCGTCAATGCTCCATCCGGCCGAGTTTGCAGCGCCGTCGACTGGCGGGACTGCAATCTCTACGTCACCTAGGCTGGCGTCAACCCCACTGTCAGCCACTGGCACATCCTTGGCGCCGGCGTCCGGGATGGTGGAGGTCCCAGTTCCGCCCGTCCCCACCGCGCCGCCCGTCCCAGTGGCGCCACCCGTACCAGTAGCTCCGCCAGTCCCGCTAGCTCCACCAGTCCCACTAGCGCCGCCGGTCCAAATGCCCCCATCCTTCACAGTACCGCCATCCTTCCCTGAAGTGCCGCCCGCGCCAGCACCGCCGTCAATAGCCCTGCCCTCGGTGCCGTTGGTCACGCAGGTTCCGTTGCCGTTGTCATGGTAGCCAGCAGGGCACCCCAGCGCAGGGCCGTCGCCCAAGCTGGCCATATCCAATTTGGTGTCCCGTCCGCCAGCAGCCGTGTCCGCAGGAACATCCGGCGTCTGCGGAGCATCCGCGCCTCCCAGGTCAAGAGCGGGGCCAACCTCCTTCGAGATCAACCCCTCCCCGGCGCTGTCGCGAACCCCAAGTTCCACGACCGCCGCGTCCCTCGCCCCGCTGTCCAGGCTGCTGACACCACCCGTGTCTCTCGCAGCCCCGCCTAGGTCTAGCCTGACGCCGTCCGTGCCCCGACGGTCGACCGAGGCATCCCTGGGTAGCATGGAAGTGCGTCCGCAGCCAAGAAACGCAAGTGCAATTGCCAGCGTGGTGCTGGACGCCCATCGAATGTTCTTCATGGTGACAAGAACTACGGAAACTGGACCGGAACCGGAACATGGCGATCGGACGTGGAGTTGTCGCCGAGCTGGCCCCACCCATTGTAGCCCCAGCATTGCACCCCGCCATTGACCAAAGCGCAGCTATGGTAGTTACCGGCAGTGACAGCCGTCGCACCTGATGTCAGGCCCGACACCTGAACTGGAACAAGCCTATTGCTTACGGTGTTGTCGCCGAGTTGGCCGTACCAATTGTAGCCCCAGCATTGCACCCCGCCGTCCACTACCGCGCAGGTGTGCCCCAAGCCGGCCGCGATGGCCGAGACGCCTGACGTCAGGCCGGAAACCTGAACAGGAACATGGCTAGGGATACTCAACGAAGAGCAACTCGGGTCTTGACAAAAGGCGCCCCAGCATTGCACCCCGCCATTCACTGCCGCGCACGTGCGTAACCGGCCGACGACGACTGCCGTAACCCCTGATGTCAGGCCCGACACCTGAACTGGAACATCCCTCTCGCTTGTGGTGTTGTCGCCGAGCTGACCGTACTCATTGTAGCCCCAGCATTGCACCCCGCCATTCACCACCGCGCAGGTGTGTCTCACGCCGGTGGCGACTGCTCCCACGCCTGCTGTCAAACTCGACACCACAACCGGAACATGCCTTTCGCTGGTGCTGTTGTCGCCGAGCTGGCCGTACTCATTGTAGCCCCAGCATTGCGCCCCGCCATTCACCACCGCGCAGGTGTGTTGCACGCCGGCGGAGACTGCCGTAGCACCTGCTGTCAAACTCGACGCCACAACCGGAACATTCCTACTGATCGTGCTGTCGTCGCCGAGCCGGCCGCTGCCGTTGTTACCCCAGCATTGCACCCCGCCGTTCACCACCGCGCAGGTGTGTTGGTAGCCGCCGGCGACTGCTCCCACGCCTGATGTCAGGCCCGACACCTGAAGGGGAACATGCCTATCTGCCGCGGTGTTGTCGCCGATCTGGCCGTAGAGATTCCAGCCCCAGCATTGCGCCCCGCCGTTCACCACCGCGCAGGTGTGATAATCGCCGGCGGCGATGCTGGTGATGCCTGCAGCGGTATCCGTGGTCCCACCCGCGTCCACGCCGGCGTCCTCTCCAACCTCCGCCGTGTCCGGGGAAGAATCCGGCGTGGCAGGAACATCCGGAGCACCGTCGCTAGCGTCAACGCCACCTTCAGCGACGGCAGTGTCCACCGCCCCGGCATCCGGGCCTGTAGAAGTCCCAGTACCGCCACCTGTCCCGCCAGCACCACCCGTCCCAGGAGAGCCGCCAGTCCCATTAGCGCCACCCGTCCCAGGAGCGCCACCAGCCCCAGCAGCGCCGTCGGTACCCGAGCCCTCGCTTCCATTCGCCACGCAAGCTCCGTTCCCATTGTCATGGTACCCAGCAGGGCACCCCACCCCAGAACCGTCACCCAACCCGCTGTCTTGCCCGCTCGCGAGCGTGTCCGCAGGAGCCTCCGGTGTAACGGAAACATCCGAGCCCGCCAGGTCGAGAGCAGGGCCAACCTCAGTCGAGATTGACCTCTCCCCAGCCCCGTCGCGCACCCCTCCTTCCACGACACCCATGTCCCCTGCCCCGCTGTCCAGGCTGCTGGCGCCGCCCGTGTCGCTCACAGCGCCGCCGGAGTCTGCGCCGAGCATTCCTGTGTCCAAGTTCGCGACCGAGGCGTCCTTGGTTGGGCTGGAACTGCCTCCGCAGCCGAAAAATGCAAGCGCAATTGCTAAGGTGGTGCTGGACGCCAGACGGATGCTTCTCATGGTGACCTTTCTGTGAACCGCAGCCAAACGAGTCAGCGGGACATTAGAAACGTGATCCCCGCGTAGTCAATAGTGGGTCCGTCGAGGCGCTCGCACGGACATCTCGCAAGCCAACTCTCAGCCCGGCCAGATCGGCTCAACCATCGGGCGCACCCGGTTTGGCGGCTGTTATACGGCGTCGTACCATCTGGCGTATAACATGGCCGTGGCCGGTTACCGCAAGCTCTGAGGTGCTGACCCCGCTGGTCGGCAGGGAGCGCAGTCGCCCGATCCAGATACCGGCCCTCGGGGTTGCCGCGACTCCCCTGCGATTCCTGGACTACCTCATCGAGGAAACCCAGCCCGGGGCTGTACTCGGCGGCTCCGGCGTCCTGGTCAACGTTCCCAGACCGGGCCGGTTTGCGCTGCACAAGCTTATCGTGGCCGCGCGCCGGGGACCGTCTGGCATGCCCAAGACCGCCAAGGATCGCGCCCAGGCCAGCGAGCTGCTGCGCGTGTTGCTCTCGGAGTCGCCCGGTGAGATCACCCTGGCCTGGAAAGCTCTTTCACGCCACGGCAGGGCATGGGTCAGCGCCGCCACCAGTTCGCTCAAGCGCATGGATGCGGATCTCGTCGCTGATCTCCGCCGCCTCGGCGTCGGGGGATAGGCATTCAGTTATCGAGAGGGACCCGGAGCGCGTTGTGGAAACCCTGTGGCCAACCGTACGACAAACAGACACGCGTCGGGGGTCCAAAGCGGCCGCCTGAAGCGCTCCGTCTACTGTGGACTCTTTGTGGCCTGATTCAGTTCTTCCCCCACCGGGCCCACACCAAAGCCAGCCATCCGGCACTCTCTCGACCAGTTTCGGCGTGTCGCACTTGTAGCGTCAACACGCCGGAACGTCGCCGCGGCCTATCCCAAGGCCATGGTGGCCGCGGGGCCAGCCAGCGGCGAGTCGTGGCACGGCGCCGGAGGATGTGATGTATAGATGTAGCCACGGCCGGCCTCGGCAGGCCGGCCGCGAGATCCATGGTCTAGATCGCCGGCGGCGTGGCTTGGCCGTAGTAGTTGTCGCCCCAGCAGGCGATGCTCCCGTCGGTCTTCAAACCGCAGGTGTGGTTCCCGCCCGCGCTGACAGAGGTGAAGGTGCCGGCAGGCGGCGTGGCTTCGCCGTGGTTGTTACGGCCCCAGCAGGCGATGCCCCCGTCGGTCTTTACGCCGCAGGTGTGGGCATAGCCCGCGCTGACCGACGGGAAGATCCCGGCAGGTGGCGTGGCTTCGCCCCAGGTGTTGTCGCCCCAGCAGGCGATGGTCCCGCCGGTTTTCACCCCGCAGGTGTGGTAGCCACCCGCGCTGACCGAGGTAAAGCTGCCAGCAGGCGGCGTGGCATTGCCGAGGTAGTTGTAGCCCCAGCAGGCGATGCTCCCGTCGGTCTTCACGCCGCACGTGTGGCCATCACCCGCGTCGACCGAGGTGAAACTGCCGGCAGGCGGCGTGGCTTCGCCGTCGTCGTTGTAGCCCCAGCAGGCGATGCTCCCGTCGGTCTTCAGGCCGCACGTGTACGACCCGCCCGCGCTGACCGATGCGAAGCTGCCGGCAGGCGGCGTGGCTTCGCCGTGGTAGTTGTAGCCCCAGCAGGCGATGCTCCCGTCGGTCTTCAAACCGCAGGTGTGATAGGAGCTCGCGCTGACCGAGGTGAAGCTCTCGCTGGGCGGCGTGGCTTGGCCGTAGCCGTTGTAGCCCCAGCAGGCGATGCTCCCGTTGGCTTCCAACCCGCAGGTGTGTAGGGCGCCCGCGCTGACACTCACGAAGGTCACCCGACAAGTCCCGTAGCCATTGTCGTGATAGCCAGCCACGCAGGTTCCGTTCGCCGCACAGGTCCCGCCGCCACCGTCGTGGAAGCCGGCAGCGCAGCCCGCTTGCACGCAGATTCCCTCGCCGTTGTCGTGGTCGCCAGCCACGCAGGTTCCGCTGGCCACGCAGGCCCCGCCGCCGTCGTGGAAGCCCAGGGCGCAGCCCGCTTGCACGCAGGCCCCGGTGCCGTCGTTGTGATACCCCTCGACGCAGGTTCCAGTAACCACGCAGGTCCCGTCCCCGCCATTGTGATACCCGGCAGCGCAGCCCTTCTGCACGCAGGTTCCGGCGCCGTTGTCGTGGAAGCCAAGGCTGCACTCGGTCTGGACACAGGTCCCGGCGCCGTTGTCGTGGAAGCCCGTGGCGCAGGTTCCCACCGCCACGCAAGCACCGCCGCCGTCGTGGTAGCCGAGGGCGCAGCCCGCTTGCACGCAGGCCCCCGTGCCATCGTCGTGATACCCCCCGACGCAGGTTCCGGTGGGCTGGCAGGTCCCGTCCCCGCCATTGTGATACCCGCTGGCACAGCCCGCGGGCACGCAGGTTCCACTGCCATTGTCGTGAGATCCCGCTCCACACCCAGCGCTGGTTCCGTTGCACACATACGCCGTGTGCTGGACTTCAGTGGGTTCCAGGGTGCCGTTGCTGTTGAGGTCCAGGCCAGTCTGCACAGCCACGCCGCCATTGGCGCAATTGGCGCCGGCGGGTTCGGGCGCGGTCGCGATCAGCGACGACAGTCCATCCTGGCCGTTGCTTCCGTTTGTGCCGTTGGCCCCGCTCTGGCCGTTGCATGTGTAGCTCGTCTGCGCCACCTCGCTCGGCTCAAGAATCCCGTTGCCGTTCAGGTCGAGCCCGCTCTGGATGCGAACCCCACCGGAAGGGCAGTTCGCACCCGGGGGTTCATTGTCCAGCCGAATGAGCGAGTTCGCGCCCGTCGCGCCTGTCGCGCCCGTCGCCCCTGTTGCGCCCGTCGCACCGGTCGCGCCTGTCGCGCCGGTCGCGCCCGTCGCGCCCTGGGGGCCCGGGATCCCCTGCGGTCCCTGTGGTCCGGTGCTGCCGTTGCACACCACGGTCGTGGACGTCACTTCAGAGGGGTCGAGCTGGCCGTTGCGGTTCTGGTCAAGGCCGAACTGGATGCTGACTCCGCCGGTTGTACACTGGCTGCCCGGGCTTACCGGTGCCACTCGGGAAGCGCCGTTCAGGCCGTTCAGGTTGGTCTGGACCCAGGTTTTTGTGCTGCCGTTGCAGACGTAGAACATGGAATCGCTCGACACGTAATAGATCTGGCCGTCCCGGGTGGGTCCACAGGCCGGCAGATCCGCCTTGGTCAAGGCGAATTGCGCTGTACTCAGGTCCCCAGACGAAGGTGTGGCTGCCTTGTTCTGGGTTGAGCACGCCGCCGCACCGACCAGCAGGCCGATCACCGCCAGCACAGTAGGATATTGACTCGCAATACAGATCTTCATCGTCGTCAACCGCATGAGTTTCCTCCATTCCTCGGGTGGGATCGGGCTCCCGTCAGGGGCCCGAGCGCCGAGGATCATGAAGGTGCAGAGGCCGCGCCGTCTACAAGAAAGTCGCCCTCGCGCTCACGATGTTGAACGTCACAGACCTGTCACGGCTGCGCCTGCTTCGCGTCCGCGAAACCGGTTTCCGCGCCCTCGCAACCTGGGCTATGATCGGCGCCCAAGCGGGCAGGTCCCAGGGTTGAAAATTCGTAGGTAGCCTACGAATTTTCAATGGCGCGACGCCGCGTAGAAGTCCAACCGGGGCCGCGCCCCTGTGCTAGGCATTTGATTGTGCCCCTCTCGCATCCCGCCCGGCTGATCAGCGCGCCTTGGGTCTTGCCCCTTGCCGGACCTGTGCTGGCCGAGGCAGCGGTGGTCGTCGACGGGGCGGGAACCATTGTCACTGTCGGGCCCCGCGCCCAGATCAAGTCGGAGTTTGCCTCGCTGCCCGAGGAGCGCGCGCAGGGTGTGCTCTTGCCCGGTCTGGTCAACGCTCACACGCACCTTGAGCTGTCGGTGCTCGCCGGCCGTTTGCGCGGCGGAGAAGGGCTTCCGGCTTGGGCCATGCAGGTGGGGCGCGAGGCGGCGGTTTTTTCCACGGAGCAACGCTGCGACGCCGCCCGGCGCGCGGCCCTGGCTGCGGTTGCAGCGGGAACCGCGGCAGCGGGCGATGTCGGCAACACCCTGCTCGCCGTGCCAGCGCTGGCCAGGGCGGGCCTGGCTGGGGTTTTCTTTCACGAGCTGCTTGGTTCGCGCGAGGCCGCCACCGGCGACGCGCTGTCCGATGCCGAGCGAGAATACCGGGAGTTCATTCAGGCCAGCCCCTGGCCCGCGAATCTCGCGCGTGTGCCGGCGCCGCACGCGCTCTACTCGGCGGGACCGGATCTCTTGCGCCGGATCTTCGCGGCAGCGGCCGGCGGCAGCCATCCCACCTCGATCCACATCGCTGAAGGCGAAGACGAAATCCAGCTTCTGCGCGACGGCACCGGACGCTGGGCCGAGATTCTGGCCTCACTGCAAGTCCCGGCTGGCTCGCGCACGCCCGGCCTGCCTCCCCTCGCCTATCTCGAATCGCTCGGCGCCTTTGCCGGCGAGCGACCGCCACTCCTCGTCCACATGGTATGCGCCAGCACAGAGGACATCGCGCTCGCGCAAAGGCACCGCGCCCCGGTAGTGCTCTGCCCGCGCTCCAACCTGCACATCGGTGGCCGCCTGCCCGACGTGCGCGCTTTCTTGGCCGCAGGCCTCGCGCTGGCCCTTGGCACGGACAGCCTGGGCTCGTCGCCCGACCTTTCGCTGTGGGGTGAGATGGCTGCGCTCGCATTGCATTTCCCGGACCTCGCACCCGAGATCTGGGTTCGCGCGGCCACTGCCGGCGGCGCCGCGGCACTGGGCCTGGATGCCTTTGGTGCGCTTGCGCCTGGCAAGCGGCCTGGCATCATTGATGTCACATCGGTCGACACACGGGCGCCCTGTGCCTCGCTGGTCGCAGCAACCTCCCCGAAGGTCCGCTGGGTGGTCCGGCCATGACGCTACCCCGTCGCCCTTTGCTCGCCATCGTCACCTTCGGGCGCATGGTGAAGTTCAGTCACACGGTTTTCGCCCTGCCCTTTGCCCTGGCCGCTGTCGCCCTTGCGGCGCATGGGCACGGAGTGACCGTGGCACAGATCGCGGCCATTGTCCTGGCCATGGTCGGCGCGCGCACTGCAGCCATGGGCTTCAACCGCATCGTCGACCGCCGCATCGACGCCGCCAACCCGCGCACCGCGGACCGCGAGTTGCCCACTGGCAAGGTTTCGCTGTCCGCGGCCGTGAGCTTGACCGTGGCCAGCGCCGCGCTTTTCCTCGCGGCCGCGGCTTGGCTGGGTCCCTTGTGCCTGCAACTCGCGCCCATCGTGCTGGTGCTGGTGCTGGGCTATTCGTTTACCAAACGACTTACCTGGCTGTGCCACCTGTTTCTCGGGCTGGCCATCGGCAGCGCGCCCGCGGCTGCGTGGGTAGCCGTGCGCGGACGGCTGGATGCCCCGGCCCTGTGGCTGAGCGGCGCGGTGGCCACCTGGATCGCCGGCTTCGATGTCCTCTATGCCCTCCACGACCGAGACTTCGACCAGAAGGCCGGCATCCATTCCATACCGGTACGCTTTGGCGTGCCCGTGGCCCTGCTGATTTCCGCGGTCCTTCACGCGGCCAGTGTCGCGGCCTTGCTGGCAGCGGGACAGGCCGCCGGGCTGGGCTGGATCTATCTTCTTGGCATGGCCGTGGTCGTCGCAATGCTGGTCTGGGAGCATGCCATCCTGCGGCCGTCGGACCTGTCGCGCCTGGATGTGGCGTTCTTCAACCTCAACGGCTACGTCTCGGTCGTCTACTTCGTAGCCACGCTGGCGGACGTCCTTCTTAGAAAATAGAGAATCGCTTCGGGAGGCAAGCGAGCGCAAAGCGCGAGCCGCGAGGCCGCCAGGCCGAAGCGGGGGAAGGCGGGACCCAACGGGCTTTGCCCGTTGGAGGGAGGGCTCTCCCCTCCGTAGATCGTGGGCACAGTAGGAATCGAACCTACAACAAACGGATTAAGAGTCCGCTGCTCTACCAATTGAGCTATGCGCCCGAAAATGTAACACTTTTAAGAGGTTAGGCTGAGTTGTTCTGCTGCGTTGTCTTGCTGCTCCGTTCCCCTAGTCGACCCACGGGGATCGGAAACGTCGCGAAGTGGTACCACATCCCCCTTGGGCGGGGCAAGGTCCACCGTCACCATGTCGAACGCCTTGGCCCGAAAGAAGTGTGGATTCCCGTCTGGACCGACGATAGCAAACCTTCTCGGCCCCGAAGTCCGATAGTTCTGCTACAGAGTTTCACTCCTTGGGACTCAGCCTCATCACAGTGCCGCTGTAGGAGTTGGTCCAGAAGACGCTGTTGGAATCTACGGCGATGCCAGAAGGACGGGACTGCCCGGAGGCAAGCGTGGTAGGGGTGCCGCCGCCCCGAGGCACTTTCACCACCGTCCCACTCCCCTGGTTGGTCCAGTAGACGCAGGTGGCGTCCACGGCGAGGCCAGTGGGGAAGTCCTGCCCGGAGGCGAGCGTGGTCGAAGTGCCGCCGCTCAGAGCTACCATCATGACCGATCCGGAGTTGTCCTCGGGGCTGCCGTTGAAGAACGTGCTCCTGTCAATCCAGAAGACACTGGTGGCGTGCGCGATGATGCCGGTGGGGTCGGACTGCCCGGAGGCGAGAGTGATGGGAGTGCCACCGCCCAGTGGTACCTTCATTACAGTGCCGGCATAGTAGCCTTCCGTCCAGTAGACACTGGTTCCGTCCACGGCGACACGATTGGGGGAGAATTGCCCGGAGGCGAGCGTGATGGGAGTGCCACCGCCCAGTGGTACCTTCATCACAGTGCCAATGCTTTCACCAGTAGTCCAGTAGACGCTCTCGGCATCCACGGCGATACCAACCACGTAGGACTGCCCGGAGGCAAGCGCGGTGGGCGTGCCACCACCCACAGGCACCTTCATCACCATGTCGGTACCGCTCCCGTTGTTGGTCCAGTAGACGCTGGTAGTGTCCACGGCGATGCCAGAGGGGTATTGGCCAGAGGCAAGCGTGGTGGGAGTGCCACCGCCTTTGGGTATCTTCATCACGGCGCGGTCGTAGTCATCCGTCCAGTAGACGCTGGTGGTGTCCACAGCGACATACCGGGGCTGGGACATCCCGGTCGCAAGCGTGACGAGACAGCGACCGGCTGTACATTGAGCCGTGGAGGGCGAAATGGCCGAGCAGACATTCCCGCAGAATCCGCAGTTGCCGTTGTCAATCTGCGCGTCGAGGCAGACAGCATTGCACTCCGTCTCGCCACTCGGGCAATTCGAAATCGCGCCACCGCCAATTCCTCCGAGGCTTCCGCCGCCGCCAACTCCCGACCCGCCACCTGCCCCGGTCACACCGTGCAAAAGGCCAGAGCGGCCACACGCGCCGAGCAGGCAAAGGACCCAGAGCGCAGCGGACCTTGATCTCATTGTGGATTCCCGTTCGGAGGGATGATACCAGACTAGTTTGGTGTTGAACGTTGCCCGAGGACGTGAGGATGGAAGCTCGCCCCACCCCGATGCCTGCCAAGCATCACCTGGTCAGCCTCACATGTTCGCGATGATGCGGGTGCCGAACTCGGAGCACGAGACCTCTTTGGCTCCCTCGGTCAGGCGCGCGAAGTC
>PMBS01000351.1 GCA_003153015.1 Myxococcales bacterium
CGGCGGGCTCCCCACGCGACTAGCAAAGTCCCCATGGCGAGGGATGTTAGCCACCCGCCGATCTTCGGGTCAAGCTGCCTTCGCAACCGGCCCTATCGTTTGTGGCCGAAGACCACCCGCACGGGCTAAACTGCCAGCATGAACAAAATCTGGTGGTGCGCCGCCCTGGCCGTCTTTGCGGTGGTGGCATCCGGCTGCGCCTATCGAGGCGCGGCCGGGGCAGGCAAGCCGAGCGAGGCAGCGACGCGCCTGGCCAAAGAGGCTGCCTCGCTGGCCCCAATTGCCAACGAAGAGGACTTCCTCGAGGCCAGATTCCTCTATCAAGCGCTTGCCCAGGGCTCCGAGGAACAGGCACAGATTCGCCTCAAGATGGTCGAGTACCTGCTTGGCCCTTTGGCGACTCTCGACGCGCAGCGCTTGCGACGCAATTCCAGCATCCTCGGCAGCGAGGATGACTTTGACCGACTCCACGATTCCTTTCGCGACGCCCTGGATCTCTACCCCGCGCCTTTGCTCTGGCGGCCCGAAGGCCTGGCTGTTTCCGATCGCGAGCGGAGCTTGCTGGGGTCCGCAGCCCGTCTGATCGTAGGCGTCTATTCGCCGCGCGGCAATGAACTGCCGGTGGCGACTGGCCTGTTCGTGCTGCAGACCCTGGAGCCGCAAGACCCGGATTGGCCGGCGCGCGTCGAGCAAGTCCTGGTCTGGCTGGCCACGCAGACGCGGCTCTCCGAGGGTACGCCCGGACCTCGCACCCAGCCGACTGCGGCCGATATTCTCGACGGTGTCGCGGCAAGCTGGCCCAGCCCAGCCGTGGTCGAGCGCGTGGCTCGCCTCGGCTCGGAGCGCCAGGAACGCCTGGCCCGCATGTTGCGCCGGCCGCCCGGCACCGGGGTCGGCGGGCGCGGCATGCTGAGCGAGTTGTTGCTCGACACTGAGTCCCTCTCGGCAATGGAGATCAACGCAACCGCGCTCTACCTTCGCTGTGGCCAGATGGGCCGCGCTGCCGAGGCAGCCGCAGGCTTTGCCGACAAGCCGGGCGACGACCCCGATTTCCGGCAACTCTTGGCCGCTGTCAATCGCTCGGCCGCTCAGCCTGCTGACTATCTGGCTCTCGCCCGGCGCTTTCTGCCCCGCGGTGAGCTGCTGCTCGGCACCTCTTCGGATCGAATCGATCCGGTGGCTGCAGCCGAGATCCTACGCGGTGGGATCGTTCTCTTTCCCGGCGACGCCGAGATGTTGCTGCTGGCTTCGCGCGTGGCGCGCTTTGCCCCGGCACCCCTGCTAGCTTTGCGCTTGCTCGACGAGGCGCTCGCCGTCCTGGAACGGCAGAACGCCAGCGCGGACAAGATGGCTGATCTGCTTTCTGAGCGAATGGAACTCGCGTTGTTGCATGTGAAGTCGCGCATTGACCCCGACCACCTGCAGCCGGTCTTGCGCGAGGCCGAAACCCTGCGCAGCCAACTGGCCAAGAGTCAGAAGCGCTACGGCAGCAAGAACTTTAAGTTGAGCGAAGCCGATGTGGATCTCGCAGTGGCAAAAGGTTTGGTGGATGCCGGGAGGCTGGATGACGCCGAGCCCATGTTTCTGCGCGCGCAACGTGAGAACCCGGGCGACGTTGAGGTGACCCTGCAGATTGCCAACCTGGCTCTCAAGCGGGGCAGTTCTGAGCAAGCCGCGCTTCTCCTGCGCAAGGCCATCGACAGCCGGCAGCACGAGGCGCCTGCCGAGGAAACCGTGTCGTTCGTTGAGGGGCAGTCACGCTTGGCCTATGCCCTAGGCGTGGCCTACGAAGTGAACGGCAACCGAGACGACGCGCGCAACGCATGGCGGTTTGCGGTGCGCGGCTGGGAGCGCTTGATGATCGAGCAATTGCGCCGCAAGAGCCTGGGCGCCTCCGCGGGAGCCACCTTCGAGGTGGGCCGGCTCTACTACCTGCTCGGCCGGCGCGATGATGGCCTGCGCAAGTTCGACGAATCCATCGAGCAAGATGAGTCCCGCGACCAGAGCTACATCGACGCCATCGCCTTCCTGGTGGAGCGGGGCGACGCAGAGCCCGCGCTCGATATCTACCGGCGTGCGATCTCCAAGTCGAGTCGCGTGGTTTCGGAATACGTCAAGGTCTACGCCTCGCTGTGGATCTTGGACATCACCCGACGCCGCGCCCACGCCCCTGACGCCGCTGCCCTGGCCTACCTGCGCACCTTGGATGCCCGCCAGGTGGAGCTGCGTCCGCCGCGCGCCTCGGCCTGGTACCGGCAGCTCGTGCGCTACGCGCTCAGCCGCATCAGCTACGACCAGTTACTGGCCATGGCGGACACGCCCGGCAAGCGGGCCGAGGTCTTTTTCTACCAGGCCATGCGCCTGCTCGCCGAGGGCAAGAGCAACGATGCGCACGCCCTGTGGTCCAAGNNAAGGTCATCGACACCAAGATGGCCTCATTCTTCGAATACGAGATGGCGTCGCGCTACCTGCGCACCGGCGCGCCCACCCAGCCAGCGCTGGTGGAGGGCGGAGAAACCATATAGCGACGTCAGAATCTCGACGGTGCGCCCATCCGGCAGGTTCAGGTCCACCAGGGCGATGTGCGGCGGTCTGGCGTTCACGGAGCGTCGGCGGCGGGAAAATCGATCCGGGGGCCGGCCGGCCGACATGGGAGCGGAACGCTGTGGGTGGATGTCGCCTGTCAGGGTACCGACGCGCGGGTTGCCGGCGAGTGGCAGATGGCCGACGGTCCCGCCGGGGAATAGGCGGCCAGGTGCCAATTTGTGGATGGCCCCGGGCTTGCTTTGTTCCGCCATTGGGTTACACGCCCCCCGAGCCTGCCTCCTCCCGAGTCACGTTTGGGTTGCTCCTTTCCACGAATGTGTCTCGGAGAGAGGCCGGGCCGGGCGAGTCAAATCCCAGGAGGGACACCATGCAGACTGGACGTTGCGATTTCTCGTTGGACGAGGTTTCCGCGGGCGCCAATGACCGCGATGCCATCGAAAACGGCGAAGAGCTGCAACTTCTTCTGTCCGAGCCGGCCTTGGGCCAGCCCGAGCCCCTACGCTCCTCCCGGTTCGGGGCCGATGCCACCGGTCCGGACGCTGTGGACGCGGGCGCATCGCGCGGCCGCGTGCTGGTGGTTGACGACGATGGCGTGTTCGCCCAGACCTGCGCCCGCATGCTCGACGCCTCTGGCTACAAGGTCCGCATCGCCAACGATGGCCAATCGGCGAGCAGGCTGGCCATCAGGGAACACTTCGATGCCGTCGTGAGCGACATCAATCTGCCCGACCAGAATGGCATCCAGGTCCTGCAGGACATCCGCAGGACCGATGCCGACATGCCGATCATCCTGGTCACCGGCCAGCCCGATCTGGACACTGCCAGGGCGGCGGTGGAATGGGGCGCGATCAGCTACCTGCTCAAACCGGTGTCGGCCGCGCAGCTCGAGCGCGAGCTCGACCGCGCCCTGCACAGGCGGCGGACGACGAGCCAGATGCACATCGTCGAGGACCAAGAGAAACGGCAAGAACACACGAGCGAGCGATTCTCCCGGGCGCTGCGGAGCCTGTGGATGGCCTTCCAGCCGATCGTCTCGTGGTCGCACAAGAGCATCGTGGGCTGCGAGGCGCTGATCCGGACCAACGAGCCCTCTTTGTCCACTCCGCTCGACCTCCTGAAGGCTGCGGAAGATCTCAAACAGATTGGCCTGCTCGGACAACGCGTCCGCCGTCAGGTGGCGTCCGTCATGAGTTCCCACCGATCGACCATGTTCGTCAACCTCCATTCACTGGAACTCCTGGACAAGAGCCTCTATGACCCCGCTTCTCCGCTGGCTGCCTTCTCCAAGCAGGTCTACTTCGAGATCACCGAACAAGCCGCAGCGGACGACACCCAGGACTTCCTGGCCCGGACCAGGAGGCTGCGTTCGCTCGGCTACAAGATCGCGGTCAGCGACGTTGCCGGAGGGGCCGCGGGCCTGGGCAATCTAGCGCTGCTGGAGCCCGACGCGGTCAAGCTTGAGATGTCACTCTTCCGCAAGATCGAGAATGTCGCCGTCAGGCGAAAGTTGATGCGCGCTGTGGTAACACTCTGCCAGGAGATGGATGTGCCGGTCATCGCTGAGGGCGTCGAAACCGAAGCTGAACGCGATGACTTTGCGGCCAATGGCGGGGACCTCATGCAGGGTTACCTGTTTGCCCGGCCGGATTTCCCCCCGCCGGAACCACGCTTCTAGGGGTCAAGCCGTGCCGCTCGACTCGACGCAACCCGTGCCTGCCTCCGGGATCGGTATCCTGAGCGAGGCTGCCGACAGCCAGCGCCGCCGCATCCTGTCTGCGGCGGCCAGCCTGCGACTAGTTGGCTCGGTGCTGTTTCTTGTTGTTTCTGTCATCCTGTGGAAGGGCTCCGACGACGCCGAATGGGGCAGGCAAGTTCCCCTCTTGATCGCCTACGGCACGCTGGCCTTGATCAGCTTCGCGGCGCAGGGGCGAACTGTGATGCTGCGGCTGGCGTGGATCCAGCCTGTACTCGACGTTGGCTTCGTCTATGCTGTGCTACGAACCGCCCTGCTGGTCGGTACCATGGGCGCTCAGACCATCGCCGGTCTCAGCGTGGGGGTGTTCGTGCTGCCCATCGCCGTGGGTGGGCTCGCCTTTCGCACCCGCTGTCTGGTCCTGGTGACCCTGCTGGCAACGCTGTGCGAGCTGTCGCTCATGCAGCAGGCCGATCTGAGCGCGTTGCCCATGCTGACCGCAGTCGCGGTGCTGCTGCTCGCCGCGGCCAGCAGCAAGCTGGCGCGCGAAACCGCCGAGGCCGAGGTCACCCGGCGCATGCTGGCCGAGACGCGCGACCAGTGCGAGAAGCTGGGCAACCTTCAGCAGGACAAGGACAGCCTGGTGCGGGTCATCGTCCACGACATGCGCTCCCCGGTGGGCGCCACCATGCTCTCGCTGGAGTACCTGGACCTGGAGATGAGACGCCATCCGGTCAGCAAGCCCTGGCTGGAAGCGGTCGAGGAGGCCCTGGCCGGCTCCGGCGATGTGTCCGAAATGATCGCGCAGATCCTGGACACGACCAGGCTGGAGGACGGGGGCATCATCATGAATCGCGCGAGCCTCGAAGTACAGGATCTGCTGGAGAAAGCCCGCGACAGCACCGCCACCCACGCCCGCAGCAAGTCCATCAGGATCGAACTGGACGCGGAGGATTGCTTGCCTGTCGCTGCGGATTCGCGCCTCTTCCTGCGGCTGCTGCAAAGCCTGATCACCGCTTCGATTCGCCGCACCCCGAACGGGGGTCGCATCCTGCTCGAAGCCACCAAACGCAACGCCGAAGTGTGGATCGCGGTTCACTGCACGGCCGCGAAGATCCCGCCCGAGCGGCGCGAAACCACCTTCGACAAGTTCCAGCCCGGGGATCAGGGCGCACGACGTTTGTCGGGCTGGGGCCAGGGTCTGTACTTCTGCCGGATGGTCGCCCAGGCGCACGGGGCTACTTTGGCTGTGGAAGCCTGCGAGGGCTGGCCCTCGTCCTTCGTCATCCACATGCCGACGGCGCAAGCCCAGGGCCAGGTCAGCGCCGACAGCGGCAAGGCCACGCCAGAGTCCCACAATCCCGCGATAGCCGCGTGAGGGTCACCGATGTTTCGGATCGATCCGTCTGGTTCGTAGGGGCGACCTGCGGTCGCCCGGTGCGGGCGAGGCGCGCCTACGCCGACTCGTTTCGATCATGCATCTCGCGCCGGATGCGGTGGAACTCGCCCTCCAGGTTTGTGAAGGCGGTTGCGACGTCGGGGTCAAAATGTGTCCCGCTGCCGGTCTGGATCATCCGGCAGGTGACCTCATGGCTGATTGGGGACCGGTAGCAACGCTTCGAAGTTAGGGCGTCGTAGAAATCGGCGAGCGCGACGATGCGCGCGGAAAGCGGCACGGTCGTGCCCCGCAGACCATCGGGATAGCCAGTGCCATCCCACCACTCGTGGTGCGACCTGGCCACTTCGACGCCCATGCGCAGAAACTGGTTGTCGGGATGGCGTTCGAGCACCGCAGCCAGCGTCCTGGCGCCAAGTTCGCAGTGTTTTCTCATCTCCACGAATTCCTCCGGGGTCAACTTTCCGGGCTTGCACAGGATGGCGTCTGGCGTGCCGACCTTGCCGATGTCGTGCAGCGAGGCGGTCTGGTACAGATTCTCGATGAAGGTGCTGGTCAACTGCGCCGCCTGCAAACCCAACTCGCGCATTCCCTCGCCCAGCCTCCTGGCGAAGGTTTGTACCCGCTCGATGTGCTGGCCGGTGTCGTCGTCGCGAGTCTCGGCCAGCTTGGCGAGCGCGAAGATGGTCGCCAACTGTGAGGCCGCAACCTCCTTGACCTGCTCGACGATCCGCTGCTCGAGCCGCTGGTTGTGCGACGCCAGTTCCACCTGAAGACGTTTCAGACGCAGATGCGTCTTGACGCGCTCCAGTACCTCCTGGTCGTGGAAGGGCTTGGAGACGAAGTCCACGGCGCCGACGCGAAAACCTTCGACCTTGTCTTCGCTGCCCTGTACCCCACTGATGAAGATGACGGGAATGTCGCGTAGCCGTTCGTTTTGTTTCAACCGTCGGCACACTTCCAGGCCAGACATCTCCGGCATGCGAATGTCGAGCAGGAAAAGATCGGGCGGATTCGCCTCCGCTGCCTTGATTGCCAGCTTGCCGCTGGTGACCGGCCGGGGCACTAGGCCGCCGCGTTCCATGACCGCGGTCAGCAGCCGCAGATTGTCAGCAGAATCGTCCACCATGAGGATCTTGCTGCCTTGCACGTCGTCTTCCACTCGCTGCCTCCTCTCGATGAGTGCAGGAACCTCTTTCTCCTCCGTGCCCACCGGCAGGGTCCCCACGGTAATTCCCGCGTCCATATTACGCTGCGCCGCGATGATGCGCAAGGCCGCTTGCTCTTTCTGTTGCGGCGGATAGCCGTCGGACTTCCGCCGTTCCGCAACCAGGGCATAAACGGAAGAGCGATGGCCTCTCTTCTCGGCCAGGCTGCCGCGCCTTCTCGGCCCGCGAAACTCCTCAGGAATTCCCGCTCGCGAATTGCCTGCGTGAGTTGGCACGAGCCTTGCTGTTGTAGAGAGCATGCACCCGACTATTGCTTCCGTGTGCGCGGAGAGTACAACGCCCGCCCAAGCGACTCGATCCGCCCCGGCCGGCTCCCGCGTTCTCATTGTCGACGATGACGATCTGCTGTTGCGGGCCTATGCGCGCGCCCTCCGTGCCGTGGGATTCACGGTCGATCGTGCCGAGGACGGCGAGAAGGCAGTGAATCTTCTCCTCGCCAATCCCTACGACGCTGTTGTTTCTGACATCAACCTGCCATGCGTGGACGGAGTGGGCGTATTGCAAGCTGCGCAGAAGTGCGATCCCGACATGCCGGTAGTTCTCATCACTGGTGCTCCCCGTCTCGACACGGCGATCGCAGCCGTGGAACACTCGGCCTTCCGCTATCTGCTCAAACCCTTGTCCATGCTGCAGCTACAAGACACGGTCATCCATTCAGCCCAGATGCACCGTCTCTTGGTCCTCCGCCGCATGGCGATCGATCTAGCGCGTGCCGCGTGGAACCCAGCGGAAGACTGCAGTAGCCTCGGGCAGCTTTTCGACTGCGCCCTGCAGTCCCTCTGGATGGCCTACCAGCCGATCTTCTCGTGGAAGGACAAACGAATCTTCGGCTACGAGGCCCTGCTGCGCACCAGCGAGCCAACCATGGCCGACCCCTGCGTGTTTCTCTCAGCGGCCGAGCGGCTGAACCGAATGGCTGAGCTGGGACGCATCATACGTGACCGGGTGGCGGCCGAAGTGCCGAACTCACCCGCACGATTCATTTTCGTCAATCTGCACAGCAGCGATCTGCTTGATGAACACCTCTTCGACCCTGGCTCGGCACTCTCGAAAGTGGCGGATCGCGTGGCCCTCGAGGTGACCGAACGGGCCTCCCTCGCGTCGGTCCCAGACGTTGGGGCTCGGGTAGATCGCCTACGGAAACTGGGATTCCGCATCGCACTCGACGACATGGGGGCCGGCTATGCGGGCCTTACCAGTTTCACCACCTTGCGGCCCACTGTTGTCAAATACGACATGTCGCTGGTCCGCGGAATCGACAGCTCGCCCACCCAGCGCAAGATCATCTCGGCGATGACGTCCTTGTTCGCCGAAATGGAAGTGAACGTGATCGCCGAGGGTGTCGAAACCGAATCGGAACGCGATGTTTTGATCGAGCTTGGTGTCGATCTCATGCAGGGCTATCTGTTCGGCAGGCCAGCCCCCATGTGCGACGAGGTCAGCCCCCGCGAAGGTGGCCACGCCACAGTCCCACAATCCTGTGATAACTGCCTGAGGCCGTCGTTGCCGGTGGAATCCGGAGTGCGGAGGAAGAGGCATCGGCGCAAACTGCCACCTTGCCCGCAAGGAGCGACCGACGGTGGACCGGAGGCCGCCCATACATAGGCGGGCGGCCGGCCATCTCCGATCAAACCGCCCAGGGAGCTGATCATTTCCTCTGCTGCCGCAAACTTCTGGGCACCCCTGGG
>PMBS01000047.1 GCA_003153015.1 Myxococcales bacterium
GCCAGCACCGGCCCGACCAGCGGCCCAGGCCCGCTGATGGAGGCGAAGTGATGGCCAAAGAGCACGTACTTGTTGGTGCGGACGAAGTCGCGGCCGTCGTCGTGAACCTCGGCCGGCGTGGCGCGCTGGTCGTCGAGCATCAGCACCTTGGCGGCTATCCACTTGGAATAGAAACGGACCCCGATGGCGTAGGTGCACAGCGCAGCCACCACCATCCACGCGGCGCTCAGGGGCTCGCCGCGCCGGCTGGCCACGACGGCATAGGCCACCGCGCCCAGCACGGACACCAGCGTCCAGGTGACGATTCTCAGGAGTCGCTTCATGGCTTTCGGGCAGCGTCAACCGACGACGACCGTCACGCTAGCACCGCCGGGCCGAGGGTCACAAGCGTGGCAGGGTACCTGTCGGCCACGGCCACGACCACGGCCACGACGCCCATCTTCACCTCACGGGCCAAGGGGTGGACAAGTCCCCTGGGCGCGCCATAACTTCTGCGTCGTGAGCGAAAACCTCGACCTCGTGGTCCTCGGGGCCGGAATCAGCGGGCTCTGCCTTGCCCATCGTGTGGCACGGGCTGGGCGCAAGGTGCTGGTTCTCGAATCGGCGGCCGAGCCCGGGGGATGCTTCCGCTCCCAGCGACAACCCGCCGGGTTCTGGTTCGAGATGGGGGCGCACACCCTCTACAACTCCTACGGCTCGCTGCTCGCCATCGTCGACGAACTGGGTTTGCACGACCGCATGCTCACGCGCCAGAAGGCGCCCTTCCGTCTACTCGTGGACGGCAAGCTACGTAGTATTTCGTCGCAACTGAGCCTGTCCGAGCTGTTCTTGTCCGCCTGGCACGTCTTCACTGAACGCAAGCAGGGCCGCACCGTGGCGGAATACTACGGCAAGCTGGTGGGCCGGAAGAACTGGACGCGCGTCTTTGCGCCCCTGTTCGCTGCCGTGCCCTCGCAACCGACCGACAGCTTTCCTGCCGAGATCCTGTTCAAGAAGCGCCCGCGCCGCAAAGACATCCCGCGCAGCTTCACCTTTGCCGGTGGAATCCAGACCCTGACCGACCGGATCGCCGCAGGGCCGGGCATCACCGTGCAAACCAACGCGAAGGCGCGCACCCTGGCCCGCAGGGACGGTGGTTTTGTCGTCGAGATCGATGGCGGAGACAGAGTCGTTGCCCGCCGCCTGGCCCTGGCCCTGCCTGCGCCTGAGGCCGCGGGCTTGCTCGCGCCTTTCGCGCCCGAGGTCGCCGCGGCCCTGGCCCGCATCCAAGTCGCGAAGATCGAGTCTGTGGGGGTCGTGGCCGAGGCCCGTCAGGTTGCCCTGCCCCGCCTGGCTGGCATCGTGCCGGTCGACGATACCTTCTTCTCAGTGGTCACGCGCGATGTGGTTCCCGACGAGCACCTGCGCGCTTTCACCTTCCATTTCCGGGCTGGTGTGTCGCTCGACGAGCGCATCGCGCGCATCTGCGCTGTCACCGGCCTGGGCCGTGACCAGTTCGCCTACGTCGCCACCCACGCCACGTCTTTGCCGTCGCTGTCGCTCGGACACGCGGGGCTCACGGAAGAGATCGACCGTCACCTGCCGGCAAGCGGCCTCTACATCACGGGCAACTACTTCGGCGGTCTGGCCATCGAAGACTGCTCGCTACGTTCGGCCAAGGAAGCCAACCGCGCTCTCGCCGAGCTGGTGTGAGCTTCGCTAGACCACCTGGGTGCGCGCGCGACGACCCAGGCGGAAGTGCGGGACAAGCTGCTTCACTGCGAGCCCAAAGACGTGGGGCCGAGGCGTGTCGTTGGCTGCCGCCTTGTTCAAGCGCAAGCCTGGCACAGGACTGGACGCACGCAGGGACACGCCGACTAGGGGCAGAAAGTCAGGCGCAATCAGCCAACGCGGACGAGGTCCGTCCATCATCCTGCTCCCGCGAGGTGTCGTGTCACATCGAAGCATCACGTCTGCTCCTGCCTGTTGGGGGCGGCGACAGTCCAGAACCGCCAATCGGTGTTCTGGCTTCTGATAACGAGCCCCGGCGGAGGCATTGACCACAGATGGACTGGACCGCACCTCAGGAATTGAGATCCTGTGGAACACGGCATCAGGAATCTGGTCCTCCTCTTATAGCAGTGTCGTGACACCGCCAAAGAAGCTCACTATCGTGAGTAAATCACAATCTCTCGGCTCCCATCGGCCGCCTTGCGCAGCACTGCGATCTTGTTTCCCCCGGCGGACCACGGGCAGGGATGCTTGTCGGGCAGCGGAATCTCGCCCAACGCGGTCACCTGGCCACTTCCCGGCTCAAGGCTGAAGAACGCCTGCGAGTACCGACCTGCCTCCTCCATGTTGCCCTTCTCTGGGCGGTCAGCCACCAGCGAGAACACGACTCGGCTGCCCACCTGAAACTGTTGCAACGACAGCACATCATATTGCTTGGTCGCCAAGTTGAGCGGCCGCACCTTCTCGCCCGGTCCCACCAGATCGAAGCCGGCCTGTCCCGCGGCTAGTACCATGACGGCGTCAAGGTCTGGCTTCTCGGCGCGCTTGCGGATGTAGTCGAGAAAATTGTCCAGCTTGGGCGGCATCTTCCCCGGGCCGGACTTGCCAGTCATCACGTCGTATAGAGCGAACTGCGGGGGCTCGCGTGCGTCGCTACGACGGTCGTACGCACCCGGCTTCTGCACCATGGCTTGCAGGTGGCTCTTGGCAAAACCAAGAAAAGTTGCAGCGGTGTCACCGTCGATTGTCCCGTTCGGGGTAACCACCAGCGACTTCACCGCAATCGTGCTGCCGTCCGGCCGATAGGTTTGGATGGTGTAGCGGTCACCGCCGTTTGGCTGCCGCTTCTGACTGTAGGTCACCAGGGCGTTGGGCGCGTGTGCCAGCTCACAGTCGTCGAATGCGCCGGTCTGGCGCTTGATCCGCCCCGCGGGGTCGATGATTGCGGCCCGCCGTGACCCTTCGTTGGACACCACGAACCAGTATCCTGCTAGGCTCAGGATCTTCTCAGGAGCGCCCGAGAAGTTCACCAGATCCGTCACGTGGGTCTTGCCCCCAGGTGACCCCACATGGAGTTGCACGGCTCCCTTGCCGGTGAAGACGATGTACGCCAGCGTGCTGCCCCCCTGGTCCAGGGCAAAGGCATCGTGCATGGCGCCTTCCCCGGCGGTAACCCGGCCTACCTCCTTGAGTAGCTTGGGTGCAGCTAGCGCGTAGCTGCTAGCCGCCACCCCTGCCGCCAAAGCGAGTAGCACCGCTGGCGCGGGCAAGACCGAACCTAGGCGCGAACCAAAGCGTTTCATGATCGTACCTTCCACTCCACCATGATACCTCCACTCACATGGCAGGGGAACATCGCCCATTGCCCACATGCGACATAAAGTTCCTTGCATAAAAAATCGTGAACCGGCTTATAATCGCCGCGCGGTTAGTTCGAGCAAGGGGCAGCAGCGGCGTCGGTTCCGTGTGACACCTCGGATGATCGCAGTACGCATGACGAGGCTCGTTTCATCTAGAGCAAAGCGTGCACAAGCCCAGCAGGGCGGGGAAAGACGCGCGACCCCTGTCCCGCATTCGGGGCGCGACTCGGATACCCCTAGGCCCGGGCGCGGGCAGCGCACACCTCCTCCAGTCACTGAAGCGCTCAGCCGGGCACAGAAGCAAGAGCTCGACTGGCTCCGCGGCTCTCTCTTTCAGATTGAGACGGTGATGGACTCCATGGCGGAGGACATCTACTTCAAGGATCGCAACGGCCGCTTCACCCGGGTCAACCGGGCGATGGCCAATCACCTCGGACTTACTGACCCAGCCCGGGCCATCGGTCGCAACGAAATGGATTTTCTCTGCCGTGATGAGGCCGAGCACCGCTGCCGAGATGACGAAGAGATCGTGCGCCGAGGGCGCACTCTCGTCGACATGGAGGAGAAGTGGCACCTGCCCGGGCGCAGCGAGCGTTGGCTGTCCACCACCAAGATTCCCCTACGCGATTCTTCCGGGGCGATCGTCGGCAGCTTTGGCATTTCACGCGATATCACCGAGAAAAAACGCTTCGAGGCCGAGCTGGAACAGAAAGGGTTCTACGATCCGCTGACCCAACTTCCCAACCGCGCCATGTTTGACAAACGGGTAGAGCGGTTGGTCACGCGGACCCGGCACTTGGGTCCGTCGAGTCCGTTGTTTGCCGTGGCTTGGCTGGATCTCGATCGCTTCAAATGCATCAACGAGAGTCTGGGGCACGGTGCCGGTGACGAGCTGTTGGTTCGGACCGCCCGACGCATTGAGGCCTGCCTGCGTCCGGGTGACGTGCTGGCTCGGGTGGTGGGCGATCAGTTCACCGTTCTGCTCGACGATCTGCACAGTGAAAGCGACGCGGTTCGCGTGGCAGAGCGGATCCAGAATGCCATGGCTTTGCCTTTGACTGTGGGGGGCACGGAGGTCTTCACTTCGGTCAGCATCGGTATCGCCCTGTCTAGCTCGGGCTACGCGCGCCACGACGACATGCTTCGCGACGCCTACACCGCGCTCTACCGCGCCAAGGCCGCCGGCCGCGCCCGCCACGAAGTCTTCGACGCCGATATGCACCGGCGCGCAGTCGACCAACTGCAACTCGAAACCGATCTTCGCCGTGCCATCGAACGACAGGAGTGGGTCGTCCATTATCAGCCCATCGTGGACTTGCAGTCGCGAAGTTTGGCCGGCTTCGAGGCGCTGGCGCGCTGGCGTCATCCGGGCCGCGGGCTGGTGATGCCCGATGCCTTCATCCCCACCGCCGAGGAGACCGGGCTCATCCGGCCGCTCGGCATGTGGGTGCTGCACGAGGCCTGTCGCCAAATGCGCGTCTGGCACGACATGTGCCCGACCCAGCCGCCGCTCGGCATAGCGGTGAATCTGTCCACGCGCCAACTTGCTCATGCCGATCTGCCTGCACAGGTACGCCACGTGCTCGACCAGACTGGTTTGCGCCCGAGCTGCTTGACCCTGGAGATCACCGAGAGCGCCCTCATGCAAAGCATGCAGGCCGGCGCAGCCGTGCTGCAAGAATTGCACGAAATGAACGTGCACCTGGACGTGGACGACTTCGGGACTGGCTATTCTTCGCTGGCCTATCTGCAATCGTTCCCGGTGCAGACCCTGAAAGTCGACCGCTCATTCGTCAGTTCCATGCACGGCGGCGCTCAGCAATCCGAGATCGTGCGCGCCATCGTCGGGCTGGCCCACAACCTGGGCATGGACGTGATCGCCGAAGGGGTGGAGACCCCACAGCAGCTCGAGCTACTGCGCTCGCTCAATTGCCGGCGCGCCCAGGGCTTCTTTTTCTCCCGTCCCGTGCCGGCCGAGGAAGCCCAACGCCTCATCATCGATGGCCCTCCCGCCTTCTGGAGCGAATCCGCGGCAAACGGAAGCGTGAACGCCGGGTAGCCGCGCCTCCCTCGCGGCTCTGTGCCCTCCCCTCTCCCCTCTGTGTTCTCAGTGGCGGGTAGCGCTCGAGATGAACCCGCACCCTGAGACGCGTTCGCAAGGCTGAACTGTCCTACCAGCCTTCGATCACGCCCGCGTCCGGGATCGACGAGGTGAGCGGCACAGTGTCGATGCCGCGCGCACCCAGTTCAGCCAGTTGGAAGCGCACCCGAGCGAGAGGCAGCTTAGCGCTGCTCGTGTCCACCTCGATGCTGTACTCGGTGTAGCCTTGGCCACTGATGCGGCTGGGCTCGTCGGCATAGAGATTGTTGTCCGCCAGATACTTCTCCACCACGGCGGCGCGTGACACCGGCACATTGAAGAGCAGCAAGACCTTGTTCTCGGCGTTGGTGGCGCCGTAGAGGTTGAGCAGAAACATGCGCAGCAGCTCGTATTTTTCCGGCTGTTCGCGGATGCGGGGATTGGCCCAGATCGAGGTTCCCGATTCCATCACCTCGTCGATGATGCGCAGGCCGTAGTTCCTGATGGCGCTGCCGCTCTGGGTGATCTCCAGGCCCAGATCGGCGCCTCCGTTGCGCACCTTGGCCTCGGTCTTNNCTGTCAATCTTGGGCGGCGTGCTGTACTTCTGCACCGAGAAGCGCCGGAAGCGATCGAGAAGGCCCGCATCTTTCAGCCGCCCCTGGATCCAGTCAAGGGCCAGATAGGGCATCTCCGCCACCGCAGTGATTAGGGGCTTACGCCCAGTCAACTCGGTCAAGAAGCTGCGCACGTCCTTCCATTCCTTGTCGGGCCGAATGATCCCGACCAGGCGCACGCTCCCGCGCTGGAGCGACAGGACCCGACGGAGTTCCACATCCTTGCCGTACTCGTAGCGCAGNNCCGGCGATGGCGACGTCCAACTCGCCGATGGCAAGCTGGGTAGCGAATTCCTGCGGCCGGCCGTCCCAACCGTAGAGGTAGTTGACCGTGGTGAACTGGCTGGGCCCACCCGTGTCATAGCCAGCGATCTTGAAGCCCGCTTGCTCAAGCAGCTTGATGAGGTTGCCGCCCCGGTTGGGGTCAGCCAGCGAGCCCGCCGGCATACCGATTTTCAGAACTGTGTCGCTCATTTTGGAAGACCCCTATCCTGCCGGCAAACCCTGCCCGTGTCACGTTCGGCGACAGATCTCCGTGGTAGGCTTCTCGCCATGCGCGCAATGGTCCGAGGCCCTGCGCTGGCCTGGCTCTTGGCACCGGCCCTTGCTTTAACATGGGAACCCTGGGAGGGTTCCCATACCCTCCCGCGATGGTGCGCCGCCGGCGAAGCCGGCGGGCTCCCCATGCGACCGGCCGGCAGCGATCCCTTGCTGCGGTTCTTTCCCACAGCAGCCGAGGTACCTGGACTGCAGGCCATGGGTGACACGCGCCACTGCGGCGGCGGCGAGGAGTTGACCGTGATCTACGACGGCGGCTACCAGCGCTACGTGCGGGCCGGAGTCACCAGCGCCAGCCAGGGCTTCTTCCGGATTCCGGGTGGAACCGTGGAAGTCACCCTACACGAGATGAAGAACCAGGAAGCCGCAGCCACGTTCCTGGCTTCGCTATGCAAGGACATCAAGGCGCCGGTGGAGAGCCGGGTGTTCAAGCAAGCGAAAGGCAGTCTCTGCCTCGGCGCAGGCCAGGACAGCGCGTATGGCTATCTGGCGCTCGGCAAGCTGCTGGCCATGGCCTCCTTTGACCAGGGCGATACCAAGGCAACCCGGGCAATCTTGGCCGCCGTGGGTGAGCGAGCCGCCGCCGCTAGCCCCCTGTATGGGTCCAGTCCAAAGAAGATGAGACAGGCTTCAGCAACACATCGACGAAGCACTGATCGCGATGTCCCTTAGAATGCGGCCGACAAGCCGGTTCGCTGGCAAGGAGGGCCGAGAACCGGACCGGAATGTACTGATGTACTTGAGGACCGGCAGCGCAGGCTCGACGCAGCCAGCGGGCCGGATCGTCGGCCGTCGTCGCCTCGATGGTTTGAGGCAACGCTTCGCTAGCCCTTCTGTGCCACGCCCCCGTCGGTAACCATGGGCCACCATTCGCCCGTGGTCAGATCGATCTGCCACTGGTCGTAGCGGTCCATGGTGAGTGACGTGCCATTCACCCGGATGGGGAACCAGATGTACTTCGAGCTGACCAGGTCGGGATCCTGCCAGCGATCACCAGAGAAGATGAAGGTGGTCGTCTTGGTCCCCACGATGGGAATGACATAATTGGACTGCGTGTCGTAGGTGGTGCTGTCGCCCAGGTTCTGCAAGGCAGTCCAGGGACCCGCGATCGCAGTGGCCGTGCCGTACTTGGCCTGGTTGGGATCTAGAGATAGGGCCAGCGCCTTTGCCAAGATCCGCGCTGAAAACGGGGCCATCGATGATTCTCTCAATTTCCAGGCCTCCCTTCGGGCCCATGTCGCTACTCGCGAAAAATGCAACTGCCTTCGAGACAGTCTACCCGATCTCGGCCTGATCGAGGTGGTCGTCGTCGGCACGTTGTCATGTGCAAGCGGAATGGCACCGGGGAAGCCGGCCCGGATCGTGCCGGCACGCTTCACTGGGTCCTGGCGCTCCCAGGCCAATAGGCCATAATGGCCATCATGTCCAAGATGGCCAGGAAGGCGACAGCCCCCGTGGAGGAGGTGAGTGTCGCGGGAGCCAAGAACCGCCTGTCGGAACTCCTCGGTCGCGTGGCATACGGCGGCGCGAATGTGTTGATCACCCGCCGCGGAAGGCCGATGGCCAGGTTGGTACCTGCCGAATCAGTGGACGATGGCCATGGTCTCGCGGACGTCACGGGTTGGCTGGAGGACACACACCCGTTCATCGCCGGCGTCGAGGAGATCGTCGCCGCTCGCCGGCACCATCTCCCCCGCGCCCTGAAGCGTCCGGCACGAGGTCACTGAGCCCGTGCCCAAATACCTGCTGGACACCAACGTTCTGTCTGAGGTCGTCAAGAAACGACCATCGGCAACGCTCCTCGGACACTTGCGCAAGGTTCCCCAGAACGCCCTTCACACTTCAGTCGTCTCGGTCATGGAGCTTCGCTTCGGCGCGGTCAGGAGCGCCGCGGGTTCGATTTTGTGGGAGCGCATCCGGCGGGATGTACTTGCGCGTGTGAAGATCCTCCCGCTGGGTGAAGATGAGGCGAGCCGTGCGGGCGAAATTTTGGCAGACCTCGAACTGCGCGGGACTCCTGTCGGAATCGAGGACGTGATGATCGGCGCGACCGCGCTGGTCGGCGGTCTCGTAGTGGTCACGCGGAACGTGAAACACCTTGGTCGGATTCGGGGCCTGCTCGTCGAGAACTGGTGGGAGGAATAGACGGCATGGGCGACCGCGGGTCGCCCCTGCGGAATCGCCGCTCTGGCCCTTACGGCCCCTTCTCGATATCCACGCGCGCCGGGTGCACAGGCGCCGCCGCTTCGCCGAGTGACAGCCGCTCCTCGCGTCTCGGCTTGACCAGCGGTTCCAGCAGGGCCAGGTTGTGGCGCGCGTCTTCGTTCTGCGGATCCAGGCGCAAGGCCTCACGGAAACAGCGCTCGGCCTCGGGCAGCAGGCCCACCCGCAACGCCACCACGCCGGTGAAGAATTGGGTTACGGCATCGTTCGGCTCCAAACCCTGGGCTGCGTGCAGCTGGTTGAGTGCGTCCTCGGGCCGGTTGTTGCTGAACAGCGCCAGCGCGTAGTTGTATCGCACCAAGGCCCGCTGTGGCCGCCGCTTGGCCGCGCGACTCAAGAACCACTGCGCCTCCTTGGGCTGGCCCCGGCGCAGCGCGATCACACCCAGGTTGCCGTAGGCCTCGCCCAGCATGCCGGGGTACTTGGACGCCTCGGTGAACCACCGCTCAGCCGCGTTCAGGTTGCCCGCCTCGTAGAAGGAGGTTCCCAGTAGGAACGCCGGCCTGGGGTCATTGGGCGCAATCCAGCGCAGCTTACTGAAAAGCGACGTGGCTTTCTTCAAATCGCCGCGCGCGCGCGCCAGATCGCCGCACAACTTCAAAGCGGCTGCGGCGCGCGGACGGCGGCGCAGAACCTCGTCGTAGACCGCCTCGGCCTCGCTACGCTTGCCCACGCCCAGGTAGGCCGCGCCCAGGTCCATGCGCGCATCCACACTTTCTGGCTGCAGGCGCACCACCTCTTCCAGATCCGCCACCAACTCCGGGCCCGCGCGCCGCGACGCCAGCACCAGAGCCAAGGCCCGGCGCGCTCGCAGATCGTCGGGTGACGCCTCCAATACTCTGTTCAACTCGGCCTGGGCTTGCGCAAGCTGGCCGGCTTCGGCCAACACCTCGCCATAGGCCCGGCGCATGTCCAAGTCTGCGGGATCCAGCTCCACCAAGCGCGCATAGCGATCCCGCGCGGCTGCCGAGCCCTCGTTGCGGTCCAGCGCGGCCAGTCCNNGCATGGCCAGGCCGCCCGTTCTCCAGATGAATGGCGCCGAGAAAGCGGCGGGTTTCCGGAACCTTGGGATCGATGACCAGCGAACGGCCAAGGATCTTGATGGCCTCCTCCTGGCTGCGGTGACGGCCGCCCAATCCCAGGTAGGTCGCCACGCCCCGGCCGTAGAGCACAAAGGCGTAGGGATCACGTCCGAACCGCTGGGTTACCGCGGGCTTGGCGACCGGCACGCGATCGCCAAGCGCCTTGCGGAAAGCCGCCAACGCCGCCTCAACCGCGGTTGCGGCAGCGCCGTCCTTGCCCCCGATGTGGGTCACTTCCATTGCTTCGGATTCGCCGCCCGATCCCTTGATACGGACGGTGACCGCGATCTTCCAGTCCGGTCGCCGCGCGAATTCGCCGCTCACTGTCCAGCGCGGGGTGACCGCGGGCGCGTGGCCAAACAGCGTCTCGCAGCCCACGAACTTGAGCGGCGCCAGGTGGCCCAGCCGTTCGGCCACCAACGCGGGCAATCCCGTTTCCAGGTAGTCGAGAGCGCGAAAGCCGTTGCTGTTCTTGAACGACTCGACCACAAATGTCTCGCGCGCAGTGCTCGGCTCATCTTGCGCGGCCGCTGCCGCGCCCGGCGCGCAGACGAGAAAGGTGACAGTTGCCACGCACCACGTGAGTGCGCGGCCGGAGAACCAGCCCATGGGCCAATACTCGGAGCTTCCCGTCGGAGCGCAAGTTTTCCACGTGTCTTGGATGGTATTTGCTGAAATGTTGACGGCCTTCCCCCACCGCCTCATATGGACCGAAGGAATTGAAACCAGTGTCTCATCCTCGCTCGGTCCTGCGTTCCGCCCTGCGCATTGTCGGCGGCCTGGCCTTCAGCTTGGCGGCTTTGAGCGCGGGCCTGGGCTACTGGGTCTATCGCCAATTTGAGTCCGACCTGCCTGCCAACCTGAGCGCGGTTACCGACTACCAGCCCATCCGCGCCAGCCAGATCTGGAGCGCGGACGGCGAGCTCATCGGCGAGTTTTTCGTGGAAAAGCGGGTGCTCCTGCCCATCGAGCAAATCCCCGACCTGGTTCGCAAAGCCTTTGTCGCCGCTGAGGACGGCCGCTTCTACAAACATGGTGGGGTCGACTACCTGGGCGTCCTGCGCGCGGCCTGGGCCAATCTGCGTGCGCGGCAGGTGGTGCAAGGCGGCTCCAGCATTACGCAACAGGTGGCCAAGATCCTCATCGTCGGCCAGGAACGTTCGCTGGCGCGCAAGGTACGCGAGGCCCTGCTCGCCTTTCGCATCGAGAAACGCCTCAGCAAGGATCAGATCCTCGGCATCTACCTCAACCACGTGTACCTTGGCCATGGCGCCTATGGTCTGGCGTCCGCCGCCACGGCCTACTTCGGCAAGAGCGTGGCCGAGCTGACCGTGGCCGAGGCTGCCATGCTGGCCGCGCTGCCCAAAGCGCCCGGCAGTATCACGCCCCTGCGCGACTTCGACCGCGCGCGCAGCCGCCAGCACTACGTGCTCGACCAGATGCGGGAGTTGGGTTTCGTCACCGCAGCGCAGGCCGAGGCCGCGGCCAGCGAGCCCCTGATGCTGGTCGCGCATGCCCGCGCCATGACCAATGTGGCCGCCCCCTACTTTGTTGAAGCCGTGCGCAAACACGTGGCCGAACGCTATGGCGACGAAGATCTTCTGCGCCGAGGCTTTCGCATCTACACCACCCTGGACATGCGCCGGCAGCGGGCGGCTGAGTCTGCCTTGCGGCGCGGTCTGCAGGACCTGCAGCGGCGCCTCCGATTCGACGGGCCGATTGGCCACCTCGATGTCGAACAGCGGCGCCAACTTGCCGCCGGCCAGCCGCGTCCCGTGGGACCTGCGGGCTTCAATCTGGACGAGGAGCAGTCTCCCCTTCTCATGGCCCTGCCCGACCCACCCGCCGCGACGGTGGACGCGACCAAGCCAGGAGCGCACCTGCCCGACTCTGCGGCCAAGCGCGCCGCGGGCGAGGCCTGGGCGCAGCGCCGGCGCGCCGCGCGCGATGTGCCTCTCTTCGACACCGATCCAGACACGATCTATGCAGCCGCAGTGACCAGCCTGGGAAAGAAGGTCGTAGTCGCCTCGGGTGGGCTAGTGGTACCGCTCGACCCGGCCAGCGAGGCGCAAGCCCTGGCCTGGGCAGGCCCACGCGGCGAACGCCTGGGGACCGGGGATGTCCTGCCCGTGTATTTCCGCACCCAGAGCGGCACCGGCCACGGCCACCGCGAGGAGTTTCTCGCCCACCTGGCCAGCGCGCCCGCTGTCCAAGGCGCGCTCATCGCCCTCGATCCATCCAACGGCCACCTGGTCTCCATGGTGGGCGGCTACGACTACGGCAAGAGCCAGTTCAACCGCGCCACCCAGGCGCACCGTCAGATCGGCTCGGCCATCAAGCCCTTTGTCTATACCGCCGCCATCGAGCATGGCTTGACCTCGCTGACCATCAAGTGGGACGCGCCGGTCAAGTTCAAGACCGCCTCGGGAATGTGGGCACCCCACAACTACAAGCCTGAATACCTGGGCCCGGTGACCCTGCGTACCGCCCTAGCCAAGAGTATCAACACGGTATCCGCCCAGATCGTCGCCCAGATTGGCGTCGATGCTGTCATCGACGTCATGCGCCGTCTGGGCATCACCTCCAAGCTGCCGCATTCGCTTTCACTCGCGCTCGGCACGCCGGATCTGACCCTGCAAGAGGTCGCGTACGGCCTCGCTGCGTTCCCGGCCGGCGGCAGGTTGGTCACGCCCTTGTTCATCGTCAAGATCGTGGACGCCGACGGCCGCGTCCTGGAAGACCACACCGCCCCCCCACCGCGCGAAGACCGCCTCTCCCCCGAGACCGCCTACGTGGTGACTGATCTAATGAAGGGCGTGGTCGAAATCGGCACGGGCAAGAAGGCGCGCGAGCTGGGCCGGCCAGCCGCAGGCAAAACCGGGACTTCCACCAACTATCGCGACGCCTGGTTCTTCGGTTTCGTACCCGAATTGCTGTGCGGCGTCTGGGTGGGCCGCGACGACTTCAAGCCCATCGGCCACGACGCAACGGGCGGTCAGGTGGCCCTGCCCATCTGGCTTTCGTACATGCAGGAAGCCCTGCGCTCGGTCCCGGTGCGGGACTTCGAGCCGCCAGCCGGGGTGATCTTCGTGAGGGCCGACCCCGAAAAGGGCGTGCCCGCCACGCCGGACAAGCCGGGCAGCCGCCTCATGCCTCTGCGACGGGGCACCCTGCCGCTGGTCTTCCGCGCCGGCAGCTCAGGGCGTTTCTCCGATGAACGATTCTAGATGGGGAAGAAGAATCTTTGGCTAGCGCCTCGCGTCTCTTGACACTGGGGGCCTGCCCGATAATATAGCGGCCGCCGTAGAGGAGTTCTCAGAAAAGAAAAACGTTGGCTGCGAGCCCGCCCACGCGGACTCGCACATGCGGGTCGATGGGCTCGCGGAGGATGAGATGCAAGGACTAGCGCAATTCCTAGAACAGGGCGGAACGCTCATGTACGTCAATCTGGGGGTTTCGGTGATCGTGCTCGCCATGATCATCGACCGCCTAATCTTCTTCTTGCTGAAGAGCAGTGTGAATGCGCGCGCCTTCCTCGAGCAAATACGCAAGCTCGTGCTGGCCAACAACGTGGACCGGGCGGTCAAGCTATGCTCGGCCACCTCCGCGCCGGTTGCTCAGGTTGCCAAGGCGGGGCTGCAGCGTGTGCATCGCGGCGAGATCGCGGTGGCGCAAGCCATCGAGGAGTCGCTGGTGGATGTGACGCCCATGCTCAAGAAGCGCGTCCAGGTGCTTTGGTCGTTGGCGAATATCGCCACCCTGGTCGGCCTTCTCGGTACGGTCGTCGGCCTCATCCGCGCGTTCGGTGCGGTTTCCGCCGCCAAGCCGGAAGAGCGGAGCAGCCTTCTGGCCAAGGGCATTTCCGAGGCGCTCAACAATACGGCCATGGGTCTGGGCATCGCGGTGACCTGCATCATCGCGCACGCGATCCTGGGTTCGATGTCCAAGCGCCAGGCGGCTGATCTCGAGGCCTTCTCGCTCAAGCTGGAGAACCTCTTGGCGGAATCAGCCCACAGCACGGGCGGGGCAGCGGCGCCCAAGTAAACCTGCATTTCAGCGAACGGACACATCAACCAGGCGAACATGCGATGACCAGACGTCAAGTTCGGGCCCGCATGCGGCGGATGAAGGAGAAGTTCGAGGAAGCGGAGGAGGATACTGGCGAGATCAACCTCGTCCCGTACATGGACATCGTCACCAACATCATCATCTTCCTCCTCGCTTCGGTGGTGAATCAGGTGCCTCTCGGAACCGTGAACGCGTCTTCGCCGACCTTCGGGGGCGGTGGCGGCGGTGGCGAGGAAGAAAAACCGGCCCTCAACCTGACCGTGACCGTGGGCAACTCGGGCTTCACCTTGGCCGGCTCGGGCGGCGTCATGCCACCTATCCCCAAGCTGCCCACCGGCGACTACGACTACGTTGCCCTGACGACCAAGCTGACCGACGTCAAGAATCAGTTCAAAGAAGAGACCAAGGCCACCTTCAACGCGGACGCCGGAACGGCCTACGAGATTGTCATCAAGACCCTCGACGCCATGCGTGAGGACAAGGACGGCCATATGCTCTTCCCTGACATCGTGTTTGCAGCGGGGATCTTGTGATGAGCGCTGAGGCTGTGTCTGCTCCGTCCGAAATGTCGGACCGTCTGAAGGGCAAGCGGGCGGTCCGCGCCTTCGCACGCAAACTGGCCGAGCCCGAGGAGATCACCAGCCTGAACATCACCCCGATGATGGACATGATGACCATCATCCTGGTGTTCTTGCTCAAGACCTTCACCTCGTCGGCTTTGTTGGTCAACCAGGACCAGAACATGATGCTGCCGTCTTCCACCACCCGGCTCAACGCCAAGCAGGCGATCGCGGTCACGGTCACCAAACGTGTGGTGTTGGTCGATGGCGAGCCAGTGGCTCCCATCAACAGTGGCAAGATCGATCCGGCCCTCAAACGCGACGGCGACAATGGGTACTACATCACCCCCCTGGTTGAAATACTGAATCGGGTGGCGCGCAAGGAGAAGAAGGTGGCAGAGATGACCGGGCAGAAATTCGACGGCGAGCTGACCATCGTCGCGGACCGGTTCACGCCCTACCGCCTCTTGACTGAGATCCTCTACTCCTGCGGCCAGGCCGAGTACGCGAATTACCGCCTGCTCATCCTGAAGAGCCGCGAGTAGCTGCTCCCTCGTTGACTGCTCCCGTGGTGGCCGTGGCCGAAGCAAGAGGGTCTGGCCACGACTACGTCTGCGACCACGACCACCTTTCATCGCCTTGACGGACGAGCGTGATCCCGTTGGGCAGGAGCCATCGGCCCAGTGCCTCGCGAGACGTCGTCGGCCGTCGGTGAATCGAAGAACTGATGTCGCAGTTCTACTGCACCACTGCGATTTCCACTCGGCGGTTCTTCAGCTTGCCAGCCTTGCCCACGTTGGGAGCGCGCGGCTTGCTCGAGCCCATGCCCTCGGCGGCTACATGGTCCTTGGGCACGCCCTGCTGGCTCATGTAGTCGGCAATCGTCTGGGCCTGCTGGTTGGTGAGTTCCAGCGCCTTGGGAGGCGGCAGGCTGTTGTCCGTGTGCGTCTCGATACGAATCTGACGGATTTCAGGATGGCTGATTAGGAGATCCACCACTTCGTCGAGAACACGGGTTGCGCCCGGCGCAAATTCGGCGGTGGGCTTGTTGCCCTTCGCCTTGAAGGCGACGGGCTGGCGTAGGGTGATCTTTCCATCCTTGTAGACCACCCCCGGAATCGCAGGACGCGTGTGCATGGTGACGTTGAGCGGGGTGTCCGCCCCTTCCCTCACCTCAATCGACATCTCTCGGCTCAGATACTGGTCTGCCTCCACGCGGAGTGCGTATTGACCCGGCTGGACTGCGACCGACAGGTTGCCCGCATCATCGGTCTTGGCCTCGGCAATTTGCGGACCAGCCAGCCTGATGGTCGCGACCACGGGTTTGCCCGAATCCTCGGTCACCCGGCCCGCGATCTTGGCTGCCGGGGCCCGCGGCGTCATCGTGATGGCCACATTGGTCGTCTGGCCTGACACCACCTCGACCCTTGCAGCCGCATTCTCGTAGTTGGGGGCCGCCACGAGCAACTCGACCAGGCCGGGGTCAAGTGGCACGCTCCGGAAGGTCCCATCCGCCTCGGCGAGGACGCGTGAGTGCCCGCGGCCCGTCACCCCAACCACCGCGCCCTCCACCGGCGTGCCAACCGTGCTCACCAACCTGCCTGCCACAGTGCCTTCTCTGGTTGACGCTGCCACCACCCTCTCGACCGGGATCTTGCGGGTCACAACTCGCGGAACGGCGTCCAGCGGATAGCTGGCGCCAAACAGGAAGTTCCACGGCGCCAGAGGCGGACCGTAGGGGTAGCCGACGGCCTCTAGCTCCAGATCGATGCCCAGCATGAGGGTCAGGCTGTGCGCGAACTGAGCTTGCAGGCCCAAGGTCATCCACTGCTGACTCTTGTTGTTGCGACAGCTCACCTTGCCCGAAGGATCGCAGTTCGGACCGTAAGCGCCGAAACTTGAGTCTCCGTCAGCCGTGATGTACTCGAAGTGATACTCGAGCATGGGACGCAACGAGAACCAATCGGCCAACTCAGCCAGCGGGGCATCAAGACCAAGGGCTAGCCGAAAGCGATCCTTGCCCAGGCCATACGCGAAGGAAGAAACGTAGCGCGAGTAGATCGTAGTGCCCGCAGGATAGCCGGGAGCATTGTAGGAGTTGTCGAAGTACATGCCGAGGTTCAGGTGAGCACGCAAAGGCAGCATGGGCGCGAGAGCTTGGAAGTTCCAGCTCGCCAGGGCGTCGATCCACACCGAAGTCGAATCGCCGCTGAAGGTCAGCCCTCCCACCGACGACATCAGGCGCACGCCCAGCTCACCGCCGATGCTGAAACCACTAGGCAGCGCATAGGCCAACTTGGTTCCGAGAATCAAGTCGCCGAATGCCTTGATGATCTCAGGGTCGGTCCGACCACCTTCGCTGACGCACTGGGTTGTCTGGGAGGCAAGACACCGCGTGTTCTTGTTGCCCGAGGCCATCACCGCCCCGAAGATCTCCATGAATTGCAGCGGGGTTAGTCCAAAGGTTAGCGCGCCCTGGAAACGGGTGTTGGTGTCCCCGCCATTCTGAAAATCGCCGCTCTCAATCAGCATCTTGTCGGTCTTGAAGTACTCGCCGTGCAAGCCCAGGCGAAACTGCCACAAGCGCCCCACCTCGGCCGCGCCCATGCGCAGAAGGCCCACCGACCCAGCCAGTGAGTTCTGCGGGATGAAGCCACGCGGCCGGTCGTCAGTTTCCCCCGCAGTGGCAGCAGGCAGGCTGGCCTCGGTGCCCGACGCTGCGGCGGGAGCCGGGACGGGCGCAGGCACTGCTATCGGAGCAGGCGCTGGCTCGGGTGCTGGTGCAGGCGCAGCAGCCGGGGGATACGCGGGCGCGGCAGCCGGAGGATACGCGGGCGCGGCAGCCGGCAGGGGCGCTGGCGCCGTCGGCGCCACTGGAGCGGGCGCAAACTGCGCGCTCGCCGTCGAGGAGAGAGAAGCAACAAAACCAAGGACAACGATGGGCGTGGTACGCATGGTGGATGGCTCCAAAGGGGTAAAGGCGGAATGCATGTTAGACGGCCTTGGTCCTCGACGCAATCAAGGTTTGTCGTGGGTTTTGGGGCCAGGGCCTGGCGGGAGATTCCGGGCCAGCACAGGTCGGCCCGCGCGGGCGGTAGCGGTAGCGACTAGCGGAACGCGGCGACCCGAATTTCCCGACAGGCCATAGCTAGTTGTTTTCCGGCCGAGTCCATGAGAGGAAGTCACCAGGAAGAAGAATGAGTTCAGCTCTGGACAACCTGACCGAAGAAATTCGAGAAGTCGCCTTGCTGGTTCACTCGGCCCAGGAGCGCACCGAGGAGCGCGACGTGGTCACCTCTGCGCACTTGGCGGTCGAGCGCCTGTCGCAGAACTATCGTGATCTTTGCGCGGCTGTCTCGGAGGGTGAACGAGTGCTGATCGAGCGAAGACTTGGACGGCGGGTCACCGACCTGCGTCGCCTGGCCTCGCTCCTGCCCCGAATCGGGGGTATCGCCACCGGCCCCACTGGCGATCGTCACGGCTCCGGTCCCTCGGAGGTCGAGGAGCGCCGAATCACCGGGGTTTCCTGGCGCAACGACAGTCGGGCCGAGGGCCCTGCAGCGGGAACCTTCCACGTGGGCGGCGACGTCGACGCCTGGTGCGGCCCCTGTGATGGACTGACCACCCACAACATCATAGCCATGGTCGGGGCGACGCCCAAGCAGGTCGTCTGCCAAGCCTGCGG
>PMBS01000006.1 GCA_003153015.1 Myxococcales bacterium
CGCTCCGATCGCATCAAGCATCGCCGAGTAGGTCTCATCCCCGTCGACAAGCACGTCGACGCTGTGCCCTCGGCGAGCAGCGTCGGGGTGAAGGAAGTAGCGATCGAGCACAGTGGTGGCTGGGCCTTCTGCACGATTCGCGCCACAGAGTTTCGAGTGAAGTTGGGGCATAGCGGTACGGTCTTCTCCTACGGCGGTAGCGGAGATCCCGCCCGGCCACCGGGCAGCGGACTGTAGCGGACCGAGACCGCCCAGTGAGTACGTTCGGACGGCGGCAACTCCTCTCCTTCAAATCGAATGAAACGGTACCTCATCTTGATTGAAGCCGCCGCTCACCCGATGGGCCAAGAAATGCGGTTGCGTCAGAACTGTCGCCCGATGCGCCCCATATCCGTGGCCCTCAGTGGCCGACGCGCCTTCATGGTGGTCCAACCGGGATCTCTTTGCCTTTGGACCGCTTCTTGCGTAAGCCCAGAACCGAGAGGAAGGAACAACATGCGTTGCGAAGAAATCATGAGTCAGGACGTACAATGGATCCGCCGTGACGAGACCGTCGCGCGGACCGCCAAGTTGATGGCCTTCCACAACCTCGGGTTGTTGCCGGTGTGCAACGCCGATGGCAAGGCCATCGGTGTGATCACCGATCGTGACATCGCCCTGCGGGTTGTCGGAAAGGATCGACGAGCCGCAAAGACCAAGGTGGGCGACGTGATGACGGCTCCGGTACAATTCGTCCCGCCCGACTGCCCGGTGGATCGAGCCGGCGAGATGATGGTCAGCGCGAGGGTATCCCGCTTGCTGGTGCTCGACGGCGAGGGACATCTCAAGGGCCTTGTCAGCCTCGCCGATCTGCTGGTTCATGAATCGGCCGGTCACGCCTTGGATACCGCTCGCGGCATCTACGCCCGGGAGACGCCAGACCACCCTACGGTAGGCCACCCGCACCCCGCCACCGAGCCGACGCCCGAGTATTTCCAAGGCGCCCACGACCGCGCCCCTGCCGACGAATCGGGCGCGGAGCACCCCGCCCGTCTCGAGGCCGAGAATGTGAACAGCGGCGGCGACCGCAGCTCCAAAGAATTCCCATAGTCGCTCGGCGGATGGGAAGAGGTCGGCCTGTTTACTGCGGCATGGCTTCGCGACACACCTCGCGAAACCGTCGAGCTGTGAACAGGTCGAGGAGATACTTGCAGGCTGTCATGCAGGGTTTCGCGGCGGCCTTGCCCTCGACCTTGCGCTGAGCAGGGGGCTGGTCGCGTCCCACCGGGGCTCCATCGACGCTGCCAATGAAGGACCACGCCACGGCGCCAAGCTCGCTGTTTGGGTGCAAATGCGAGTGCCATTCTGGAAACAAGCCGTCGTGCCCGGAATTTAACTGGACGACATGATCAGGCAGAGTGCGCAGGCAGAGACCATTTCTTGCCAACCCAAATCGTCGTCGCAAAGGCAGGGGGACGAAATGCGGTCAGTGTGTCGAAAGGGCTGCTCTCGTGCTGGCGGCACAATGACAGAGGTCGCACCGCACATCCGCGTGGTGGCCGTCGTTCACCGCTAGGGGGTGGTCAAGGACGGGTCCGCCGATGCCCTTGAACTCACCCGTATATTCGGCTATACGCATATATGGGTGGCCCATGAAAGACGCGGCTCAGTTCTTCAAGGTTCTCGCCGACGAGGCACGGCTCAAGACCATTTGGTTGCTCTTTCACCATGACGAGCTGTGCGTGTGCGACATCATGGCCGCGTGCGGCCAAGAGCACGGGGAGGAAGACCCCGACAAGGGGTGGAGGAGCGACCCGATGAGCCGAGGGGCGCAGGCCATCCATGAGACCCAGGAGGCCCCGACATGAAAGGCGTACTCTTCCTCTGCGTGGCCAACTCGGCCCGCAGCCAGATGGCCGAGGGGATTGCCCGCTCGCTGGCGCCGGCTGGAACGAAGATCTGGTCCGCTGGCTCGCGCCCGACCAATGTCCGCCCCGAGGCGATCGCCGTGCTGAGGGAGATAGGCATAGACATCTCCGGGCATCGCGCGAAGGCGGTCGCAGAGATCCCAGCGGCCGAGGTCGACACGGTCATCACCCTGTGTGGCGAGGAGGAGTGCCCGGTGTTCCTCGGCAAAGCCACGCGTCTGCATTGGGGCCTGCCTGATCCTGCGGCGGTGGACGGATCGCAGGCGGAACGCCTGGACGCCTTTCGCAGGGTGCGCGATGAACTGCGACGGCGGATCGCTGACTTCGTAACGCGACCTGGATCGAGCAGCCAATGATGGACACAGTGAGGGGGCGTCCTCGACTCAGCTTGCGCAGTCTGAAAGCGGCCCTGCTCCTTGGCGGCCTGGCCACCTGGTGGCTCGTGTATCGAAACCTGGAAACGTTCGCCCGATGGTTCGTGCGTGACCTTCTCTCGATGGCCGCCGACTCGCGGCTGACCTCGGCCCTGGANNGGGTTCGTGACCACCGGCGTTCCCCTAGGCGTGACGTTCTCGTTTCTAATCTCCGCGCCCATGGTGAACGAAGTAGCGCTGGTGCTGCTCTTCGGCCTATTTGGCTGGAAGGTGGCCGCTCTCTACCTCGGCACCGGCCTTGCCATCGCCATGATCGCGGGCTGGACCATCGGCCGGCTGCATCTGGAAAGATGGGTCGAGGGCTGGGTGTACCAGACAAAGACCGGCGTGGGGTCGGACAGCGCACCTCTTTCCTGGGCGGACCGGGTTCGGGCCGGCCGCGACGCCGTCAAGGACATCGTGGGCAAGGTCTGGCCCTATGTGCTGGCCGGCATCGCGGTGGGCGCGGGCATCCACGGCTATGTGCCCGAGAACTTCATGGCCTCGATCATGGGCAAGGGCGCGTGGTGGTCGGTACCGCTGGCGGTCCTGGTGGGCGTGCCCATGTACTCCAATGCGGCTGGCATCATTCCCGTGGTGCAGGCGCTTCTCGGCAAGGGTGCCGCGCTGGGCACGGTGCTGGCATTCATGATGTCCGTGATCGGGCTGTCAATGCCCGAGATGATCATCCTGCGCAAAGTGCTGCGACCACCGCTCATCGCTACTTTCGCGGGGGTGGTTGCTCTCGGAATTCTGCTGGTCGGCTACCTCTTCAACATCGTGCTGTAGGGAGACCCCAAATGAACGTTAAGGTCCTTGGAACCGGATGCGC
>PMBS01000150.1 GCA_003153015.1 Myxococcales bacterium
CAACGGATTCCCATGAGGCCGCCGTCCTTCGCATAGATGGCTCGGTTGCGTACGGTGGTGCGGAAGGTGGCCTCGTTCATGTCACTCTCGTTGATCATGACGGCCAGGATGAGAGCCGGCGGCACGTGATAGCGCTCGGCGGATTCGAGCACGGAGTGAGCGATCTTCTGGCAGAACTCCGGCTTCCACGCGGGCACGCGCCAGCGTACGCGGTCCTTGACCGCACAAATGGTGTTGGCCAGACAATCCTGGGTGGGCATGCCCCGCTCGGGCTGCTCGGAAGAGCCGGCCGCGGGCGTGTGGATTTCGGTGCGCGGGACCATCCGGGCCGGCAGGGCCGCAGGGAACGCCATCGCGCCGGCGAAGACGGCGACGGCGCCACGGGATGGGTTTTGACCGATTCGAGACAACAAGGCGAATCCTCGCGACTTGTGGATTTTTGGGGCGACTGGAGCAGTCTGGCCGAGTTCGCGGACCTGCCAGCAGCGGGCCCGGAACGGTCTTGTGTGGTCGAAACAGGAATTCTTATGTTGCGATCCTGCTCCAGTCAAGAAAGAAATCCTTGCGCGTGGCAAGAGCCAATGATCTCTCATAACGTGAACCCAACTGTTCGCCGAAGCTCATGAGCGAGATCGTCGACATCGTCGTCCCCCTGGAAGCGCTGGACGATCCTTTGAGAACCATCGCGGCGCGTGCCTTGGGGTGGGCAGAAACCCGTATCGCGGAGGTTCGCGTCTTGCGCCGCTCGCTCGATGCCCGCAAGCAGCGTCGACTCGGCTATCGCATGCGGGTCGAGGTCGCGAGCGCAGGTGAGATGCTTNNGGTGCTTGGGCGGCCTTGCGCCTGGCCGAGGCCGGTGTGGCCTCGACGATTCTCGAACGCGGCAAGCCGGTGGGACCGCGGCGAGCCGACTTGGCCGGCCTGCATCGCGGGCAACTCAACCCCGAATCCAACTACTGTTTTGGTGAGGGCGGAGCGGGCACCTACTCTGACGGAAAACTCTACACCCGCTGCAAGGACCGCGTCGGAGTTGCTGGCGTGCTCGCCGACCTTGTCGTTCTGGGAGCGCCGGCTGACATCACGATCGACGCTCGGCCACACATCGGGTCGAACCTTCTGCCCAAGCTGCTGGAGGCGCTGCGTGCGCGTTTGCAGGGTCAGGGCGTGCGCTACCACTTCGACTGCCGGTTCATGGGCGTGCGCGAAGCGCAAGGGCGAATCCGTGCGGTGCAGACCAGCGCAGGGGAAATCCCCGCCGATTTGGTTGTGCTGGCGCCCGGGCATTCCGCCCGCGACGTGTACGCCTGGGCCGCGGCGGCGCATCTGGCGCTGCAGCGAAAGGACTTCGCCGTGGGGGTTCGCATCGAGCANNAGCGCGGGCCGCGGCGTATACAGTTTCTGCATGTGTCCCGGCGGCTGGATCGTGCCCGCGGCCACCGAGTTGGGTGGCTTGGTGGTCAACGGCATGAGCCTGGCCAAGCGCAACTCGCCCTTTGCCAACGCGGCGCTGGTGGTGACGGTGGCTGGCTCGGATTTCGGCCCAGCGGCCGAGGGTTGCCTGGCCGGAATCGACTTCCAGCGCCGCATCGAAGAGGCAGCGTTCGATCGCGGTGGCGGCGGTCTTCGCGCCCCGGCCGAGCGGGCAGTCGATTTNNCTTCATTACCGAGGCCTTGCGCGCGGGCTTGTCTGCTATCGGCCGCCGTTGGCCAGGGTTCCTTCACGAACAGGCGCTGCTGGTGGCGGCCGAGACCCGCACCAGCGCCCCGGTTCGTATCCTGCGCGATCCGACGACGTTGGAATCGCCGGCGCTCGCGGGCCTGTATCCGGCCGGGGAGGGCGCTGGCTACGCAGGGGGAATTGTCAGCTCGGCGCTAGATGGCGCGCGGGTGGCGGCCGCAATTATCCGCCGAGCCAGGGCATAGAGACGTAATGCGCTTGGGATGGCGGCGTAGTTGAAGTAAGAAGTAGCCGTGAGACGGATTCGTTCGATGATACCCAAGACTCACCGCACGCAAGACTGGGGCCCATCCACCCTCGCCATTCACGGCCGGGACCGGCGACGCAAGGCCTACCACGCGGTCTCCACCCCCATCGTGCAGACCTCGAACTACAGCTTCGAGTCGACCTCCGAAGTTCTCGAGTTCATGCAGGCCAAGAGCCAGGGCCGCGTCATCCGCGAACACGAATACGGCCGCTACGGCAATCCCACCCAGCAGGAGGCCGAGCGCAAACTAGCCGCGATTGAAGGCGCGGAACGGGCGATCCTGTTTTCCACAGGCATGAGCGCCGTCATCCTCACCCTCATGGCCTACATGAAAAGGGACGGCCATATTCTGCTTACCAGCGACTGTTACCGGCAGACGCGCGATTTCGCCACCAACCTGCTGGCCAAGTTCGGCATACAAACCAGTCTGGTCGACCCCACCGCCGCGGCCATCCAGCAGGCCATCCGCCCGAACACTAACATCATCTTCACCGAGTCGCCCACCAACCCCTACCTGCGCGTGCTTGACCTTCCCGCGGTAGTGAAGGTGGCCCGGCGGCACAAGGTGCTGACGATGATCGATGCTACCCTGGCCACGCCGTTCAACATCCGTCCGCTGGAACTCGGCGTGGACGTCGTTATCCATTCCGCCACCAAGTACCTCGGCGGCCACAACGATTTGTTGGCCGGCGTGGCGCTGGGCAATCACAAGTTGCTGGAGGCCCTGAACAAGCTGCAACGGATGATCGGCTCTATTCCTGGGCCGCTCACCTGCTTCCTGCTGGAGCGCGGATTGAAGACGTTCGGCCTGCGCATGGAACAACACAACCGGGCCGGACTCGCAGTCGCGCGGTTCCTCGAATCTCATCCGAAGATCAAGAAGGTCTGGTATCCGGGGTGCAAGTCGCATCCCGACCATCGCATCGCCCGGGCGCAGATGCGCGGGTACGGTAGCGTCATCAGTTTTCTGGTGAAAGGTGACGAGCGGGCAACGCGCCGGTTCGTGGACGCGCTGGAACTATTCCTCATCACACCCAGCTTGGGTGGTTCCGAAAGCTTGGTCACGCAGATGTCGATGATGTCGTTCTTCGACTACCCGGCGGCGTACCGCAAATCCATCGGTATCGTGGACAACCTCGTGCGGCTCGCTCTCGGTTTGGAAGACGTTGAGGATTTGATCGCCGACTTGAAGCAGGCACTTGCGAAAGTCTGAATCTCACCGCTCGCGGAGCTAGGGNNGCGGGCAAGATGCTTCCGTCGAGATAGCGCAGGAACATGTCGAGGAACGACTGCTCAGTCTTGCTGAGCTTCTCGAACATGGCGCCTATCTGGAATGCCTGTGAAATGGGCGTGCACCACACCACGCGAGCCCGCAGCGGCAGCGGCTCGGAGACCGACGACGGGCCGAAGAGCAGGATGAGATCGATCAGCAACTCGTCGCGCTGGGCGAGCGAATTGGTCGTGATGATACACATGCCGGAGCGGGAAAGGTCGCGCGTGCGTGCGGGCAGCTTGCGGCCGTCGCTGGTCCGCACGTTGGCCTGAACATCTACAGTGAATCGTGGATGGCGGCGCAGATCCTCCGTCATGGTCCTCCTTGCGCGGACGTCCGTCCGGCGGTGCATTGCGAGAAGGCACCGCCCGATAGGGCGTCCAGTTCGGATTCGATTTCGCGCAGGCGCAATTCCCGCCGCAACCCAACCGTTCGCTCTCCTGGGCCTGCCGGCAGCCGCTCCAGGCCCAGACGCCGTCGCTCGAAGTAGAGCCGGGTCAGCGTGACTTCAAGGTCGCGTCTAATTTCAGCCATGTGTATTGTCTGGGCTTGGGCAGCGAGTTCGTCACCGCTGAAGACCAGTTTGGCCAGGTCCCAGGTGACTCGCGCCTCGTATCGTACGTCATCCACGGTGTCCACCCCAAGGGGGGAAGTGATGGAAGTGGAGGTAGAAGGTTGATCCAAGGACTCACTGCGTCCAAGACGCCGATCCACGCGCAAGCGGATCTCCGGTAGCCAGGCCGCGTGGCTAGCCCGATTCACATACGACCGGCCCCTTTCCGGCTCCACCAGGGCCAACTCCACAGCCTTGGCACGCGCCACGACCAAACAACCCGACTCCGTGTCGGCTGGAATGCTCAGGTCAACCAGCCGGTTCACGGGTGGAGAAGGGACTTCGTCGTTGTCAGCCACCAGCACGGTGCGTGCTGGAGACGCATCGAGGGGGAAGCTGGCCAGGGCAACGGTCTGATACTCACGCCGGCCAGCGGCAAAGAACGCCCCGGCCCGTACGATGAGTCGGGGCAGCCGCGCTGCCCACCAAGGTGCTTCGCGCGGTCCGACAAGACGCGGGCCAGGCTGATCTCCGTCGGTGGAAACCAACTCGCCAGCCACTGGCTGATCCGGCGAGGAGCAATAGAGCCCCCTGTCGGTCGCCAACCACAGGCAGTGATCCCCCGTGGCGGCGTCGAGGGCACGCACGCCGCGGGGGAGGGGCAGCGAAGACCATGTGTGCCCCTCGTCGGCCGACAAGAGCAGGTCCGGCCCCGCGGCCAGCCATGGGCCGACACCGTCAGCGGGACAGGCCAGGCGCCGCGCGGCAAGGCGCGCCGAGCGCAGTTGAAGCACACCCTCGGGGGACAGAACCGCCAGGGCGCCACGCGACAGGAGTAGCAGGGTTTCGCCGCAAAACTTCATGTCGGTGATGGGTTCGGGCAAGGGTAGGGTCTGGCCAGGCGCTTCGTCGATGCTGTCGCTCCACAACAGCTGTGTGCGGTTGGCCCATGCCATGCGCTGGCCGGATGGGGAGAGCGCCACGTGCTGCACAGACGCGACGGTGCCCAGAACGCGACGAGCGCCATCTAGTTCGGACGCGAGCCAGACCTGATTGCCAGAAGCCAGCAGGAGGCGGCCGTCATGGTCAGCAGCCAGCGACGACGCGGCCAATTCGCGGCTGGCCACGTGCACGAGATCGCCTTCGGCGGGCAATTGCCACAGGCCACGGCCATTTGCAATCCAGATCTCCTGCCCCGCTGCTGCGATGGCGGGCGCAAGACTCACCCGGGGCGAAGCGTGGCCGGAGTGTCCGCCCCGCATCGCGCGGCGTTCAGAGAGTGTGCTTTCATCGTTCAGTTCATCCTCGACCCAGGCACTGTCCTGCTCGCTCTCATCTATGCCGAGGAAATCGAGCACGTCCTCCTCAGCGCGGGCGCTCATGCGCGGCTTGTGATGCGCGGGCGGCGCTTCGACGTCCTCCACCCGCCCCAGAGGCGTGCCGTCCTCGCGCAGCAGAATGACCGTTCCGCCGCGCACCGCCGCCACCCGATCCCCGGCGGCCGCCACGCGTTCGATTCGGCCAGCCAGCGCTAGCGACCAGGCTGCTGCGGAAGGTGACTCCGCAACACATGCAAGCAGCGCGATGAGATGGGAGACGAGGTGGCGATTTGGCAGATGCATGCACCCGCGAGAAGCAACGGCCGTGCCGTGCGAGACCCGCACAGGAGAGCGGCGGCCGCGCTGCCGGCCTGTCCGGGGCGCGCGCCAGTTGGGCAAGCCGCGGACACGATGTCCGAATATCGGCCTGACGGGGCCCGTCCCCGTCGTCGTCTCCGGCCCCGCCCCGGTCCCCTGCTCCGAATCCCAGACCGGCAGTCAGGGTTGCATGCCGCAAGCCAAACGTGATAGGCGCAGAGACCAAAGGATCATCATGGCAGCCAAGATCATCGACGGGAAAGCACTAGCGGCCCGCATTCGCGGCGAACTTGCGGTCGAGGCCAAGAAACTCCACGAACGGGGCTATCAGCCCGGACTAGCGGTGGTTCTGGTGGGCGAAGATCCGGGGTCGCAGATCTACGTGCGCAACAAGACCAAGGCGCTGGCCGAGGCTGGGTATCGCTGCTTCGACCACCACCTGCCCGCTACCACCTCGGAGACCCAACTCCTCGACCTAGTGCGGACGCTTTGTGCCGATCGCGCGGTGGATGGGGTTCTTGTGCAAGTGCCGCTGCCGCCCCACATCGACAGCAAGTGCATCCTGCTGTCGATCGATCCGGCCAAGGATGTGGACGGCTTTCACCCAGAAAACCTGGGCCGTCTGCTCATTGGCGAGCCACGCTTCATCGCCTGCACGCCCTACGGGATCATGAAACTGATCGAAGAGGCGGGAACGCCTGTGCGCGGTGCCAGCGCCGTGGTGGTGGGCCGCTCGAACATCGTGGGCAAGCCGGTCGCGGTGTTGCTGACTGCAGCTGACGCCACGGTGACCATTTGCCATTCCAAGACCAAGGACTTGCCCGGCGTGATCGGCACGGCGGATATCCTGGTGGCGGCCATCGGTAGGGCCGAGATGATCCGCGGCGCTTGGATCAAGCCCGGTGCCACCGTGATCGATGTGGGAATGAATCGCCTGCCGAGTGGCAAGCTGGTGGGCGACGTAGAATTTGCCGCCGCGGTTGAGCGCGCGGGCGCCATCACGCCGGTACCGGGTGGCGTGGGGCCCATGACCATCGCCATGCTGCTGGCCAACACGCTGGAATCGGCCCGTCGGCGCGCCGACGGGCAGCCCTGACGAACCCCTACTTCGGCGGTGGCTCCCAGGTTGCCATGATGAAACTCCTGACCCCAGTGGCATAGGGGCCGGTCATGGGAAATGCTCGCTGTCCGGCGACCAGACCGGCCGCCAGGATGTAGGCGAGAACCGTCTGCCAGAGAGGACGCCGCAGGCCACGCGACAGCAGCCAGAACACCGCGGCCAGGACGACCGCGTAGAGTGGCACGAGAGAAAGCAAACCGTGCAGACCAATGAGCGTCCCCAGCGAGTGCACCACGAACCCTTCCTTCAGGAGCGGAAAGGCCAGCTCGTAGAGTGGATTGAGCATTCGATCGGGCCAGTAGGGATAGGTGGTGGCCGCTATGACAAAGACCATCGCTGCGCACAACACCAAGGTCTGCCCCAGCACGCGCGTCGGCGAAAAACCCTCTACCGCGCGAAACCCGGCCGCGGCCAGCCAGGCCACGAAAGGCAGCGCCGCTGTCATGTAGCGCGGCCCCACCGACCACCCCGCGTGTGCCTGGTAGGGAACGGTGGAGCCGATGAAGGCGATGTACAAGACAGGTACCACAGCGCAGACAATGGCTTCGGCCCCGCAGCGTGCGCGCGCTTCGCGATCGCGCGCCACCGCGACCGCGCCGACCACCGCGAAGAGCGCCCAGGGCGCAAGGGTGAAAAGGCCGGTGGAGGGCAAGAACAGGGCTATCCAGAAACAGGTTGCGCTGGGGCCCACGATGCCCATGAAGCCCGCATGCATGGTGTTTTGCAGGACGAAGTTGTAGCCGGTCTTCAGCGGCGATCCGAAGGCTAGCGTGTGATAGGTGCAAAGAAGCACAGCCGGAGGCAAGGCCCCGAGCAGGGCGGCGCCCAGGGCTCGCACCCGGTTGGGCACCCGCACGACGAAGTAGATCGCAATGACCAGAACCGCCAGCACGGACTGGTACTCCACCAGCACCGAAGCGCCCGCGAGGAACCCTGCCAACAGGGCGACCTGAAATGGGCGGGTGGTCTTCCTGCGTGCCAGGGCCACGGCTGCCAGGAACGTGCCCCCCACGCACCCGGCGGCAAGCTGATGCGACATAAAGAGAAGGCTGTAGACCATCGCGGGTGAGCCAAGCGCGTACGCCACCAGCGCGGTACGACAGGCTCGCTCGTCGGGCGCGAAGCGTCTGGCCATGCCGAGAAAGAATGGGAGAAACACCAGGGCGGGAAGGGTGACGACGAAGACGCGGAAAAGCCAGGTGCAGACGCGCAGGGACGGATGCCCGAAGAGCCGAGCCAGGGCGTAGATGGGCACCGCCAGCAATGACAGCCCGGGAGCCTTGTCCGGGTAGATGTGGCGATTGGGTGCTTGGGCCACGTCAAGGCTATGAATCCTTCCGCCACCAGGAATCCGCGCATCGATCCACAGGTGATGCTGGTCAACGATCTCCTGGGTCAGGAAGACGCGGGGAACCTCGTTCGCACTCCATAGCTTTTCGAAATAGGGAAACGAGTATAGGTAAATGAAGGCGAAGACCAGCAGCCAGCGCAGCCAACGTTGCCTGGGTGCCATCGCCCAGCTCCGCAGGGCTGGCTGCGCACGGACCAGGGGCGGACCAGCAGAATTGGGCGAGGTCGGCAATGCCAGGTTCATAGGCGTGGGGTTCTTCTTCTACTCGAAGTTGGGCTGGCCGGCTGCCCTGGCGTGCAGTTTTCCACTGGGCATGGTGGTGGCAGGCGGCGCTACAATCGCCTGGCTGTGCCGTCCCCTGCAGCCGCCGAAATCGCCGAGCGCGAGCTGGCGCGCCAACTCGCGACGCTTTCGCGTGCCCGGGTGAGGCCAGAGGAAGCAGGTGCGGAAGTACAGGCCGTGGCCTGGTGGAACGGCCTGGCGCGCTTGGGTCTGGATCTACCGCTGGTTGCGGTGCACGACTTCGGCTTCTTGCTTGCCCGTCCCGCGGAGCGTGTCAAGTTGGCCGCCGAGCCAGCAGTGCCCGACGGTCCCGTCGCGGCCTACCACGGCCTCTTGCAAGAAGTGGCGCGGTCGGAGTCGCTGCCGCTGTTTGACCGAGCCCCGCTGCGCGACGAGATCGTCGCGATCCTGCTCGCACGCCTTTTGGCCGACGCGTTTCGCCTGTGGGCCACGCAAGCCAAGCCGGCTTCCGCGTCGAGCATTCTGCCCCTGGTTTCGCCGCACTACCGACGCTCGCTAGCCGACCTGGCGGGCGAATGGAACAGTGATTGGGTGGTGGGGTTCCTCGACCGCGTGGTCGAGCAGGGGCCCAACATTCTCGCGCGGATTGACCAGTTCGATCTGGGACCGCTGCGCTTGCTGGGCTATTTCGCGCCGGGCGCGGGCGTGTCTGACTTGGCCGGCCTGTACCAGCTCTTTTCCGCGCCGCGAGGTGCGGGCGCGCTGGACTTCTGTCTGGACCTGGTACCGTCTCTCTTGGAGACCAGACGGCGGGGATCGCCCCAGGCCTTCGCAGTGGATGGCTACGCCTCGCTGGAGAAACGCGGTCCTCTGGATGCGCTGCTGTCCAGCGAACTGGCGCATGACCCCGACGTGTTCGAGGTCAAGGCGTTGTCCGACGAGTTGCTCTTCTACGGTCACGAGCGGCCCCGCGACGAGCGGCGGCAGGTCCACGGCATTCTGATCGACGGAAGTGTCTCGATGCGCGGAGCCCGCGAGGTGTTTGCGCGCGGCTTTGCCGTGGCGCTGGCCAAGAAGTTGTCGCTCATGGGCAGCATGGTGTGGCTGCGTTTTTTCGACAGCCGCATGCATCGGCGCGTACCCGCGGCTGCCCTGGGCGGGTCGGATCTGCCGTATCTCTTGGGTTTCCGTTCGGAGCACGGCCGGCACTACGCGCGCGCCTTCGATGACCTGGCGTGGGAACTGCAGGCGGAAAAGGCCCAGGATCTCTCGCTCACCATCATCACCCACGGGCAGTGCCACATCCCACGGTCGACGGTCGCGCGTCTGGCCAGCCTGGCTTCGCTCTGGGGCGTGTTCATTCTGCCGCCGCCCGAATTGGTGCTCGACTACCTGCCGCTTCTGCGCGGTCACCGGCTGGTGACGGCCGAGACCCTGGCCCGACCCGCGGACTCGCGACGCGCGGCCCTCGCACTGGTCGACGCCGTGACGGTGGAATCCCGCAGGTAGAACCATGCTGACCCGCGGGGAGACGGTTTTGCAGAAACAGGCGGAGCAGGCATTGCGCGAAGGCCGGCCGGCCGAGGCGTTGGGCGGCTATCGCCGGCTGTTGAACAACGTTCGTGCGCTGGGCGGGGCTTACGAAACCTGGCTTGCCGGGATGCTTGCCGCCTATCACAAACTGGGCCTGCGACGCATGGGCGGCTACTTGCTGCTGGCTCTGCGCCGTTTCGACGAGGCTCAGTCCGCCTTCGATCCGGCAACCAGTCCCTATGAGTGGGCTCTTTGCGCCGAGAATATGGGGCGTCAGCAAGAAGCCGCCGCTGTCTTGCGTAGCGCCGGGCTACCCACGTCGGCGGCCATGGCTTTGGAGAGGGCAGGGGATGGGCAGGGGGCGGTGGGGCAGTGGCGGGCGGCTTTGCTACATGAACGGCTGCGTGGACATCCCTACCAGACGGCGCTGGCACATTTCAATCTGGCGCGCGTTTTGCGACATATTGGTGAAAGCAAACCGGCGCTGGTGGAAAGCACAACTGCGCAGCGTCTGCTGGAGGCGTGCGCCGACGACTTCGAAACCCGGGGGGAACGCGACCGCGCGCTCGACTGCTACGGAGTCCTGCTTCGGCTGGGCAAGGATACGGGCTCGTTCGAAAACCTGGCCGAGGGCTACCTCAACTCGATTCGCCTGCTGGCCGGCAGCGAGCAGCGCTCGTTGGTCCTGCAGTACTACGACGATTTCCTCGAAGTCGCGTCGGCAGCAGGCGAGTGGCATGCGGCCGCCATGCTGGCTGGTGAAGCGGCGGATTTCAGCGTGGGCCTTGGGCAGATGTACCATCGCTACTATCGACAGCGGGCAGTTTCTCTCTGGCACGAAGCCGCGCGCCAGAATCTGCTGGCGGGCGGGCCGGTCGAGGTGTCGGAGAATGCGCTGGCCGCAAGCATCGACGTAGCGGCGTCATTGGGTGACCTGCACATTATCGGGCGCCTGTACAGCGCTCTGGCCGAACTGGATCTCCCTTCGGACAAGCAGGCCCGTTACGCTGAACTGGCCGCTCGCCGGCGCGGGTCGCGCCCCAGCCCTCCGGTCGAGTCGCCTCCTGCGGAACACTGGCGCCGCCAGGACGCCTATCCGGAAGTCTGGCTGCAAGACCTGGTGGAATGGGAGCTGGCCGGGCATCCGGCCTGGGTGCTGGCGCGTCTGGTGGTGCAGCCGCAGGCCCTGATCGCCACCAATCGCGCGGCACTGCGCGCCTTGCTGGTGGCCGCCGATGAGGACTTCAGCCTGGAAAACGCCGGCCGCAGCGCTGAGTTGGCCCTAGCGCTGGGCGAGGTCATGGTCTACGAGGTGCTTCGACCGATCGAGGAGCTGGCCAGCCATCCTGCCGCCTTGGTGCGGGCTGCCGCCGCAGCCGCTGCTGGTCGCACCCCGCACCGGCGCAGCTTCGGAATCGTTAGGCAGGCGCTTGCCGATTCTGATGCGACGGTGCGCCGAGAAGCCCTGCAGTCCTTGCGCGCGCTGCATTTCCGCGATGCCTTCGCCTCGCTGGCGCAGCTTTTTCGCGAATCTGCCGACGGCGAGGCTCGCCAGGCCGCCCTGCATGCCATTGGCCAGATCGACACGCTGGAGGTGGGCCTGTTTCTGATCGACGTTGCCCGACAGGATCCGGGTGCGGCGGGCGAAACGGCTCTGCGCTACCTGCGCGGCCGCCAGACCCCGGGTCTGGCCAGCATGATCCACCACGCGGCGATGGTGGAAAGCGGGAGTGTGCGAAAGGCGCTAGAAGCGTTGCTGGAAGGGTGAATCTCGAAATCCCTGACGAGAGGCGCGCCCGCAACCCCTTTGCGCACGGTCGCTTTGTGCACGGTCGGCAGCCAAGAGACGTAGGTAGACACCGCAGTCCCACGCGATCACTTACTCTGCCCAAGTGCCCACTGTGCCGCCTCTCTGACGATGGGGTTTGCGTCGCGGCTGAGCTGATCGAGTGCGGCGCGGGCGCCTGGCCGCCCATCGGAGCCTAGCGCCAGGGCGGCGTTGCGGCGCAGGCCATGGTAGCCCGCGCGCGCCATGGGGGTACCGGCAGCCAAGCAGGCAAACTCGTCGCGGCCGAGAGTTGCAATTTCCGTCGCCGACATGAGCCCGAGCGGTCGTGGCGCCTGCCGAGGATCGCCAGGTGGCAGCCCGCCATGATTGTACGGGCAGATTTCCTGGCAGGCATCGCAGCCGAACGCCCGCCCAGCCAGGGCCGCGCGCAGCGCGACCGGGATCGAATCGTGGTTTTCCACGGTCTGATACGAAAGGCACAGCCGCGCGTCGAGGACGCCGGGCAAGGGGAACGCGCCGGTCGGGCAGGCACGCAGGCAAAGGTCGCAATCGCCGCACAGCCGGGGGTGGGGCTGGCGGTAGTGATCGAGGCTGCGGTCGATCACCATCACGCTCAGGGTGAACCACGAGCCGTGCTCTCGGCTGACCAGGACGCCGTGCTTTCCGATCCACCCCAGGCCTGCGCGCTCGGCCCAGGCCTTTTCCATGGCCACGCCGGCGTCAACGCAGGCATAGGTGTTCGTGGTCGGGTCCATCTCCAGCAAGCGGCGGCGCAACGCGCGCATGCGGTCGCGATGGGCCAGGTGGTAGTCACGACCGCGGGCGTAGCGGGCGATGACCGGAGGCTCGGGCTGGCGAGCCGTCTCTTCCCCTGCCCCGTAGGGGATTCCCAGCGCGATCACGGTCCGCGCGCCGGGAACAACAGCCCCGGGGTCCAGGCGTTTGGTCACCCGCCTGTGCATGGCTGAGAGCCCAGCGCCGTAGCCCGCGGCCAGCCAGCGGAGAAAGGGCGCCGGGTCCAGGGGAGCGGCGGGCGCCACCCCGACCAGCGTGAACCGGCAGGCCCGCGCAGCAGCTACCACAGCGTCGGCAGAAAGCACGGGCGGTGACATGGGCTGCAAGTATGCCGCCCGCAAGTTTTTGGGCCAACCGTCGTGTGGGGAGCCCGCCGGCTTCGCCGGCGGCGCACCATCGCGGGNNGAACCCTCCCAGGGTTCCCACGTCAATAGTCTCAGGGCGACAAAGTGGTAGACTCGATCGTGTCGAACTTGTGCTACATTCCGCGCGAACAGAGGCGGGCAGGGCGGGGACCACATGGCGCCTCGGCGCCGCATAGAGGAGCAAGAAAAGATGGCCACTCGAATCGCGATCAACGGTTTTGGACGCATCGGTAGACTGATTTTCCGCGCGCTGTACAGCNNTTCGGCAAGGATTTCGAAGTTGTCGCTGTGGGCGATATCGTTCCAGCTGACAACCTCGCCTACCTGCTCAAGTACGACTCGACCCAGGGTAAGTTCGAAGGTCAAGTCGGCTCGAAGAAGTCAGCCCCTGACAAGGACGTCGACATTCTCTTGGTTGACGGCAAAGAGATCAAAGTCGTCAGCGCCAAGTCCCCGGCCGAGTTGCCGTGGAAGGCGCTAGGCGTCGACGTGGTCATCGAGTCGACCGGGCTCTTCACCGAGAAGGCCAAGGCCGAGGGCCACATCCAGGCGGGCGCCAAGAAGGTCATCATCTCGGCTCCGGGCAAGAATGAAGACATCACGCTGGTGATGGGCGTGAACAACGACAAGTACGATCCCGCCAAGCACCACGTGATCTCCAACGCAAGCTGCACCACCAATTGCTTGGCCCCCATCGTCTACGTCGTGCTCAAGGAGGGCTTCGGTTTGACCGAGGGCCTGATGACCACCATNNAAGGATTGGAAAGGCGGCCGTTCCGCTGCCATCAACCTGATCCCGTCCACCACCGGCGCCGCCAAGGCGGTTGGACTGGTGCTCCCCGAGGTGAAGGGCAAGTTGAGCGGCATGTCGATCCGCGTGCCCACCCCGACCGTGTCCGTGGTCGACCTGACCTTCAAGACCGCCAAGGCGACCAGCATCAAGGAAATCAACGCGGCCATGAAGAAGGCCAGCGAAACCTACCTGAAGGACATCCTGGGCTACACCGAAGACGAGGTGGTTTCCAGCGACTTCATCCACGACGCTCGCTCCAGCATCTACGATTCGGGAAGCTCCATGGAACTCAACCCGAACTTCTTCAAGCTGGTGAGCTGGTACGACAACGAGTGGGGCTATAGCTGCCGCACCGTCGAGCTTCTCTCGTACATCGTGAAGAAGGGCCTGTAGGCCCAATCCCGCGACAGCCGCAGGAGGTCGTGGCCGTAGGCGTGGCCGGAGTGATCACCGGCGGCCACGGCTATGGTTGATCGCCCGCATCCGTTGCCGTCCGCGACGAACAATGCTACGGGTCCCGACTATCTCCTCCCCGTGGATTGGCGCATTCCCCAGACCGTGATGGTTCCGTTCGTGGGACCATGAGGGAAAGAAGCCAAACCTTCTCCGCGCCGCATCTCGTCACGTTCGTCCGAGTAGAAAGATTGGACGAGGTCCCCCCTACACTCGGCGAGTACGCGGGCCAGAATCTGCTACACTCCCGCGCCTAATACCAAGGAGTCGGGCCATGCAACGAATGGCGGTGGTTTTTTTCATGCCGGGGGTTTTCGTTTCGTTTCTGGGCTGCAGCCTAAACAGCGGTGGCCTGCCCGGGAAAACGGATGCCGGCAAGCTTCCGGGGGGCGATGCGAGCGTCCACGCGGATGCAACCGCGTCCATGACGGGTGGCCATGGTGGGCAGGGCGGAACCAGGGCGGCATCGAACCCGGTCGACGGAGGCAGGCCTGGGGGAACGTCAGCGTTCGCTGGTGCTGGTGGCGCGGGTGGTGCGGGAACCCTATCGAGCGGCTCTGGTGGCGCGGGTGGTGCGGGAACCCTATCGAGCGGCTCTGGTGGCGCTGGTGGCGCGGGAACCCTATCAAGCGGCTCTGGCGGCGCTGGTGGCGCGGGAACCCTATCAAGCGGCTCTGGTGGCGCGGGTGGTTCCCCGGCGACCGGCGGACTGTCGAGCACTGGCGGCCGAGCCACCGGTGGGACTCCGCAGACCGGGGGCGTCCCAGGATCTGGTGGCAGTGGTGGGACAATCACGTGCGGCAATGGGGTTGTGGAACCAGGCGAGACCTGCGACCCACCATCCTCCTGCCCCACCTCGTGCACCGACGGCGACTCCTGCACAGTCGATCAGATGACCGGCAGCAGTGCCAACTGCAACGTGGCCTGCAGCCATACCTCCATCACCACC
>PMBS01000363.1 GCA_003153015.1 Myxococcales bacterium
GCTGCGCTGTGTCCTCTGTGGTGAAATGGCTAACTCCGATCCACAGCCCGCGAGACGCAGGTCAATCCCGTCTTCCCGCATCTCGCGGCGCCAGCCGGCTGGCCACCTTGAGTAGATAGGGCTCACTGGCGTTTCCGTCGTGCTTGCCCTGCGACAGCCGGATCAGGATCGGTTCGGCCGGACAAGAGATCCCGAGCACACGCACCGTCTGGTGCGCCTTAGCACCGACTGCCTCAACCAGAACTTGCCCATCGCGCTCTCTGCTGATTTCGACCTTTGCCCTTACCCGGGACGGCGGGCTGACTTCGATGTCCAGCTCGCGTGGCCCGCCCGCAAGGTAGCGAAAGACGTCCACGTCGCCCAAGGGCAAATAGCCCGTGGTCGTGCCGTCTGCCAGAGACGAGGCGTGGGCCGCATCGTCGTTGGGCTCGGTTTCGAAACCACCCCGGGCTTCGGGCAACACGGCCTCTGCACGCAGAACGTAGCGGCGCTCGCGATCGACCCCGCTCTCCGCACGCACGACCAAGTACCACCATCGGCCTCCGGCAACCGCGACACCGGCATCAGCAGCTACGCTCGGCAGCGCGACGTTGTGCAGAGTCAGACTTTCGCCTTTTCGGCCCCGCACCGCCACGATCTTCCTACCTGCGGAATCATTGACCGCCAAGCTAGCCGCCACCCCTTCCACGCCCTCGAGATCCAGGTTCAGCACCCACCCAGCTTCGGTAGCGTCGAGCGGTAGCCGGTACCAGTCCTCATCCCGACGCCAGCCAAAGAGCCCAGCCGCAAGCGCGCTGCGCCCCTGCCAGGACAGATCGCCGGCTGTGTCCGGCCGATCGTTGGGCTCGCGCTCGTCGCCAAATTCGAAGTCAAGCAGCAGCACCGCCATTTGATACGAACTGCCCGCCGACGCGCCCGCATCCACTGACCTACGACCGGCCGGCGCGGACGCCGCCCTGGCGCGCAAGTAGTAGGTGCAGCCGGGCCGCACCGCCATGTTCGGCAGCCCGACTGTCTCGCCCGGCCCGGCCGCCACGGTCTTCACCAGACGTAGCCCCTCGTCGAGAAGATCGAAAGCCAGCGCAAGTCCGGCTTCGGGAATGATGACCACGGACAAGCGCTTGGCATGCAACCGCCAATCTGCCGCCTGGCCCGCATCCAAGGACGCAGCCATGCGCTGGCCGGGAACAACGAGCTTGAACACGTCCACGTCCGCGGCCCTGCCAGCCTCGGTCCGATCGATCCTTCCCTTGATGGCCACGGCGGCAGGGATGCCCATCCAGGTCAGCTCCTGCGCCTCCGCTTGCGTGTTGTTGGGCTCGCGTTCCGCGACCAGCGCCGCGCTCCCTGCGTCCCTTGGTCGCTGCACGACTACGACCGCAGCGGCGTCGCCGCGCACGAAATGCGGCGCTCGACGGCAGGCACGGCCAGCCAGAGCAGCGAGAAGGGCCACGACGATGATCATCCGGCCCGTGTGCGACGGAGTCATCTAGCGCCCGGCGCAGAGGTCGCGTCGTTGCGGGGACGGATGCCGACGAGAAACTCCGCCTCAGCGACCAAAATGTCGCCGACCTTTGCCTCGGCACGCATCTTCCACGCAGCGGTTCCCCTGCGCAGGGGAACCACTTCCAGCCGCAGGATGTCGCCGGGAAGCACCGGCTTGCGAAACCTGGCCTTGTCGATGGCCATGAAGTACATCACCTGCCGGGCCGGATCGAAAGAGCACTGGCGGGCCGCGAAGACCGCCCCGGCCTGAGCCATGGCCTCGACGATGAGCACGCCGGGCATGATGGGGTTGCCGGGGAAATGGCCCTGAAGATATGGTTCATCCGCAGCCACGGTCTTACGCGCGACGATACGCTCCCCGTCGACCACGTCGACATGGTCGATCATGAGAAAGGGCGCTCGGTGCGGCAGGATGGCTTCGATGGCGCGGGTATCGAGCTCCATGGCCCCCGCTACTTCTTCTTGCTGGGCGACGACTTCGCCGCGGGCGCAGAACTCTTCTCCTCGCCTGCGTTGTAGCGCCGGATGACCTCGTTGGTCAGATCCAAGTGAGGCTTGGCAAACACCACGCCCTGGTTTTTGTCGAGAATCATGGTGAAGTTCTCGGCGGCAGCGATCTTGGCGATGATTCGCTGCAGGCGCTCGACGATGGGCCGGGTCGCCTCCTCTTCCTTGGCGGCCAGGTCCTGTTGGTGGCGCAGGTAGGTCTGTTGCACCTTGGCCACCCGTTCCTGCAACTCGCCCTCCTTCTGGCGAACCGTGTCAGCCGGCAGCAGGGTGCGCTTCTTGTTGAGGTCCTCTATGGCCTTCTTGACGTCTTCCTGCTGCTCGTCGAGCTCCTTCTGCTTCTGATCGAAAACCTTCTTGAGCGAGGTCTCCGCCTTGCGACCGTCCTCGGTTTCGTGGAGAGCGCGCCGCAGATCGACGTAGCCGAGCTTCACCTCTTCGGCCAGCGCAGGCCGCATCAGGCCAGTAGCAATCACGAATCCGACTAGGGTGTAACGAATCATGCGCTTCATCTCCATTTGGTTCACAGGGAAGCCCAGGGATATCACGCTCCGGGGCACGAGGCCACTGCGGAGATGCATCCAGTTGGTGGCACCTTCCCAACGCAATGACACTCATCCGGTAAGGCGATGAAAGGTGGTCGTGGTCGCATACGTAGTCGTGGCCGTGGCCCTGGCCGGACATCTTTCACCCGGCCACTACGACCACGGCCACGACGTTCTCCTTCGCCCGCGAGACATCAGAGATCGTTCCCAATAGTGAACTCGAAGACCACCGAATCTTCGCCGGGGAGCGGTTTGTAGGGGAAACCCCATTCGAAGCGCAACGGCCCGATGGGCGAGAACCAGCGCAACCCGAACCCCCAACTGGAACGCAAGCTGTTGACCGGGAAAACGGCCGTGCAGGGATCCACCGAGAGATCGGCAGACGCGGGCCTGAGCCGGCAGTACTGATGCTCCAAATTGTACGCGTTGCCAACGTCGGTGAACACCACGGCGCGGATGTTGAGCTTCTCGAACAAGGGCATTTCGAGTTCAATCTTGCCCACCACCTGCATATTCCCTCCCACGGCGAAGGTCCGCAGGGGCGAATCGGGCGACTGCGCGGCGGGCACACGGATCTGCGGGCCCAACGAGGCCAGCTGGAAGCCGCGCACATCGTAGATGCCTCCCACGAAGTAGCGCTCGAAGATGGGCACACCCTGCGGCTCGCGGCTGACCACCGCGCCGATGTCGCCTTTCAAGCGCAATACCAGCGGTCCCCAGAGCGGATAGAAGTAGCGCGCGGTACCTTCAAAACGCGAGAACTGAGCTTCCGACAAGAAGGCCGGCTCGGCGAACTCGGCGGAGATTGTGTTGAACCAGCCGCTGCGGGGAAACATGCGGTCGTTGCGCGTGTCGTAGGTGAGCGAGACACGAAACGATGACACGACTCCGGCGTGCAAGAGATTGGCAAGCGAGCCCGGGGGCAAAGGACTACGTTGGCCGCCACTGAACAGGCTGCTTGCGCCTCCGGTGGAAACCGAGATGTCCTGCAGGGTATAGGTGAGGAAGGTGCGCAAGTGGTCGGTGAGGAGGTAGCCCCAGGTCAGGCTGCCGCCCTTCGACTGGCGCGTGAACCCGAGGTAGTAGCGCTGTTGGTCGAACAGGTTGAAGCCGAAGTGCCAGTCGGTATCCAAGAAATACGGCTCATCGAACTGCAACATGAAGAGCTGCCGCAGCGACGACATCTGGGCCTGCAGGACCAGCGACTGGCCCCGGCCAAAAAGATTGTTCTGCGAGATCTGCGCCTGCGCGATGAAAGACTCGACCGAAGAGAAACCCGCGCCAATCTGGAAAGCGCCAGTCTGCCGCTCGGCCACCTCCACGTTGACCTCCATGGTGTCGTCGCCCGAGCCACGCTTGGTGCTGGTCTCCACCTTTTCGAAAAACCCCAAGGCATTGACCCGGCGCTTGGACAGGTCCAAGGCGGCTTGGCTATAGGGCTCACCCTCGTAAATGCGCAGCTCACGTCGGATGACCTTGTCGCGGGTTTTCGAGTTGCCGTGGATGTTGATGCGTTCGAAGGTGACCTCCGCGCCCTTCTGGATGTCGAAGAACAGGCTCACCGTCCGCTCCTTCTCATTGACCGTGGTCTCGGGAGTGGAGTTCACATAGGCGTAGCCCTTGTCCTTGTAGTAGTCGGCGATGGCCTGAACGTCCTGCGCCACCTTGGATCGATTGAAGATCTCGCCCGGCTTGACCTGCAGGCGAGCAAGCAGGACCTCGGGCTTCTCCAGAAGGTCACCCTTCATCTCGATGCTGCCGATGCGGTACGGTTCGCTCTCGTCGATGGCGATGCTGATGTAGAGTGAACGCTTGTCCGCCGACAGCTCCAGGTGGGGTTCTGCAACCTTGACGTTGATGTAGCCACGATCGAAGTAGTAACCCTGAATCAGCGTCAGGTCGCGCTGGAAGACGTCCTCGCGGTAGGTGCCCGATGAGGTGAGCGCCGCGAAAAGATCACCGGCTTGGGTGAGCATGACGTCGCGCAATTCCTGATCGGTCACGTGCTGGTTGCCGGTGAAGTTGACCCGACGCACTTCCACCTTGCTGTTCTCGTGCACGCGGAAGTACACATCCACCTCACCCGGGCTATCGCGGCGCAACTCGTAGTCAACATCCGCCATGTAGAAGCCGCGCTGCAGGTAGAGTTCGCGGATCTTCTCCACGTTCTTCTTGATCTTGGCCAGGTC
>PMBS01000352.1:0-2012 GCA_003153015.1 Myxococcales bacterium
GGCGCAGCGTCCTGCAGCGCGATGTTGACCCGGGCGATGAAGTAGCCCAGGCCTGCGGGATCACGGGTCTCCAGATTGTCGAGCGCCCGCCACGGGGGTGCGTCAAAATTGTTCTGGATGACCTGGCAGCCCAGACGACCATGAATGGTTTCCCACATCGCCGACCACTGGCGGATCTCCGCGGTCACCATTCGATCCGTCGCGTCCCGTTTTTGGCCCGGGCTCGGCCGGTGAACCAGATCCCGCCAGCTCGTGGCCAGGATGACGGTGGCCGGCTTCTCAGCGAAGAGCTGAGAATGGGGATCGAGGACTTCCTGGCGCATTAGTCCATAATCCGGGATGTAGATATCAGCGCGAATGCCTCCCGCGAACAGGAACAGCTCAACCAGGGGCGATAGCTGGGTCGCCGTGAAGCTGCTCACCAGGGCGAGCTTGATGACCTTCGCGGCGGGCACCTCAGCGCGAAGCCGCTGCAAGTGTCGATGCAGGGCCAGCGCAACCGTGAAATCCAGCGTTGGGTCGATGGCCGACCGCAGCAACCCGACGGCTCGGTCGAACCGTCGGGCTGCGATCGCGGCCTTGATCTGGGGCAACAATTCCGATGCCGTGGCAGGGCCGGCGCCCTCTGCGGGGGACGGAGCGGCCCCAGGCTCACCGTGGAGCGGGCGCGCGATGGTCAAGGAAGCCTCCGGTCATCGGTTTGGGGCCTGATGGTACGACCAAGCTCAACGTGGGTCTAGAGCGCATCTCATGAATCGCTCCGCGTCGCCTGGCCGGCTGCGGGCCCCATCCGCGTCGTTGCTCGTCGTCGGAATACGTCGAGTATTCCTTTTCCTTGCGCCTCGCGTCCGGGGCTCCTCGCTCGGCCAGGGCTCGGTCCGGACTTGTGAGATGCGCTCTAGTGTTCGACGAGGGGAGCCCGCCGGGTCCACCGAACTTAACACCACCGAATTTAACTATTGACTACGCGGACTTCACGCCCCTAGACTCTCGCCAATCTGTCTCGCTATGTTGAGGTCTACAGGAGGGTCACCATGAGAAGCATTCGATGGGCGTCTGGCACCACGTTGGCAATTGCACTTGGGGTTCTTGGCTGCGGAGGAAGTTCTGCCCCCACGCACAAGGATGCCTCGGTTGACCGTCGGGGCACAGACAGCGTCGGGCTAGACTCGGGCGGCGTCAGCAGCCTGGACAGCGGGGCGGGGGACATGGCTGTGGTGGAGGGCGGGGTTAGCGACGGTGCCAGGGAGAGGTCCGCGGAGGTTGGCCCCACCCTCGACTTGGCGGGCGCGGATACTTCGGCCCCGCCGGATGCTCCCACCGACAAGGCCGTCGGCGGGCAAGACAGCGGGTTGCATCCATTTGACGGCCCTGGGGTGGGGTGCCCTGATGGTTACCATCTCGGCGGGAACGGGCTCTGCGTGATCAACGGGACTTGCTCGGATGGGTACCACAACGACGGCACCGGGGTGTGCGTTGTGAGCGGTTGCGCTTCCGGATATCACGACGGAGGCGATGGTAGTTGCCGGCGGATCGGGGTTTGCGTGATCGGCTATCATGATGACGGCACCGGAGTGTGCGCTAGGAGTGGGTGCGCTGCTGGGTATCACGATGGAGGCGACGGGACCTGCGTCGTGGCCGGGGCGTGCTCGCCTGGGTTCCACAACAATGGCACTGGGGTTTGCGTGCAGGCGGTCTGTGCTAGCGGCTACCACGATGGTGGGGACGGGACCTGTGTGGCGATCGGAAGCTGCGTGGCGGGTTACCACGATGGCGGGAAGGGAGTCTGTACAGCGACCGGGACTTGCATAGGCGGCTACCACAATGGCGGCAACGGAATCTGCGTGGCGGCTGGGATCTGCGTGACGGGCTACCACGACGGCGGGGACGGGACCTGCGTGGCGAGTGGCTGCATCACTGGCTACCATGACGACGGGTATGGAACCTGTGTCCCGAACGGAATCGGGTCCACGGGTGTCGGCACTAGTACTGGAACGGGTACTGGTACCGGA
>PMBS01000352.1:2058-18819 GCA_003153015.1 Myxococcales bacterium
GGTACCGGAACGGGTACTGGTACTGGGATCACCACCGGACTCGATGCCGGGGAAGGGGATGCGCCAGTCGGTGAAGGTGGGGTTGACGCTAGCGAGGGTGATGTCCTGACAGTCGACAGCCCTCTCGATTTGGCGAGCCTGGATGTGCCCGCCACGCCGGATTCTTTCCCTGACACGGCCACGGAAACCGGGACGGGCACGGACGGTGGCGTGGACGACTCGAGCGACTCGGATGCGGGTTGCATGAGTACAGCGGTCACGGTCGCCACGGCGTCCCTTGCCTCGTCGCCTGGAAGCGCCAACGGCTATAAAACCCTATCGTCCTCTGGAACAAGCATTCTTATTGGGTTGGGTGACGACGACGTCACGAACTACAGCGTACCGCCGTTCGTCTACGCTGGACAGACCTACACGAGCCTGGGGGTGGGCAGCAACGGCTGTATCGTCGTGGGTGGCGGTGTCGACGGCGTGGATTGCCTTTTCCCGAACCGGAGTCTTCCGGACCCGAGCGGTCCCAACAGACTGTTGGCACCATTCTGGACCGATCTCAACCCCACCGCTGGTGGCGCGGTGCGGATTGATGTGTTCACGGACGTCAGCGGTTCCTGGATCGTCGTGGAGTGGGACACGGTCCCGGAGTGGCAAAACATAACAGTGACGGATCAATTCGAGGTCTGGATCGGCGTCAACGGCGTCCAGGACATCTCGTTCTCATACGGAACCATTAACGGCACAGGCCGCGATGGGAATCTGACGGTTGGTGCCCAGAACGAATGCCAGGGCCAGAACTACCGCTACAACGGGACGGGAACGTTGCCCATAACGGGGACGGAGCTGGGCGTCACGAGTCCCTGAGAGGAAATCGAGTCCTGCGAGGGCGGGGCGGCACATTCACCGACTCCGGCACCACGGCATTCTGTTACGGGAATGGTTCTTGCCTCATCGGCAGGGCTCCGGCTAGATCCGGTTGATATGACTAGCCCCGACGTGGAAAGCGGCTGGATCGGTCATTGGTCACCCGGGATCGGCGACCCGAATGTCGCAGGATGGGTGACGGTCGCTCTCTACGTTGGTGCAGCCTGCTCCTGTCTGATCGTGGCACGCAGGCTGCGACCGGAAGCAGGAACTGGAGTCACCCCCAGACGTGAGTTCTGGGTGTGGTCGCTCTTTTCGGTCTTGCTTTGGCTGTTGGCCGTGAACAAGCAGCTCGATTTCCAAACCGCGTTCACGGAAATCGGGCGAATGCTGGCGCGAAGACAGGGTTGGTACGGACACCGCGCTCATGTGCAGAAGGCGTTCATCGGTGCGCTTTGTGGATTCGGGTTGCTGTGCGTGGTTGCGGCTTGGATAGCGCTGCGTCGGCTTGGTTCTGCGGTCAAGGTGGCCGCGCTGGGGATGTGCTTCATAGGCGTCTTCGTGCTGGTGCGTGCCAGCTCGTTTCACCGCGTGGATTCATTTCTCGGCCACCGCTTGGTTCACCTGCGCATGAATTGGCTGCTGGAAATGGGAGGCATCCTCGTCATGCTTGGCGCCGCTCTGTCTAGGGTGCGATCAGCCGCCGGACGAAACTGAAGTGGACCCCGCTTTTAGGACCAGTGGTTGAGGTAGGGTGCCCTGCGAAAACAAGGAACAAAGGAGCAGGGAAACATGAAGAAGAAGCAGCGAAATACGAGGCCCCATTCAAGGCGAAAGTGGCAGTGGCCGCGATACGTGAGGAGGACACCGTGCCGGCGCTGTCCAAGTGGTACGGGGTTCACCCATCGCAGGTGTTCAAGTGGAAGAAGCAAATGCTCGACAATGCGACCGCGATGTTCGGGCCGGGCGGAACGGCGACCGACGAGTCGGCCCAGGTGGGTGAACTCTTGGAAAAGGTGGGAGAACTGACGATGGAGCGCGATGTTTTAGCCCGCGGGCTTCGACGCTTGGGCTGAAAGTCCGTCGGGGCCTTTGGGACGTGTCGTCGCAGGTGTCGATGCGCCGGCAGTGCGAGCTGCTGTGGGTTCATCGCTCAGGGCTGAGCTACGAGCCAGTCGGCCCTCACCCGGAGGACCTGCAGCTAATGCGCCTGATCGACGAGATGTATCTGCGATGGCCGTTCTACGGCAGTCGGCGGATGGCGAAGACGCTGCGGCGGCAGGGCTACGTAGTCAATCGGAAATGAGTGCATCGGCTGATGAGGCTGATGGGCCTGGAGGGTTTGGCGCCTGGCCCCAACACCAGCCGACCACGCGAAGAAGACGAGAAATTCCCCTACTTGCTGCGTGGGCTTGCCATCATTGTGCCTTGGCGTCCTGGTGTACACCGAGCACCGCACGGCCTGAGGGATCGGAATTCCGTGCGAAGCTCTCATCCCATGCAATGGCGGTTGGTGTACTACATGCGATGCTGGGGCCTCCCGGCACGCAGGCGGCGGCTGCCTCACCCGGAAAGTGGCTCTCGAAGACTTCCCGGTAGAAATACGCTTCCTTGGTGACTGGGGTGTTGTACGGGAACCGGTAGCGAGCGTTCTTCATTTGAGCGTCGGTGATGACCTTCTCGGCATTTGCCTTCAATGAATCGATCCAGCCGTAGCCAACTCCATCGGAAAACTGTTCCTTTTGACGCCACAGAATCTCGTCCGGCACATATCCCTCAAAGGCCTTGCGCAAAGGGTATTTCTCCATGCGGCCGGGGCCGACCATCTTCTCTTTCGGATTGAAGGACATCGCCACGTCAAGAAACTCCCTGTCCAAGAACGGAACGCGGATTTCGACGCCCCATGCTGCCGAGGACTTATTGGCCCGCAAACAATCATACTTGTACAGTAGGTCCAACTTTCGCACGGTTTCTTCGTGGAACTCACGGGCATTGGGGGCTTTGTGGAAATAGAGATATCCTCCGAAGACCTCGTCGGCCCCTTCTCCGGAAAGAACCATCTTTATTCCCATTGCCTTGATCCGGCGCATCATCAGAAACATGGGAGTGGACGCCCGGATGCTTGTCACATCATAGGTTTCGATGTGGTAGATGACATCGCGAAGGGCATCGAGACCTTCCTGTATGGTGAACAGGAATTCGTGATGGACCGTGCCTATGGCCGACGCCACCTTTCGAGCCTTGGCCACATCCGGTGAGCCCTCAAGCCCTATGCAGAAGGAATGCAGGCGCGGCCACCATGCCGGCACTTTGTCTCCCTCTTCCACCCGGTTAGGTGCAAAACGCTGGGTCACTGCTGCAACGACTGAAGAGTCGAGGCCGCCGGAGATGAGCACACCATAAGGAACATCGGACATCAGTTGTTGGTGGACGGCAGATTCCAGGCTGCTTCGCAATTCCGTGAGGTCGAGGGCTTTGTGCGCCGCGACCTCGAAATCCCGCCATGCGGGTTTGTAGTAACGCACCGGTTGGGGTGTTTGCCGGGTCAGGTAGTGACCCGGTGGGAAGTCCTCTATGTGACGGCAAAATCTGACAAGGGCTTTCATCTCTGAAGCCACGTATAGATTGCCGTGTTCGTCGCGACCAGTGTAAAGGGGAATGACCCCTATCGGATCTCTGGCAATCAGGAATTCATTGTTGCGCTTGTCGTACAGTACAAAGGCGAAGATGCCACTCAGGGCATCGAGGAAGTTGGCTCCCTGGCGTTCATAAAGGGGAATGATGGGCTCGCAATCGGATGCGGTCTTGAAAGGGTAGTCCGCCAACTCGCTCCGGAGGGATTTGTGATTGTAGATCTCCCCGTTGACCGCCAGGACCAAGTCGCCAGCGGCATTTGTCAGGGGTTGAGCGCCATGCTCAACATCAACAATAGAAAGCCTCTCGTGGGCGAGGATTGCGTTTTCGTCGGCAAAAACGCCGCTCCAGTCAGGCCCTCTGTGGCGCAGAAGGCGCGCCATCGCCACCGCCCGTTCGCGAAGCGCTATCGGATCACTGTGAATATCCAGAACGCAAGCGATGCCACACATCAGGAAACTCCTCGTTCATACTCAAGGTGCCTTCTTGTCAAACGCACAGGCACACTTTCTACGGGTATTCAACCGCGGGCGCAAGGGCGCGGCCTCGCCTGCCGCCGGGCGACTGGGCGTTCACGAAGCCGCCGGATCTCGACTTCAAGCAGCATGCGGCGCGGCGCCGTCGGGGGCCGGGGTTGACTCCGGTGGGTTGAGGTCGTATGGCATTATTCATGGACATGACCTACGACTCTCCTTGGATGGGCGACGACGTGCGGATGTTTCGCAAGACTGTTCGCCAATTCGTTCAGGATGAATTCGCGCCATACCAAGCGCGCTGGCGCGAGCAGCACCACGCCGACGCCGAAGCCTGGACCAAGGCGGGCGGGATAGGGATGCTGCTCTCCGATGTGCCGCAGGAGTACGGTGGCGGCGGGGGAAGCTTCGCGCACGAGGCCGTGGTGCTGGAGGAGCTCGCCCGAGCCGGCGTCCACTTCGGCTCCAGCATTCAAAGCATCGTCGCGCGGTACATCCTCATCTATGGCAGCGCGGAACAGAAGCACAACTGGCTCCCGCGCATGGCGCGCGGCCAGGTGGTGGGCGCCATTGCCATGACCGAACCCGCGGCGGGCTCGGATCTCTTGGGCATCCAGACCGTCGCGCGCCGAGAGGGCGACCATTATGTCATCAATGGTTCGAAGACCTTCATCAGCAACGGCTCGCGAGCCGGCCTCATTTGCCTCGCGGTGAAGACCGACCCGAAGGCGGCCGGCCCGAAGGGGATCTCGCTCATCCTGGTCGAGACGAACGGTCTGCCCGGGTACCGTGCCGGACGCCCGATCGAGAAGGTGGGCCGACACGGCCAGGACGTTTGTGAGCTGTTCTTCGACGACGTGCGCGTCCCGGCCGCAAGTCTCCTAGGGCCCGCCGAAGGCAAAGGCTACTTCCAGATGATCGATCAGCTTCCCTACGAGCGCCTGGCGGTTTCCGTGGCTGCGGTCGCCACCGCAGAGCGGGCGGTGGAATTGACGACCCAGTACGTGAAGGACCGCACGGTATCTGGCAAGCCGCTGATCGAATATCAGAATACGCGCATGAAGCTGGCCGAGTGCAAGACCGAAGCGCAGGTGGGCCGTGTCTTCCTCGACAGTTGCATCGATCGTTTCATCGCGGGCCGGCTCGATCCCGTCACCGCCGCCATGGCAAAGTACTGGCTTACCGAGCGGGAATTCCGCATCGTCGACGAGTGCGTCCAACTGCACGGCGGCTACGGCTACATGATCGAGTATCCCATCGCCCGTATGTGGGCGGACTGCCGAGTCCAGCGTATCTACGCCGGTGCCAACGAGGTCATGAAGGAGATGATTGCGTGGTCACTCTGAGCGATCGCGGCGACGAGGCCGCGACGCGGGCCGCGCCCCCGTCGGCCCTGTCCGAGCTTCAGCGCAACGAGATTCTCTACGCCTGGAACGACACGTGCGTGGAGTTCCCGAATGTGTGCGTGCACGAGCTTTTCGAGCAGCAAGTGGAGCGCGATCCCGACGCCGTCGCCGTCGTCTTCGAGGAGCGGCGACTCACCTACCGGGAACTCAACCAGCGCGCGAATCAGGTCGCGCACTTCCTGCGCAAGCACGGGGTCGGACCGGAGTCGCTGGTAGGCGTCTCCCTGAAGCGTTGCCCGGAACTGGTGGTAGGCCTGCTGGGAGTCTGGAAGGCCGGGGGAGCCTACGTGCCGCTCGATCCCGCCTATCCGCCGGACCGGCTGTCGTTCATGGTCAGCGATGCAGGAATCCGGATGCTACTGACGGATGCAGCGTGCAAGGGCCTGTACCCCTCGGCCAGCGACAAGACCGTTTGTCTCGATTCCGACTGGTCGATCATCGCGGAGGAACCCACCAGCAACCCAAAGGCGGGCGCGGTTCCCTCGAACCTGGCCTACGTAATGTACACGTCGGGCTCGACCGGCCAGCCCAAGGGAGCGATGATCCTGCATGGCGGTCTGGTCAACTACCTCTGCTGGGCGGTGAAGGCGTACGCGGTCGAGGCCGGGGGATCGGTCCCTGTCCACACCTCGATCTCCTTCGACCTGACGGTGACGAGCCTGTACCCGGCGTTGCTGGCCGGGGGGCACGCCGAGCTCCTGCCGGAAGACGTCGGAGCGCAGAACCTCCTGACGACGCTGCGACGGAACGGAAATCGCAGCCTGGTCAAGATCACCCCGGCGCACCTGGATCTGCTGGGCCAGCAGCTCAGCCCGGAGGAAGTGGCCGGGTTGACCAAGACTTTCGTGATCGGCGGCGAGAACCTGCTCGCCGAGAGCGTGCAGCTGTGGCGCGACTTTGCTCCAGGCACACGCCTGGTCAATGAGTACGGTCCGACCGAGACCGTGGTGGGCTGCTGTGTATACGAGGTGCAGCCGGGCGACCCACGGAGCGGCTCGATCCCCATCGGGCGACCCATCGCCAATACGCAGCTCTATATCCTGGACCCGGACATGCAGCCGGTGCTGCCTGGCGCGATGGGTGAGCTGTACATCGGTGGCGCCGGCGTGGCGCGCGGATACCTGAACCGGCCGGAGCTGACCCAAGAGCGGTTCCTGGTTGATCCATTCTCGGGGCGGGAGGGCGCACGCCTGTACAAGACGGGAGACCTGGCCCGCTACCGCGCCGACGGAATCCTGGAATACCTGGGGCGGGTCGACAATCAGGTGAAGATCCGCGGGTACCGGATCGAGTTGGGAGAGATCGAAGCGACCCTGGCCGCGCATCCGGCCGTGCAATCGTGTGCGGTTCTGGCACGCGAAGATTCCCCGGGAAACCGGCAGCTGGTGGGGTACCTAGTGCCGCGGCAGGGGGCGTCGCAGGCAGTCTCTGAAATGCTCGACTTCCTCAGGCAGCGGCTGCCCGAGTACATGGTGCCGGCGCAGCTCGTACTGCTGGAGTCCCTTCCACTGACCGAGAACGGCAAGGTTGACCGCAAGGCGCTGCCTGCTCCCTCTCAGGCAGACGGCGCCGCCATCCGGGTAACCGTCGGTCCCCGCAACCAGACCGAGGAGTCACTCGCGGCCATCTGGACCAAGCTGCTGAACGTGGCAACCATCGATATCCACGACGACTTCTTCGAGCTGGGCGGGCATTCGCTTCTGGCGATCAAGGCGATGTCGCAGATCAAGACGCTGATGGGCGTGCAACTTCCCTTGTCACAGATCCTGCAATCTCCAACGATTGCAGGACTGGCCGAAGCGATCGACGTCATCTCGGGACGCCAACTGGAGACGGGACGCCAACCCGAAGCGGGACGCCAACCTGAGGCGAAACGCCAACCCGGGACGGTACGCCAACCAGAGATGGTACGCCAACCAGAGGCGGTACGCCAGCAGAAGATCGTGCTAGGCGACTCGGCGGCGCTGGTCGAGATCAGGTCCGGCGGACCCAAGTGCCTGTTTTTCATCTTCGATGGTTTCGGAGAAGTCCTTCCCTACCTCAATCTTGCCCGGCGAATGCCGCCGCGCTACGCAGTCTATGGAATTCTGCCACGCCGCCTGCCGGGGATTCCGGTTGCTCACACGTCCGTTCCCGATATGGCTCAGTATTGTGTGGAGCAGATGCGGCAGCGGCAACCGGCTGGTCCCTATATTGTCGGCGGATTGTGCTCGGGAGGCACGATTGCCTTTGCCGCGGCGGAGCAGCTCGAGCAGCACAAAGAAAAGGTGGACTACGTCATTCTCCTCGATGCCGTCGCACCCAACACGCCCCTGCGACGATGGCGAGTGGCCGCCCAGCGGTGGGAACGCTTTTCCGGCGTGCTTCGTCAGACACGGCAACCGCGCCATGATGAGAACCCACGCGGGGTTGATCCGGTGGGCGCATCCGGCGCAGCAGCGGCAGAGATAATGCGCAGAATGAGGAACGTCGTCGAGTTCGAAACAGGGCGGATCATCAAATCGGCATCTGTCGCTGTTCGTTTCAGCCTGCTGAAGTATGTGCTGGAAAGACAACGAGAATGGCCGCAATGGATCCCATCGCTGAGTGTCTTTGATATCTATGGGTACGCTCGCAATGGGTACACTCCAGGGCGCGTGAACGCACCGGTCGTGTTGGTGAGGGCTGGGGAAGGCAAGGATTCGGACGAGCCGGCGATCGAAACGGTGCTTGATCCCCTCCTCGGCTGGGGCGAGCGAACCGCACGTCCTTTGCAGGTCATCGATGCGCCAGGCGGGCACTCGAGCATGCTCCAAGAGCCCAACGTAAGTTTCATCGCACGTCGCCTCATCAAGCTACTTGAGTTTGAGAGTGCGGACGCGACCGTGCCGGCAAGGGTCGATGGGCGCTAGCGTTGAGGGAGGGTTTGGCGAGGCCGAGCGCAGGTGTGCATCCGCCAGTTCGCCCCTCCCGGGTGAACGCCCACACTGGCAGGCAGGCGGGGCAGACTCCGCCGGATGGGCAAGCAAGGAACCGAGGATGGTGCCAACGAGTCGACGAGCCTGGCTGACCGAAGGTGGCGACAGGAAGATGCGGAGACGGTGCTGGCGGCGTGGGAGGAGAGCGCTTTGTCGCTCTTGGAATTTGCTGACAAACAAGGAGTGAACGTCCGGCGCCCGTGTTTGTGTTCCTGAACCGACGGAAGACGCAGGTGAAGCTGCTGCTGCGGGGTGGTCCCTTTTCTCTGCAAAAAGCTGTCCCCAAGTGGTCCCTTGAGCCTGCAAAACGACACGCTGCACAACGACACCTTACTCGGCGATCGAAGCTCAATATCCAGAAAAAGTGTTGCCTATGTGCCCGGTCCAAGACGTCACCCATCTTCCCGGTTGCACACAAGCTGAGGGCGTGCGCGGCATGGGTTCCTTTTTCCGCGTGCCGCCCACGAACACGCTACCGCTCGCGCACTCGTCCATCGGCTACGTGTCGCCTGCCGAGGCCGAGCGCAGATACCGTGAGCGGCTGGCCCTGCCGGAGGCTGCGTGACCGGGCTCGCCAGGCTGGCACGAGTTATGTATAACAAAACCAATGCCGGCGGCCGACCGACCCAAGATCCGAAGGGAAAGCTCGTGGCCGTGCGCCTGGCCAGCCGCCAGTTGCACGTGCTCGAGGCGCGAGCCCGGCGCGAAGGCATTCGAAGGGTCGTGGACGACTGGGCCTCGGCGCCCACATCCCGCCCTTCGTCGCCATCCGCACCCCGGACACGGCCGCCCACGCCGGACCAGCGCAAGACCTTCGACCAAGTGTTCGCGGCAATCGGGCTCACGGCCAGGCGGCTCAAGGGGCGCCAGCGGTGACATCCGCTCACGCCCGTGACAACATGCTAACCAACGACGGAACGACGTAACCAACCTGTCCACGAAAGCGGATCAAGCCCAAAGGCCCCCTCGGGGGGCCTTCATCAAACCACCCGCTCTGCAGGTGGCAGCTGATTAGGCTAGGGTGGCTTCTCATCTTCCTGAATTCATGCGAGGGTTTTGGATTCTACCGGGGCCAGAGTTGACATAACGCGAATATCGGACGGATGGAAATGTTTCCCCCCCTCAAACGCGCTGCTAGCAAGGCTCTCCGATCGATGCCCTTGTGGTTCTGGGAGCGTGTCGTCCCGAAGGACGTCATCGGCCTTGGCTATCACATCGTCAGCGACGAAGACCTGCCGCATCAAGTTTACTACTCCTACAAGAACGCGCGGCAGTTCGAGAACGACGTGGTCTATGCCAAGCGCCGAGCCGTCGGCTACGACGAGGTCGCCCGGCATCGCCTCGGGTCGCAGCCGCTCCCGCGCAGCCGGATCCTTTTCACCTTCGATGACGGCTTCGCCGAGTGCTTCCACGTCATCCGCCCCATCCTGCGCAAGCACTCGGTGCCGGGCGTGTTCTTCGTCACCACCGATTTTCTCGACGACCGACGGCGTCTCTTCGAGACCAGCGCCTCACTCTGCCTGAGAGAGGTCGCACGCCTGGACCCCGAGCGAGCCGCGCACCTGGTCGCGGCCCTGTCGCTCGATCGTCCGCTGCAAGCGGGGAGGCTGGCCAGCAACCGAACCCTGGCGCTGCGGAGACTGCGGACGGTGCGCCTCCCGCCGCTGGCAACCCCCGCCCAGCTCGAGCTGGCACTGTGGCTCCTGGGATTCGACGAGGACGGGACCGAGGAGATCGAGCGAGCCTGTGCCCTCTTTGGGGTGGATCTGGCCGCCTACGCTCGGACGCGACCCCTGTTCATGTCGTCCGCCCAGGTTAGGCAGCTCGTGGCCGAAGGATTCACCATCGGAAGCCACGGTCTGACCCACCTTCCGGTCCATCGGATGGGCCGGGAGAGGATGGAGCAGGAAATCGTCGCCTCCTGCAGTCTGGTCCGCGATCTCAGCGGCCAGAAACGGGTTCCCTTCGCCTTTCCCTACGGGGGCTCGGAGATCAAGCGCAGCGTGATCGCCGAGATTCTCCGGCGCCACGAGTTCATCGACCTCGTCTTCGACACCGCTGGCCTGCGTTGTGACGAACCATTCATCATCAACCGCGTGTGGGCCGATCCGCCACCGGCCCAGGGAGAGGCCGGCAGCAACCTGTCGTTCCTCTTGCGCTCGGAGTGGGCGCACAGGTCAGCGTGGCGCCGGAAGCCGCCGGCCGAGATCCCACTGGGCGCGGCGCCAGTCCGCTGAGAATAGCGCCGACAAACCGAGCTACTTCTTGGGGGTGTTGGCGTCGAGCAATGCACCGTACTTCGGGATCTCGCTGCGCGGCTGGCCGTAGTATTCCTGGTGCCCCCACGAGCCCCAGCGAAGGCCTTGGCGGGAGATACTGTCGAATGCGCAGAAGAGTTCACAGCCAAGTTGCTGGTGAAGGGCGAAGTTCTTCATGTAGATCTTGTACATTTCAGGATGGTGTTGCGCGGCCTTGAGGGCGGGCATATAGGGCGTCTCCCTCTGGTTCAAGGGTTGGAGGTGTTGGCCGCCCTCATAAACCACGAAACGCAGTTTGTATTGTTTGGCGATCGCAGCGATCGAACGCGTCCACTTGGCGGAGTCCTGTTCAAAGGCCTCGTTCAGGTCGGCGATGACTTGTTCGGGCGTGACGGATGCACCCGCGGTCTCCCAACGCGCGTAGATCCTCTCGTTGGGACCGACGTAGCCGCCGGGAGAAAGGGCATCCGCACCGCCGTGTTCCACAACCCACTTGGCCGTCCGGCGGGCAGCGTCAGCCCAAGCGTGCTGGACGCCGACCACGCGGACCAGGCGGGCGCGGTCATTGCCGGTGAAGACCGACTCCCAGGCGGCGAAGCAACGGCGGTCGAGCGCGGCCATGCGCTCGGGATGACCATCGCCGCCGTCCCGAGCCACCGTGCCATCCTCATAGGGCAGCTCTGGCACGAGGTCGTTCTTCCAAGCGCGCTTGCCCGAGGCGATGACCGCGTCGCCCGCGACCTTGCTTTGCAACATCCAGCTCGCCTGCGCGAACCCACCGTTCCAAACCTCGTTGGAGTATTCGAGGCACACCTTGAGGTTGGGATCGAGCTTGGCCTTCACCAGTTGGGCGAAGTTGGTCATGTATTCCGGGGTCGCGCGATGCGGCATACAGAACCATGGGTCTGTCTTCGTCATATTGGCCAGTTGGATCAAGATCTCCACAGCCACGCCGCCCGAAAACCGCTGCATGAATCTCGAGGGTAGCTTGCCCGAGCGGCCGATGGCGTCGCCTGACGTGCCAACCATGGTGTAGAAACTGGGCAGCTTGCGATTTTGCCATTCCTTTTCCAGCGAATCGTTGGTGGCCATCCAGTCCATGAACCGCAGAACGTGCCACTGTTTGCAGTAGGTGAGAAAGTCCTCGCGAAAGGGATTGGCTTGCAGATCGGCCTTCTCGTCGGCCTCGGCAAGGATGCGAATGTTGCGCACATGATTGCCCTTCTTGGAGCGCTTGATGGCGATGGCTTCATAGCTGTCGTTCCCACGGCAAGCCAGTTGCAGCACCACGCGGCCGGGGGTGGAAGAAACCACCTTGCTGCTCAGCGCTGCGGTAATCTCGCCTTCACCGTCGTAGAGCACGACGTAGCGGCCGGCTTCGGTGACGTTCGGAATGATCGTGAACACCGTCTGGGGCTGCGCCACGCCGGCAGGTTGATAGGGCACCTCCAGCGGGTACCCATTGGCGTCGAGTGGAAACTGGTCGGCCACCCCGGTGTTGTAGGGGCCGCTGCCGTCGAGGTTGTGGGTCTCCCACGGACGCGCCCCCCACATGAGGTTCTTGAAGGGAAAGCCAGGAGTGTAGTCGTTGACGGGGGCGAGGTTCATGCCAATCGGGAGTTGGACGGCGACGCCGGGAGCGGACGCGGAAGGCCGGGCGGTGGCGGATCCCCTCGTTTTGGAGCACTGGCCGACCATGAGGGCGACGATTGAAACGACAACCGGCCCGAAAACTGAGGCGATGATGGGATGCTTCATCCGCGATATCTTGGTTGAGTTTGGCGCGGAGGCAAGCACGTAGGCGTCCCGCACAATACCCTCGTCGCTTTGCGAAGAATCCTGTGGCAGAATGCTGCCCGCCAGGGTGCTGTAGCACCGGACGACTGACTCATGAGATACCCCCTCCTATGGTCGAGCTGCTTAGCCGCCCTGTTGGTGTGGACGGCTGCCTGTACGAAGGCGAAATTTGAGCCCACCGCGGGCGGCGCCGGGGGTGCCGGGGCAACCGGCGGGACCACGGACACCGGGGACTCCGGCACTATGCTGGATGCGAGCGAGCCCTGTCCCCCGCCCGTCATCTCGTGCTCTTCAAACACTGTGCCTACCACAGGCTGCGATCCGGTCTGCCAAAGCGGCGACTGCGACTGGTGCGGCAAGAAGTGCACCTGGGTCGCTGCCGGTATCAACCCCGCGGCCGCCTGCGTCGCCATGCCCAGCGCGACGCAAACGAATCCTCTTGAACGGTGCACGACATATTCTCCTGGCAATCCAGATCAAACCGATGATTGCGTCCCTGGGTACATCTGCCTGCCGCCCGGCCTCGGGGCCCCGTCCCACTTTTGCTTCCAGCTTTGTGCCAGCTCGGCGGATTGCGACGGTGGTACGCCTTGTGGCCTGCGTCCACTCTTCTCGGGCGGCAGCCTTAGCGTCAGCGTCTGTGACCCGCGCGGCCAGTCGTGCGCGACAACCTGCTGCAACCCTGTGGACAGCGGCGGTGTCGGTTGCCCATTGGCAGGGGATCATCCCGGGGCCCAATACTGCTATATGGTTTCCCCTGACCTGACCCAACCTGCACCGGCGGAGAGCCAGACCGTATGTGAATTCTCGTCCGGGGGCAGCCGAACATCTTGCACCACCGCACGCGACTGCCTGCCGAGGTTCACCTGTGTGCAGGGCGCCTGCAGGCAGGTCTGCAGCCTTACCACTTCCTGTGCAAGCGGCGTGGCCTGCACGAAGTGGGGCAAAGAGTATGGCTACTGCTCGAGCTGACGATCGACAAAACGCGGGGGACGATCCATGAGGAAGCCAGTTTTCGTTTTTGTGTACGTTGCCCTGGCGGCGGTTGGTTGCACGCCGGCCCAATACTCCAAGTCGGGCGATGGCGGGGGACACGATGGCAAGTCCGCCGACGTTGCCCCGCCCCACACCTGCCCAGCGGAAACTCCCAGCCAGTCGAAGGGAACGGCTGAATCCTGCAGTTGCGATCGGGAATGCCGGATCGGATTCTGCGTGGACGGGGTCTGTTGCAACACGGCCTGTGGGCAGACCTGTATGGCTTGCAACCTGCCAAACTCCCTGGGTCTCTGTGCCGCGGTTCCGTGGGGGGCTACACCCGACGATCCTTCGGTGTGCGCCGCCAGCACGCCCGCGACTTGTGGGAAGGACGGAACCTGCGACGGCAAGGGCGCCTGTCGCCTTTGGGCGCAGGGCACCCGTTGCAAGTCCGGTACCTGTGACGGGGACAGCGCAACCGGCATCCTCACCTGCGATGGCAAGGGCATCTGCTCTGACGCTCAGCCGATTTCCCAGCCTTGTCCACCCTACACCTGCGATGCGACCACCCACGTCTGCGACTCTTTCCCATGCACGAGCGACGCCCAGTGCTCGGCGGGACACCAATGCGTGGCCGGGAGTTGCGGCAAGAGTGCCAACGGCGCGGACTGCAAGACGGGGGATAATTGTGCTTCGGGCTTCTGTGTGGACGGAGTGTGCTGCAACTCCGCGTGCGCTGGCGAGTGTGTTTCGTGCAACCAGACCGGATCGGTGGGCCGCTGCGAACCCGTTCCTGCGCGCGTGAAGGACGCGGCGTGCATCGCCAGCCTCCCCAGCGCTTGCGGCAGGAGCGGCGTTTGCGATGGCTTTGGTTCGTGCGCGAAATATCCAGAAAACGCGCCGTGCGGCCCTTCCTCTTGCGCGGGCCTGTCAGAGATCACGCCCCGGACCTGCGACGGCAAGGGCACTTGCCGGGAATCCGGACTTCTGGACTGCAGGCCATTCCTTTGCGCCAACAACGCGTGCACCAACACTTGCACGACCGACCAGGACTGCGAGGACGGATACCAGTGCTCGTCGCAAACCATCAACGGGGTGACCACGGGTACCTGCGGCCAAGGGCAGAACGGGCATGTTTGTGCGGCCGCCAGCCAATGCGTGTCGGGCCAGTGCGTGGACGGCGTGTGTTGCGAGAGTAGCTGCACCGGAGCGTGCCGGAGCTGCAACACGGCCGGCTCGCCCGGACGATGCTTGAACGCGCCCGTCGACGGTCCTGACCCGCGCAGCACTTGCAAGGACCTGGGCGTGGCCTCCTGCTCGACCAACGGTTTCTGCGACGGAAACGGCGGCTGCCAGACCTATGCGGCGGGAACCTCATGCGGCATAGAAAGCTGCGTGTCCGGGGTCTACACGCCGCCATCCATGTGCAACGCATCGAGCCAGTGTGTGGCCTCACGTTCGCGTCCCTGTAGCCCATTCCTGTGCAACGGAAGTACCTGCTACGATGTCTGTGCCAGCGACGCACAATGCGTGACCGGAAACTACTGCGCGAATGCTAGTTGCGGACTCAAGCCCAATGGGGCGAACTGCAGTGTGGGGACGGAGTGCCAGTCGAGTTTCTGTGCCCAGGGCGTCTGCTGCGAGAACGCATGCTCGGGCGCGTGTATGGTTTGCAATCTTCCCGCGACCCCCGGGATCTGTGCTGCCGTCGCCGACAACGCCGCGGATCCACACGGCCTTTGCACCGTGACTCAGTCCGCCACCTGCGGCACCAACGGAACCTGTCTGCACGGGGCCTGTGCCTTTTATCCGCAACAGACCAATTGCAAAGCCGCCGTCTGCGCCAGCGCATCCACGCTTACGCCGGCCGCGACCTGCGACGGGGTGGGAAATTGTGCCACTCCCAACAACAAGCCCTGCGATCCCTTCACCTGCGGATCAGGGGCTTGCAAGAACAGTTGTACGCCGGCAACTCAGGCACAGGACTGCTCCGGGGTCAATATTTGTGCGAACGATACCTGTGGTCTGAGAGCCGACGGCGCTGCGTGCACTGCTGCCAACCAGTGCCAGAGCGGATTCTGCACCGAAGGCCTGTGCTGCAACACCGCTTGCGCCGACGCCACTTCCGGTGGTCTGTGCAAGACCTGCAAGGGCACCAAGACCGCTTCGTCTGGCACTTGCTCCAATGTGGATAGCGCCGGTTCGGATCCCAAGTCCCGTTGCGCGGATGCGAAGAGCGATCCCACAAAGGGCGACTGCAGTAACGCCGGAAGCTGCGACGGAAACGGCGCCTGCCAGCCGTGGTCCAGCAGCACCGGTTGTCGCCAGCAGAGCTGCACCGCGGGTGTCCTCACTGCTGCAGCCACCTGTGATGGCAAGGGCGCGTGTCCGGCGGCCGCTACATCCCCTTGTGGATCGTATGTCTGCAGCTCCACTAGCCCGGTCTGCCTCAATACATGCAACAGCAACACCGATTGCTCGGGAACTGTCACGTGTAATACCATCACCCACAAGTGCGGGGACAAGTCGGCCCAAGGTGATTCTTGTACGGTCACGACCGATTGTGACACAGGATTGACCTGCGTGGACGGGAGGTGCTGCGGCTCGAGCACTTGTGCCGACTGTAGTTCATGCAACCTAACCGGGTCGCTGGGAACCTGCCACGCAGTGGCAGATGGGACGACGGACGGAAGCTGTACGGCTGCGGGTTCGGCATGTTTCGCGGGGAGCTGCAAGCGCATCAATGGCCAAACCTGCTCACTTCCCATTGACTGCGGCAGCGGGTACTGCGCGGATGTTGTTTGCTGTGACAACGCGTGCACGGGCTGCTTCGCGTGCACGAACACTCTGACGGGCAAGACTACCGGGCAGTGTCAGCCTGTTACGGCTGGCACGGACACGCACAACGCCTGCACGGCGATCCCACCCTGTGGTCTCGACGGAAGCTGCGATGGTGTCGGCCAATGCCGCGTGACTGCCAGAGGGATCGCCTGTGGCTCCCCCTCGTGTACGGGTTCGAGCTTGACTACCAAAACCTGTGACGGCGCCGGAAACTGCAATACGACCACCGCCTCCTGCCTCAACCACACGCTCTGCAACTCCAACAACACTACCTGTGGCAACCTGTTGGAGCTAGGCGCGAATTGCACGGCTGACACCGCCTGCGGGAGCGGACACTGCGTGCCGAGTGCGAGCGCCAGCACCAGCATTTGCTGTGCGACGAGCTGCCCCAACAACATTCCAACGTGCGGGAACAACTATCAGTGTGTAGCTGGCGGCTCCGCATGCGTAAGCTCCGACAATTCGCCCTGCGACGATGGGAAGGCGTGCACGACGGGTGACAAGTGCATGAGCGGCGTCTGTGGGGGTACGGCAGTAGTGTGCACTCCAAGCAATGCGTGCAACA
>PMBS01000283.1 GCA_003153015.1 Myxococcales bacterium
CAGGTCATCGGCGTGCCCGACGCCAAGTACGGCGAAGAATTGATGGCCTGGATCAAGCTACGACCGGGCGCCAGTGTGACCGGCGACGAGCTGCGTGCCTTCTGCAAAGGCAAGATTGCCACTTACAAGATCCCGCGCTACTGGAAATTCGTCGACGCGTTCCCCATGACGGTGACTGGCAAGATCCAGAAGTACAAGATGCGCGAGACGGCCGTGGAAGAGCTCAAGTTGCAAACCGCGGCCAGCATCAAGACGGCTTGACGCCAGAGTCGTCCGGGCAAGGCCGGGACAACGCCCTTCATGACCACGCTACGACATCTGGATCCCGCCGCACACCGGTAAATACGTGCCGGTGACGAAGCGCGACCAGTCGGCACAATAGAACAGGACGGCGCCTGCAACGTCCTCCGGTTGGCCGAAGCGCCGCAGGGGCGTGCGAGCCGCGACCTTTTCGCGCATCTCCTTGGGCATGAATGCGATGGCGTCGGTGTCGGTGGCGCCGGGCGCGACGACGTTTACGCGAACACCGTGTGGCCCCAACTCCTGAGCCAGTGACTTGGAGAATCCGTCCAGGGCGGACTTGGCCGTGCTATGGGCCACAAACCCCTCGCCGGGAACGCGTGAGAGGCCGCTGCTGATGTTCACGATGCAGCCCCTCCCGCGCTGGATCATGCCCGGCACGACCGCCTGGCACGGATAGTAGAGGGCCTTCATCTCACCCAAGATCTTCTTCTCGAAGTCCTCCCACCTATATTGCACGAAGGGCACGATCGGGAAGTGGATGCCGGCGTTGTTGACCAGGATGTCCACCGGCCCGAGCGCGGACTCAGTCGTCCGCACCATCGCCTCCACCTCTTCGCGCACGGTCACATCGGCGCGCACCAGGATGGCTTGGCCACCAGCGCGTGCGATCTCGTCAGCCAACTTCTCGCCCTTCTCGCAGTTGTGAAGGTAGTTGACCGTGACCTTGGCCCCCTGGGTGGCCAAGAGCTTGGCCGTGGCTGCGCCGATCCCTCGACTGGAACCGGTGACGATGGCGACCTTATCGCGAAGAATCATGTACGTGCTCCTTGGGGAAATGCAGACATCGCGCACGTTGTAGGAGGCCAAGAGCATAGTCAATTCGAATGGGGTTTTTGATCGTCCTCCCGGCCCGCACCAGCGCGACCTGGAGCGCGCTGGCGCAGCGCGCTTCGGGCAGCTCTTGCCGCCGTTACCGGCATCCGATGCAGACCTACTGGAAGTCGCAGCAGTAGAGAGTTGCTGGGTAGGCCTGGGCACTGACACCCGCAACCCCCCTATCCGGGCAGTGCATGCGCGGGTAGTTCTCATCTGGCGTGTCGGGCCCATAGCAGGCAAAACCGAACCTGCCCGGCTGACATCCAGGAACCGCGATGTCCTGGACACAGGAGCCACCGACGGGAGGCAGCCCCGGAGTGTAGCAGCAGAAGTTGTTGTAGCTGGGGTTAGCCGCTGGCGTGGGAACCGGGCAAAGCTGATAGTAGAGGTCGGCGCGGCTCTTGTTGGCGCCAAGGTCCTGCGAGGTCGGTACGTTTCCTGCTGGACAGGTCCATCCCATCAGGCGCGGCGAGCACCCGACACTGTCGGACTGGATACAGTCCGCTGTCGGCTTCGCGCCCGAGCAGCAGTATTTGATCAAGTCGCTGTGCCTGACGCCTTGATTGCAGTAAATCGCGGCATTGAGAGCTTCAGGTCGATCCGCACCCCGGCATTGGTAGCCGTAGGTGCCTGGGTCGCAGATGGCGACCGGATCGTAGGCGCATGATGTCACCTGCGCCGAGCAGCAATAGCCCTGCGTTCCGTCGCTGCCCGTCGCGCCCTGGCTCGCGCACACCAGGCCCTGCGGAACCCCGTCAAGATAGGTGGGATTCTCATCCGGCCGGGCTGTGCCTGTGCACGAATAGGCGACCAGACCGAACGACTGGGCCGAAGCGTCGCCGGAGGTGCAATTGGAGGCCGCCGGATCGGGGACACAGTCGCCGTTGCTAGGCGGTTGATTGTTCGTACACGCGCCGGTACCAAGTGCGCACAGAAGCGCTACCATCGCGAGGTACGGCAGGTGATTGTGCGCAGTTGCCATTGACTTACCGAAGCCATCCCGGGGGTACTTCCGGCGTGGGCAGGGTGGGAAATACGCAGGGCTGGGGCGTACTTCCATCGCTTCTGATGTCGGTCACCGTGACCCCTTGACCAGCGGGTGCGAAGTTGACGTTGCCCGGGCCGAGTGTGATGTTGGCAAACTCCGCCGCCACGTCCAAGGAGCCGACGTTGTCGATAATCACGTTGTCCAGAGTGACCGGACCGACGGGTCGGGCCGTGTTGAAGCCCTCGATAGTCACCACCGGCCGCTGCGCACCCATGCAGGTCACGTGGCGGATGTTTCGGAAAGTCAGTGTCCTAAAGTCGGGATACAAGGTTCCCGCGAATTGGGGATTGTATGCGGTGCTTACCAAGATTGCGTTGGTCATGTCGCGCATGCAGATGTTGCTGTACGAGATGCCATTGACCAAACCTCCCCGGCTCTCGTCGGACTTCACCCGAATCCCGTTGAAATCTGAGGCGGTAGCCTCGTACCCCACCGGCCGAGAATCAGCATCAATGGTGAGGTCGTAGATGTTCACGTTCTCGACCCCGCGGTGTGGCACGCCGTCGTGGGAGGCGTCGGTTCCGTAGGTTTCACTGCCGATCGACATCCCGTGACCGGTTCCGAAGTGGTTGTGCGCGATGATCAACTCGGATACCAAGTGACCACCTTTGATCGCAATTTGATCGTCCCCAGTACTGATGATGTTGCAGGCAATAACACCACACTGGGCAACACTGCCCTCGCCCGGGTCGACCCCATCGGTGTTGCGGGCGAAACTCGGCGTCAGCACGTCTCCTCGGCTGTTGGTCCAGCGCGACGGCGTGAGAATGGTTATGCCCCAGACGATGAATCCCTTGCCCGGGCTCGAGCAGTCTCCGTCTGCCGGGTAGGAGGTCAACTTGACGTGGAACTTGGGCGAATTGTGCAGGGTAATTCGGTAGAGCAGGACGCCGGTGGTTTTCGTGGCGGTGTTGATCAGGGTGGGATTCCCGATGCTACCGTCGATTGTGCGCAGGGCATAGGAGGACTGCCACCAGGAGTAGTCTTTTCCAATCAGCGGCTCGCCCCCTTGGCCATCAATGACCCCGTCACCAACAATGCCGGGACTGGTGCCACCCATGGTGATGAAGTCGGTGCACGCACCCGAATCGCTGATACCCAGAAGGCCGCAATTCCCGGTCTTCTGATAGAGGTCGGGGTTGCGCGAGGCGTACAGGGTGGTCCCAGCATCGATCCACAGGGTGACGCTGGTGACCTGCAGGTGGGCCGCGACGAAAGCATGGTTAGGGCCGTCGCTCACCAGCTTGACCGCCCGGCCCTGGCACGCGGTGAGGGCGGCTTGAATCCGATCGGTGTCGAGCGGGTTGTCGGGGTCGTCCTCGATCGGCGCCGACTTTGTCGCGGTCAAGGTTTGACAGACGTCCGTGGGAAGGCTTGGCTCCGGAGGTAGGTTGGGATCGTCAGCGCCGCAAGCCACGCCGTTGCTCGAATCGGCCGGCGAGGGCACGCTGCCACAGGCGTAGTCGATCGCGGGAATGTCGTCATTGGCTCCGCAAGCGGCGATGCCAAACAGCGAGACTGCCCCAACCAAGCTGGGCAGTCGCTCGGAAATCGATCTTGTACTCACTCAGCAGCCCTGGCTCTGCGGGCAAGGCCAAGCCGTGGTGCTGGCGCAGGTCCACTTGCCCGGCGCTCCGGCCGTTGTGGCTGGGCACACACAGTAGCCCTGCTTGGTGGCGCCGGTCGAGTCGAGGTAGTTGCCATTGAGGTTGCAAGGCACACAGTCGAGCACCGTGCAGGCTGTGTTCGCCTGGGGCGCGGCCGTGGTGGGGCAGGTCGCGTCGATGGCTGTTGGAACCTTGTAGCAGGAATAGTCCCCCGGTGGAAAACTGCAGCCCGACTGCTCGACGTAGCTCCCGCCTGTGCAGGTCTCCGACTTGAAGCCCACGCTCTTGGGCCCGCAGGTTTTGTAGCAGAGCTGGGGGTCCGCTGCGGCACAGATGCCGCCCTTGGTGGGGGAGACACCCGCGGCCGTGGCAAGCGCTGAACACAGAGGCTGGAAGGCGCTGGTCCCGCCGTCGTCGGTGCCTGGGCTTTCACCTGCGTCGACGGCCCCGCCCATCGCAGGCACGACCGTGGCACCACCCGTGGCGATGATCCCGCCCGTCGCAGGCACGACCGTGGCACCACCCGTGCTGATGGCCCCGCCCGTCGTAGGCGCGGCACCACCCGTGCTGATGGCCCCGCCGGTCGCAGGCGCGGCACCACCCGTGGTGATGGCCCCGCCCGTCGCAGGCGCCGCACCACCCGTGCTGATCGTACCTCCCGTGGGCGTGGTCCCGGTTGTTCCCCCGGAGCTGGTCGTGCTGGGATTGTTGCTCCCGCAGCCCTGAAGAAGGAACATCTGCGACAAGAGCGCCACAGTTCCAATGTAAGTTGCGGTCCGTATGGTCATCGAAGCCCTCGCTTTCTTCTTTAGATTCCTTGCTCGCACGTTCAGACAGCCCTGGAGGCTCACTGAGTCAAACATCCAGGTACCAGGGCTGCTTGTCGGTTTCATTGGTGCCCGCTGCCAGGGGTTCTTTCGCGCATTTTTGGCCGAAGGAGTTTGGGGCGGCGGGCACTAAGCATCGGTATGAAGGATCGATCGACGCCAGACGCAAACAAGGTCCGAGCCCTCGTCGCAGTTGTGTTCACTCTCGGAGCGAGTGCCGGTTTTGCACGTGCAGACCAGCCTTTGGACGTCAGTCCGGCGGGCGAGCCGGCCGCTGCGCAGGCTGATACGCCGTCGTCGGTCCCCGTCGAAGCTACGCCGTCCCCTGCGCAGGAAGTGGCCGGCGCATCGCTGCCGGCCGCCGCTTCGCCAGCCCCAGCGGTCCCGCCGCCCGCCCCAGGGCGCCCTGCCGTCGAATCGTCACCAGCCGAAGCGATTCCCGCTTCCTGGTTCGCCCGACCTGCACTGACCCTGGCGGTGGGCGAGGGCGCCCGAAAGTGGGCGGTGACTCTCTACGGCTTCGTCGAGGCTGACTTCATCTTCGACACCACGCGGAGTTACAGTGACTCGATTGGCAGCGCGCTGGTGGCCCGCAGTGATACCTACGAAGGTCGGGTTGGTCGCACGCAGTTCTCCATGCGCAACACCCGGTTGGGTTTCGCGTTCGAGTCCCCGCCCATCGCAGGTGTGCAGCCTTCGGCAGTGTTCGAAAGCGACTTCTTCGGCCACCAGGACAGCCCGCCAAGCACCTCAGAAAACACGTACTTCACCAGTCCGATGTTTCGGATCAGGCATGCATTCGTCAGGCTGGAGAATCCGTACGTGGATGTTCTGGCGGGTCAGACCTACGACGTGTTCGGCTGGCAGAACTTCTTCTCCCCCTGTTCAGTCGAGTTTCTCGGGCTGCCCAATCAGCTCTTCTCGCGCAATATGCAGTTGCGCCTCTCACACGCTTTCTACGCGGACGGCCCGGTCAGCGTCGATGTCGCCGCCTCGGCAGTGCGTCCTGCCCAGCGTGATGCAGAGGTTCCCGACGCCAACGCCGGCTTGCGTGTCAGGTTCAACCGCTGGAAAGGCATCAGCACGCCTGGCAACGTGGGGACGGTAGCACTGCCTCTTTCCTTTGGGGTGTCAGGCACCGTGCGGCAGTTCAAAGCGAATGCGTTTGCCCCACCCCCGGCGCAGCGCTCCAACAGCGCAACTGGCTGGGGATTGTCTCTGGACGCTCTCATCCCGTTCATTCCCGCTGCCAGCGCGGACAACCGTGGCAACCGGCTTACCCTCATCGCTTCTTTCGTCTGGGGCACTGGAATCGCTGATCTCATCACCGCGGGCGGCGGGGCGAAGTTCCCAACCCTGCCCAATCCTCAGCAGGACAATCCGCCTCCCCTCTATGAGGCGGACATCGACAATGGCCTGGTATCCTTTGATGCGAATGGCGTGCTGCACACGATTGACTGGCAGGCATTCCGGGTCGGCCTGCAGTACTACTTGCCGCCATTGGGAGGGCGGTTGTTTCTTTCTGCGAACTTCACCCAGGCTCACTCGGGAAATCTGGCCAAGTTGTTCCCCAAGGGTGGCGCGGAGATCGAGCTGTTGGTCAACGTCGCGGACACCTCACGCTACGCTGACGTGAACCTGTTCTGGGACGCTACGCCCGCGGTGCGGGTTGGCCTTTCCGGCCAGTACACCCAGGTCGAATACCTCGACGGGTCCAAGCCGCACAACCTCCGGGGCATGGCCCAGACCGTCTACCAATTCTAACCTCTGGAGAAGGGAACCCTGCCGTGAATCGTCTCTCGGTCCTCGCTGTCGTCGCATTGGGGATTTCCGCCTGCACCAGCACCACCGACGGGAAAGGCGGGAGCGGCGGTGCGACGAGCACCGGTGGCGCGGTCGCGACCGGGGGAAGCATTGCGACCGGGGGCAGCCTGGTGACCAGCGGAACCACGGCGACTGGAGGGGCCGCGACAACCGGGGGAAGAGAGGCGAGCGGAGGCACGACAGCCACGGGCGGAACCAGCGCCGCTGGTGGCACGACAGCCACCGGCGGTACGACCGGCGGAATCACGGCGGCGGGCGGCACGACACCAGATGGAGGTTCGACTGGCGGAACCATTGCTGCCGGCGGTGGCACAATTGGAACCGGCGGCGGGACGGCATCAACCGGGGGAACCACTGGCACTGGCGGCGCGACTAGCGGGGGCACGACAGCCGCCGGCGGAACCACGGCGGCCGGGGGCACGACAGCAACCGGCGGGGCAACCGGAACGGGCGGCGCAACTGGCACTGGTGGCGGCACTTCCCCTGCCGTGACCTGCACAGCCCAGTACACGGGGTCGGAGACCAGGCCTCTGCTTACGGATGCCTCGGCCGCTTGCTTCACCATCCAGAACTACCTGGCGCAGGCCGGTCCTACCGGGGCGCTGGTGCGTGACAACTGGGACCCTTCGGCGGGATTGCCCGCGGCCAGCACTTACACTCCCACCTATACCGTCGCGGGGGATGGCAGCGGCACCCACACCACGGTACAGGCCGCGATCACGGCAGCCAACAGCTCGGGCGGCAGCTCGCGCGTCTACATTCTGGTCCAGCCTGGCACGTACCGCGAGCTTGTCTGCGTGAAGGGCTCGGTGCCCATCACCCTTTACGGTGCGGATACGGACGCGACCAAGGTCACCATCGCGTTCGACAACTACAACGGCAAGACCGTGGACAGCGCCAACACCAACGCCTGCGCCGCCCCCAGCGGGGCCACCTACGGGACCACCGGAAGCAGCACGTTCTTCGTCTCCTCGTCCGGCTTCCAAGTCCAAAACCTGACCATCGCCAATGATTTCGTCGAGGGCGCTTTGACTTCGAACATCCAGGCCGTGGCGTTGACGGTTCAAGGTGACCAAGCTGTATTCCAGAACGTTCATTTCATTGGCAATCAGGACACCCTGCAGGTCAAGTCCTCCTCGACCACCCTGGTGGCCCGTTCGTACTTCAAGAACAGCACCATCGAGGGCGACACGGACTTTGTCTTTGGTCGGGGTACGGCGGTTTTCGACGGCTGCACCATCACCTACGTGAGCAGTCGCAAGACCAACAGTACGCATATCTCGCCCAGCACCGAGACGGCGAATCCCTTCGGCTTCCTCATCATCAACAGCAAGATCGTGGGAGACTCCGGCATGCCGACCGGCACCGCCTATCTGGGTCGGGCGTGGGACGACAGCTCGGGCACCGCGCCGAACGGGCAAGCAGTCATTCGCAACACGGAGATCGGCGGCCACATCAAGGTTGCCGCGCCATGGGCCGCTGCCGCAACCAGCAGCCGTGTCTTCAGCGCCAGCGGAAACCGCCTGTACGAGTACCAGAACACTGGGGCAGGTGCCGCTGTCGGCGGTGCTACCGTCGACGCTGGCTCTACCGACTAGGGGGTGTCCCTAATAGGCGGGGCGTATGAACGGGGCATTGTAGAAAGCGGCCGCTCGGCGCTGGCGG
>PMBS01000381.1 GCA_003153015.1 Myxococcales bacterium
CGTGATGGCCTTGGGGCCAATCAGGTGGACGACGCTCTTGCCGGAAAAATCTAGGCGCTCGAGCCTACCGCCGGCGTAGCTACCTATGTCGGCGGGGGCGATCATCGGCACCGCGGCCTCGGCCGGCATGGGGCCGCCGTAGATCCCTTGCGCCTTGACGGAGCCCAAGCCCATGAGCACGTTCTCCATGAACAAACCCGCACGCAGAAAAAGCGCATTGAGCCCGGCTATCTTCTTCAGCCGTTCCTCGAAGTGGTGGAGCGCGACGATGGGTCCGGTGCCCTGGGTGTGGTGCGCGCCTAGGCTGCTCAGGAGCACGACGTGGCGTATCCCAGTCGCTTCGATGCCGCCCACAAGGGCGTCGATCACGCGAGTTTGATAAGCGCGGAAATCGTTGGTCGCCATGTTTGGCGGAACCAGGAGGTAGGCGGCTTCGGCTCCCGAAAGGGCCTCGCGAACGAAACCCGCATTCTCGATATCGCCGACGCAGCTCTGTGCACCAGCCTTGGCCAAGGGGGCCAGTTTCTCTCGCTGCCGGCCGACTACGCGAATCTGCTTTCCCCTCTTGAGCAAAAAGACCGCGGCGGCGCCGCCGGTATTCCCCGAAGCCCCAAAGACGCAAATCATGGGCATTCCTACCTTTCAGCGAGCGACCTGAAACCTGTTACCTGGCTTCGATGCTCGGAGGATGCCAATCGTGACCGCTATGATCGGACGCCCCACTCCAGGCTTCGACGAGGCCATGCGCGCCGCCTCGCGACCGGCCGGCGGCCTCTCCTAGAGGACGTCATGGGGGAAGAGGAGCCGCTTGACGGGAGCGAGGAGCTTCCGCACTGCAAGGGTCGGCCAGTCCTGCTTGGCAAAGGGGAATTTCTCGTCCATCGCGGTGAGGACTGAGAACCACCAGTTGCTGAAGTCGTAGGCTTCCTCGATCAAATCGAGAGCGTAGATGAAGAAGGGGCTCACGTTGTCCCAGTTCGGATAGATCGATTGATCGCCAATCCAGTGAACGTCAGGCTTGCCAAAGGCCTGCATCGCCAGCGGCAGGAAGCGTCCCACCAGGGGATCGTCGGGATCGAGGCCCATCTTCTTGGCCCCGACCCAATCGACGGCCCTGAGGTTCTCTCCCCCGATAATGGTCTCGGTCGGGTTCGGACTGGGGTCGGCGATCACGCCGAACTGGCCGTCTGCACTGGTGAAGGCGTCGATGAGGCCGAAGTGAACCGGGAACTCCCTGAGCGCTTCGATAGTGGGCCAATCGTATTCTCGCTCGGTATGATATTCCTTCAATTTGTTTTGCAGGGGGAATGCGCCATAGACGTTCTTCAAGGTGAGGGTGTAGTAGCAAAACACGTGGGTCTTGTTCTTGGCGAAGGAGATCCGGAAATCGGCGTCACGCCAGGTTCGACCGACGAAATGCTTGCCGAGTCGACCGCCGTAGTTGTGCGCCACCATCTCTAGGGTCAAATCGACGACTTGGTAGTTGCGATCGCGGTGGTAGCCGACGTGCTCGGCGACGGTGAGTACATCGCGATTGAGGTAATAGTTCCCGTAGGTGCTCTGCGCCTCGACCACGGCGATGTGTTGGTAGCCCTTGGCCGCGATCCGGTCAATCAGCGCCTCGACGAGCTCGGGATCGGTGTAGGTCGACTTGTCCTCCCGCGCATGCATGAACATGAAGTTCGGCTTGATGACGACATGGAAGGTGTCGACGGACTTCTGCACCTGCCTGCGCTTGTTCTCCAGAACTTCGAAGAAATTCGTCGCGGCCAAGACCTGGTCGAGACAGGCGTACTTGTCCCCGCCCCGGAAGGCCGCCACCGTGGCTGGCCCCGAGTTCGGCGGCGGTGGGGCCTCATCGTAGAGATAGCCGGTCTGAGCCAGGAAGAATGCCCGCTGGGCGCGCACGAAGAAGTAGAGGGTAAGGCAAAAGAGCGTGCCATCCACCAGGACGATGACCAGATTGGCCAATTGGTGGGTGGAGACGGCGAAGTAAACCAAGGAGGACAGGGTCGAGGCCGCCTTTGCGACGAGAAGAGGCAAGACGTAGCCCTTGTTGCGCTGGATGTTGAGAGCCGCCGCGAAGCACAGCGCGGAGATCGTCATCATCATCGAAAACGCGAGAGCAACCCAGAAGCGCTCTCGCGGCAGCCCGGCCGGCGGCAAACACGGGGTCAGCACGCGCGACAAGGCATTCACCGCCCGGAGAAGCGGCTCCGGAATCAGCGCGAAGGCGAAGCCCACGATGAGATAGACGATGCCACTCACGATGAGGAAGACGCGAAGCTGGCGGGGCGCAGCGGCCATTTGGCTGGGGGGCAGCCGCGCGGGCCTGTCCGACAGCCCCGCGTTGAGCGGCTCGCCGGCGAAAATCGCGGAAAGGGAATACTGGACGAGAATTTCCAGGGGCCAGCAGCCGGCGAGCAGGTAGAACGGTGGGTAGCTCGGATGGTCCGTGAACGTCCAAAAGCCGCTGACGGCGGAGCCGAGGTATTCGCTGGGATTGCCCACGACCCAAGCTGAAACCACGAGACCGGCGAGAACCTGCCAAGGCATTCGTTGCGCCGCCACCAGGGCCAGTACGAGCATCGCCGCGTAGAAGGACCAGTATGAATCCCCTGTGCCGGACGGACAAGGATCGACGGTCACGGGAATGAGGACGAAGAGAAGCAGCGGGAACGCCAGGTTCAGCCAACGCGGTGGCCGCCGCCGAATCCGACACAGCAATGGGATGGTCACGCCGAAGGCGAAGACAAACGCCGAAGTACCGGCGAGCACCCAAGCCAGGACGCCGAAGAGGTACAGGCCGTTGACATCATAGGTCCAAAGCCCGGAGCGAATGCCGATGGTCTCCTTCGCGTATTCGACAAGGAAGACCGACAAGAGCAAGACCAAGAACCGCCGCGTCGAAGCGCGCATGGCCATGCACAGGGAAAGCGCCAGACCGCTGCCCAGCAAGAGCTCAAAGGGAAGAGAGAACCATTTCAGGTAGCCCTCGCTGGACGCCGCGAACAGAAGCGCCGTGAACAAGAGGACAACCAGCACGAGATTGCGGCCACGCACAAGTCGGCCTCGTCGCGTCCACACTGACACGCCAGGGACCCTCGCACAGATTTGGGCGGATGAAAAGCATCCGTCCTGCGCGCAACCCTCACCGCCAAGGTACGCGCCCGGCTCGAACAGGTCCTGGCCAAGCTGGGCTAAGGGGTGACGCCTGGCACCGTCTCATCGAAGACGATGTGCGAAAATCCGCTCGCGTTGTCGACGAAGGCCGCGCCCAGCCCCGCGGCGGTCGGTCCCCAGCCGAAGTAGTCGCCCAGCCAGTAGGGCACGTGGCGTTGCAAGCTCGGGGTGAGGCCGGTCGCGAACGGGATCGGGGTTCCGAACGACCGGCCGCGGTCGGCCGAGACGACGTAGACCAGATCGGCTAGGCCCGTGCCTTCGCCCGCCGCTCGGTACGCTGCGAGCCCGAGCGCGCCGTCCGCTCGTCGTGCGAGCTGGGGGAAGAGCAGGAATCCCTGCGTGGTCCCGCCATCGCCCGCCGGACTGCCGGCGTCGGCCACCGCCGACACGGTACTCGCGAGCACCGTGACGTCGCTGTCGAGCGCCGACGCTCCCAGGGTCATGTGTGCCACAGGCACCTCGGACAGGCGCTGGACCGGCACGTCGTAACCGTCCTGCGTGCGACCGTACGAGATCCACACCTCGTCGCCATCGGCGACGCACATCGGGCCCTGGCAGGCGACGCCTCCCGATGAATCGGACACGGCCGCGTCCACCGGCGCCGACCAGGTGACGCCGCCGTCGCTGGTATGGGCTAGACGAATGCTGCGGTTCGCGAAGTAAGTGAGAAATGCGCCCCCAGGCCGACCGTCGGGGCAAAGCCCCGCAAAGTTGCCCCTCGCCGGATCGACGAGCGTCCGCTGGAAGCTCGCGCCACCGTCGGCCGACGAGGCCACCCAGATACCGCCGCGGCTGAGATCGCTGTAGCCAATGATGATCTCGTTGCTGGCGGTCAGGATCATCCAGGGCTTGTCATAGAGCGAGGTGGGGATGGGCTCGCTCACTTCGACCGGGGCTGCGAAGCCTGAAGTGCCCACCGGCCAGCGCGCAAACTGAATGTGGAGGTCGCTGGCCTGCAGCTGGGGTTGCGCGGGATCGGGCCCCGGTGTCCACGACGCCCAGGCTGCGAAGATCGCGCTCGCCCCGTCGCGGGCCAGGGTGACGTTGCTGGCCATCTGCCCGTTCGGGCTGGCGAGATACCGTGGCTTCTCCAGCCCACCTGATGCGCTCCGTCGGGTGTATCCGACGCGGGTGAGGTCGTCGCAGCCGTAGGCCTCCCACGCGATGGCCAGATCGCTTGGCCCGGTGATGAAGAACGGCTCGACCTCGAACTGGCTGGCCCCATCGAGCGAGACGAACGTCTCGCCGGGCCGGCTCGGCCAATCGCTGCACCCGCGCGCGTCCGGAACGGTCTGTCTGGTCTGGGTCGACGAGCCGCAAGCCACGACGAGATGTCCGAGGGCCACGAGCGGGACGACGCAGCCACGAACACAAGACCAATTCACGGCGTGACCTGGGACTGCCGCGGTGAAGACCCGCCTTGTCAGAGGCGACGGTACTTTGGCTCCGCTCTGCGCGGGGCTGCCAACGCCGTGGCCTTGTTCCATATCGTCAGCTTCTCACATCCCGGTTGCGTTGCCGAAAATCGATGGGCGGCTGGGACGGATGGCACCGTGGAAGATTTCAAGCGCAACCGGCCCCGGTCAGCGGTAAGGCCTTCTTTCATAGTGGACATCGTCCGGACCCGATGCAGCCACGTTTGTTCGTGGCGGGCGTGGCGATCGCGGGGCTGGGGTGGCGGCAAAGGCCCAAGCGGTGATGGAGTCGGCGACCGAGCAATTTGGATTTGCGGAAGTTGCTTCAACGGTGAGGCCGCAATCGGCGCCCTGCCGCATGCGTCAGGGCGGCTACGGATCGCTGCTGCCTGCGAGGACGCGTTCAACGGCTTGTGTGAGCGCTTCGACGGTGTAGGGCTTGGCAAGCCAAATCAGGCCCTGGTTGACAGCGAGCTCGGCGCGCTCATTGGGAGCGTGACCGCTGGCCACGATGGCCTTCTGGGCCGGGAACAGCCGCTGGATCAGCTCGAAGACCTGCAAACCATCGAGCATTTCGTTGAGCACCATGTCCAAGATGACGAGGTCGTAGGGACGCTTGCCCGTCTGCGCTGCCTGGCTAAACACCTCGCAGGCACGCAGGCCGCTTTGCATGATGTCGACTTCGTAACCGAGGTGGACGAGAACCCTCCGGCAAGTTTGCAGTTGGATAGTTTCATCATCGACGACGAGGATCCTCGCGTGGCGGCGCGGCGCCACCGCAAGCTGCTCGCGTCGTTCCGGGACCACCTGCGCCAGGGGAAAATAGAGTGAGAAAGTCGTCCCTGTCCCGGGGAAGCTGGTGACGTCGATGAAGCCGTCGTGCTCCTTGACCACCCCATGCACGATGGCGAGACCAAGCCCTGAGCCAGAGCTTTCGCCCATGCGTTTCTTGGTGAAGAACGGCTCGAAGACACGCGCGAGCTCCAGGGATTCGATGCCGCAACCATCGTCTGAAACAGTCAGGACCGCGTAGTGACCCGCGGGAATGGTCTCGTAGTGGCCCCCGGGACGGGCCAAGTTCTCCCGCCAGGTCTTGACCACAATCTCGCCACGGTTATCGATCGCTTCGATAGCGTTGCGAACCAGGTTGCCAACCGCGCGTGCCAACTGCGACTCCGAGCCGCGCACGGCAAGCGGCTCAGCGAAGCAGTCAACCACCATCTTGACCTGGCGACTCTTGTCGCTAGCAAAGCGCAGAGAGCTTTCCGTCAAGCAGGACCTGACCACACGGTTGAGATCGATGTTCTCCTTCACGGTCCTGCCCTGGCGGCCGAGCGTGAGGAGATCCTTGATAGTCTGGGAGGCACGCAGGGACGCGGTCTTGATGAGCTCGATGTCGGCGCGCAGGTTTCCCTCGGCGTTCTCGTCCGCTTTCAGCTTGTCGAGATCGTCGAGGATGAGATCGGGAAGCGCCACGAGCGGGCCCAGGACATTGTTGAGATCGTGCGCCACGCCGCCGGCGAGAATGCTCAATGCCTCCATCCGTTTCGTGGCGGCCAAGCGTTCGTGAACGCTGCGCTCATGCAGCATGGTCTTCTGCACCAGCTCCTGGTGAAGGCGAATGCTCTTCAAGACCGCCGTGATCTCATTACGAAAGACCGCATAGCTCCTGCCCCCATCGGCGTAGTCGAAGGCGGCCACCCCGAGCAGCTGGGATTCGAACGCCATGGGGAATACCAAGAGGGTGCGTCGTCGTTCGAGGACCAGCGCGCCGGGAGGCAGCAATCGGCTTGCGGGGAAGCTGGGCTCGGGCATCTTGACGGCTTGCCCGTCGACGAGACAGACCACCGGGACGAGATCGGTGGCATTCGGGTCGAGTGCGCAAGAGAGAAACGCGGTGCGAATCCCTGCCGCGGGGAGGCCCTTCACCAGGGTTTCCGCAAGAGACGAGAGATCGAAGGCGACCGAGGCTTGCTCGCTCAGTGTCAGCAGGTTCGCATAGCTGTCCTCGAGAGTCAGGCGTTGCCGCGTCTGCGTGGTCGTGCTGGAGGTCGCGACCAGGTTCATCGCTTCGTAGAAGGCGCGCTCGAGCTCCATGTCGGCGAGGTCGGAGAGCTCGTCACGCAGCCATCCGATCGCGTCCTGGAGCAGCCGGTGATGTTCGCTGTCATCGCCGATGTCCTCAAGCAAGTCGCCCACCGCCTTGGGGAACGCTCGGTACGGTCCCCCGTTCCCGATGCGGAGGGATTCGACCAGACGATGGCTGACCAGCGCCGCGTCTTCAGGATAGGCGCAGAGGGCGCGCTCGAGTTTCGGCCCCAGCGCCTCGATCCGATCCTGGTGCAGGGAAGGCGTCCCGCTCCTGGCGACATTGGGGGCGGCTCTGATATGGGAACCCTGAAAGGGTTCCCATGCCCTCCCACGATGGTGCGCCGCCGGCGAAGCCGGCGGGCTCCCCACGCGACTAGGATATCGTTCGAATTCGCATCCGCATGAGCGGCGGCAGACGAACCGGGATGGCAGCACGACACAATCTGGAACCTGCCGTCCGGCGAGCTGGGCCACCACGGTCTCAATGGCCAGGTTCGCCATGCGATCCAAGGGCTGCGCCACGGTCGTGAGCGGCGGGCTTCCCAATCCGGCCAGCGGCAGATCGTCGAAACCCGTCACGGGAATATCGCGCGGCACGCGCCGGCCCCACTTGCGCAAAGCCTCGATGGCTCCCATGGCCATGTTGTCGTTCGCGGCCACCACGCCGTCGAAGGCGACGCCCGTGGCAAGAAGATTGTCCATCGCGCTGCGGCCCTGCTTGGGCATGAAATAGCCGCAAGCCACGAGCGCTGGATCGAAGGGAATGCCGTGTCTGGCGAGAACGTCCTTGTAGGCCTCGAATCGCACTTGCGCCTCGGGGTTCTGGGGCGTTCCAGCGAGAAACACCGGCCTGCAGACCCCGTGTTCGCGCACCAGGTGCTCGACCGCGGCCTCCATGCCGCCTCGGTTGTCGAGCACCAGACTGGGAACGCCCGGCAACGCCAGGCCGACGCTGCACAAGCTGGCGGGCCGGTAGCTATCGAGCAGGCGGGTGACCGGATCGGGTCCACAGAAGGCCGCGAGCATGCTCGACACGACGATGATTCCGTCGAAGCTACCTGGCCGCAGCACCCTGAATACCGTGTTGTCCGCAGCGCTCATCGGGCCTGGGGCATCGAGGGGGCCGCCATAGAGCAGCAGCAGGTTGTACCCATCTTGGCGGCACTTGGCATCGAGCGCCTCGCGGAGATTGGCCTCGTAGCAGCCCTCGAAGAAATTGGCGTTGTCGATCAGAACCGCGATGGTCAGACGTTTCGACCCAGTCTGCGCGGCGGGCAATCGCGCTCCGTCTTTCGGAGGAGCCTGCGCCGGAAATGTTGTGGATACCGTCACCGGGTCTTGTGTGTTTGTGGTCAAGGCAGCCTGTAGCCGTCTCACAAAGCTAGAAACCTTTCTATATTGTATATTACGGATGGTTGCTTACGCTATATGAGAAACTTTTAGCTGTTCACGTGCGTTTCGCGCGCAGTGCACCGAACAACTCGGCAACGCCTCGACCCGAGGCACTCGATGTCGACCCGCGCAAGGCCGGGCACGAGACGTACAATCTCGATAATGCTCAAAGTCAGAAGGCACCGTGGACAGTTCAGTGCGATAGGTGCCTGGCCGACTTCGCCACCTTCGGACAGGGCGGGGACGCCTTCTGGGTTCTTGGCTAGGGACAGGCCGCTTGGACCGAAACTGCGTTGTGGCGCTACTGCCCTGACATGGGAACCCTGAAAGGATTCGCTCCGCCCTTCGGCCCCACACCCCCCCCCACCCCGCTCGCTTCCCCACGCGACTGGGGCGGCAGGTTTTTCACAACGTCCGCGTTCACTTGCGTCCATCAATCGAGATAAGGTCCTGGTGTAATCAGCACATCTGGGAAAGGACCGCTTCAAGACAGGAGGTTTCGCGATGACTTTTCTCCATCAGCATTCGATTCGCCTCACGGTACTGGCAGGCTTTTCACTGGCCGTGGCCCTGGGCGCATGCTCTAGCGACAGTGGTCCGGGAACGGGGAACGGCGGCAGCCCGGGAGGCGGCGCCGTGGTTGAAGGTGGCCGTACCACGAGCACCGGGGGCACGGTCGCGACGGGCGGTAGCACGACGACTCCAACCACAGGAGGGACGCTCGCGACCGGAGGAAGCATCCAAGCGTCCGGTGGCGCAACCAGCGCGGGCGGCACGACCAGCGCAGGAGGCACCCCGACGAGCGGCGGCTCCACAGCCAACGGTGGCTCCACGGCCAGAGGTGGCTCGATCGCGACCGGCGGTACGTCCGGAGCAACCACGGCCGGCACGACCTCTGCCGGGGGAGCGGCTGGTGGCACCACGGTTGCCGGCGGGACCACGGCCACAGGGGGAAGAGTCGGCGGAACGACGGGAACCGGGGGGAGGGCTGGCGGGACCACCACGGCCACCGGTGGCTCCACCACAGCTACCGGCGGGACCACGGCCAGCGGGGGAAGAACGGGTGGAACGACGGGAACCGGGGGGAGGGCTGGCGGGACCACCACGGCCACCGGTGGCTCCACCACAGCTACCGGCGGGACCACCGGCGGCGGAGGCAACAGCCTGCAAGCGCTGGTCAAGGCCATGGCCCCGGGTTGGAATCTGGGAAACTCCTTCGATGGTTCTCCCAACGTGACCAGCTGGGGAAACCCGGCGCCCAACCAAACCCTGATTAACGCCGTGCACGCAGCGGGTTTCAATCTCCTGCGGCTCCCTGTCACCTGGGGCCCCCACCTTGGCGCCGCGCCCAACTACACCATCGATTCAGCGTGGATGGCCTCAGTGGTGCAAACAGCGCAGTGGGCCATCGACGCGGGCATGTACGTCTTCGTCAATACGCACCACGATGGTTGGGTAACTTTCTCCAACCCCACCGCGGTGGCAGCCGAGTCAGGTGCGGTCTGGAAACAGATCGCCACCGCCTTCGCGGGTTTCAGTAGCAAACTGATGTTCGAATGTTTCAACGAACCTGGCGGTGGCGGGACTGCCCTCAATTCGTACGTCGAGGCGTGTGTCAATGCGGTCCGAGGCACCGGCGGAGCCAACGCTACGCGCGTCGTCATGATCCAAGGTCAAGGCGCTAGCCCGTCGTCGACTGGCATAAGCACGATGTTGAAGATTTCCGTTATTAACGACCCCAATCTCGTTTTCTCGGTTCACACCTATCAGCCCACCAATTTCGGCCTGAGCACAAATCCTTACGCCTGGGGAAGCGCTTCGGACTACACCAGCATGTCGAATTCCGTCACGCAGATCCTAGGCTGGTTGCCCAACTGGGGCATCGTCATCGGCGAATGGGGCTCCGAGAGTGCTCAAGCATTGGCAAATAGGGTTGTCCATGCCTATGCCTATTCTCGAGATACAACAGCTGCTGGCATGTGTCCTGTGTGGTGGGACAACGGGGGCTCGTACGCAATATTCAACAGAACCACTGGCGCTCAGACCTACCCGACAATTGTCAATGCACTCGTCACGGGAGCGCAAAAGGGTCTTGCGAATCCAGGTGTTTACTCAACGCTCGCCAGCCCCTAACGAGTTCTGCGAGCCTCGTCTCGACAAGCCCGCTTTCTCTATCCGTCATCAGCCGCGAAAGTGTCTGATAACGGCCAGTCTGTTGGCTATGTCACTCTGCGTCTTTCCCAACTGCGCTGCTTAGCAGTCTCGGCTCTCGGAACTAGATCACCTACGCACCGATCCGTCCATCGACATGTTGGCCCGGATCGGCGTCCTGGTCCTATTCTTCGAGGGCGGGCTGGAATCGACGGTCGGGCAGATGTTGAGATGGCGCGAAAAGTCTAGCGGGTAACTCCGGGCTATCGGACGGCAGCACCACTCGGGATAGGGGCGCCGCCCCCACTAGGGGAACCCGCGGATCTCGGCAAGACGGGCATGGCCTTGGACGGGGACAGCGAAGCGCCGGTCGCGACGACCGCTGCCACCACGCCCCGAATCCCCAGCGCCAAGGCGCCCTCGGGCAAGGCCGAGGCGAAGGCCGGGGGAACCCGCACGGAGATCTCAGCCCGGTCCCCTGCCCCCGACGGTGGAATCGAGCTACCTTGCAGTCTGAACGTGCTTCCCTCTACCCGAGCGTCGAGTGCGAGATCCCAGGTGCCCCGCGCGGTGTCAGCCACGCTGGCGGCCCATAGGGTCGCGGCGCGATCGATCCGATCGAGTGGCGGCGCCAGGCGCCCCTGTGCGGTGGCCGCCCCAGCCGGGAAGAGCTTCTTTTCCGCGGTGTTCTGCCAGGCCTCGTCGGTTGCGATCACGGTCGTCGGGTCAAGCAGCCGAAAGGTCAAAGGATGGGAGAGGAAACCGTTCACGAAAATGGTCCTAGTGGCCCCGGTCCCTTCGGTGCGAAGCTGCAGACGATCGCTCCCCATGACACCCACCAGACAGTAGAGATTCCGTTCGTCGGTAATCCCAGGGGCCCGCACCACGATCATATGTGTCTCGCTCCCACGGGCCGCGATCAAGATGCGTGCGCTCTCCAGGTCGATCTTGCAGGTGGCAAGCGCCGCGAGCTTTTCGCGGGTATCGACACCATGAGCCGCCAGGAGTTGCTCCATGACCGCCGAGCCCGCCAGGCCCACCACCAAAGTCGCATCGGCCGGGATGAAAGATTCCAGCCCGTGACGCGCGACGGGTTGGGAAGACGCCCGCGAAGGATGCGGGCCTGGCGCGGGCGTTGCCGCGGGTTTCGCATATATGCGGCCCATCAGATCCGTGAAATTCTGCAATACCCGTCGCGGCCCCAGTTCACCAAGAGACACACCGAGCACCACCAAGGCGACGGCCAGGCTGCGCAGGGCAAAACGGCTCCGCGACGCAGAAGGCGCCGCCCCACGGTCGCTGCGCTTGGCTTCGGCGAGTCCGTGCCACACAAGCGGAAGCAACGGGAAGATGGCGAGTCCGGCCCCGACCACCAGCCAGGTTGGGCCTTGCTGAGCGAGCAGGCCGGCGCAGGGTACCAGGGCGATGACTATCGCCACTAACGAGCACGACAGCAGAAACCAGAGGGACGCGGTACGCCTGGGCGCCGGTTGCGAAGGATCGGTCATCTCAACATGGTCCATGGCCTGGAGGATAGCCTGCGGACATGCAAAGGGTCACTCTATCCGACCGAGGTCTCCAGCGCTCGCCGAAACCTGAACCTCCAATTGCGCACACGAAACTCAAGAAGGTCTTGGCCCGTAGCTGAGCTAGACTCGTGCGATGGCTCACGAAGGCGATGACGCCCCCACCGAAGACGCGCTCCTCTTGGCCGCGCGCAAAGGGGATCGCGCCGCGCTCGCCGAGCTTCTCGAACGCCATCAGGCGGCGTTGGACGAGCAACGCTAGCGCCGTCACATGGGAGAAAGAAACCGCGCTTCGATGGGAGCTGTTTCACCTTCACGGCGAGCATGGGCCACAATAGGTCCCGCATGACACGACTGGTGCTCACTGCTGCCCTCTGCTTCTCGATTGGGTGTGTGAAGGGGCGGTGCTATTACCCGCGCGACTGCCCAGTGCCTCAGATCTGCGGCCCGAGCGGCGCGTGCGTCCTGCAAGACGCCTCCGCCACGCCGGCCATCCCCGATGCGGGCGATGGCGAAGAAACCGGGGTCTTGGCCGATGGCGAAGCGGACACCGAGCCGGTGCTGTCTGACGCGGGTGATGACGAAGAAACCGGGAGCCCTTCGCGATGAACGGCAACGTCTGGCTGCGCGGATCGGAACGCGCCATGAGGCCGACGAGCTTCGCGCTGGCCTTGGCATGGGTCCTGCTGCAGGGCTCGCAGGCGGCCGCGCAGGCAGGCGAGCCACGCCAGCAGGCCGAAGCTCGGGCTCGGGCGCTGCTGGCCCACGGCCAAGGAGCGCAGGCCATCCCCCTGCTCAAGGCGGAGATCGAGCGCGATCCCGCGTCGAAGAGCCTGCGCCTCCTGCTGGCACGCGCCTACCTCGATGACAGCAACGACTTCTGGGCCTTGCGCACGGTCGCCGCTGCCACTGAGCTACATCCCGAAGACTGCAACCTGCAGCTCTGGTTGGCCTGGATTCAGATCCGGCAGGGCGCGCTCGATCAGGCACGCACCCTGCTCGAGGGCGCCTGTTCCCACTGGCAGCCCGAGAAGGCCCGCCGGGCGTTGCTGCTGGCCATGCTGGAGCAGCAGGCGGGCTCGCAGGCCGAGGCACAGACACGGCTGGATGAAGCGCGCGGGGCGGATCTGGTCTATCCCGAAGATCGCGCGGCCATCAGCCAGTTACAAGACAAGCTAGAGTCGGGCTATCTGCCGCCATTCTCCGGCCGGCTGGACCTGGGCCTGGGCTGGGCGGCGAATGCACGGGCCGGCTCGCCGACCGAACCGACAGACGCGGGCAAGGGAGAATCCAGCCCGGTTGCTCAGACTGCTGTCTGGCTGCGCTTGCTAATGCCGGGACGAGCCTGGTTGCGCCCGTCGCTGGAGGCTGAGGCGCGCGCGCTCGGATACTCGGCTGCTGCCGGACGGGATTTCAGCTACCTCATGCTGGGCGTCCGGCCCGGCGTGCTGCTGGGCAGGGGCAGCCGCAGGGCACTGCTTGCGTATCATTACGAATCGCTGTTGCTGGCAGGTGGTGATCAATACCAGGGAGGCCCTCTTTGGTTTTACGATTCCCATCGCGGAGAGTTGGAGCTTGAGGTTTTCTCAGGGCTGACGGTTTTCGGCGGCGTGGGGAAGCGGAATTTTCGCGAGATGGGGCGAAACCGTCTGGAGGCTGACGGAGGCATGGGGGGCGGCTTCGAACTGGGATCTCGATCGCGCCTTCTGGGCGCGCTCAGCGGCAGTCTCTACGACGCCGCGAACAACGCCTACGACCTGCGCGGCGCTTCGCTGCTGGTCGCCGCGGAGGTCCGCTTGCCCCGCCGCTGGTCGATGCGTGCCGGCTTCCTGGGCAGCTATGATCTCTATCCGCGCTGGAACGGCTATCTCAATACGGCTGTGCGCGAGCGCCAGGACCGCCTGCTCAAGCTGTCAGCCACCGCCTTCATCCCGCCGTTTCACGATCAACTGAAGCTCGGCATCACCTATGAGTTCTCCACGCGCGACAGCAATGTCCAGCTCTTCGCCTACACGGACCATCGCCTGCTGGCCAAGCTAATCTGGACCTTCACGGCCGATCCGTGGCTGCCCGCCGCGGTCTCGCCATCCGACCATGTGGCTATCGACTATGGGCTTCACAGCGGGGAGCTGGCGGAGCGGGTACAGGATCTCTTGCGCCAGGACGAGGCCGTGCAACGGAGCTCATCGTGCCGGGAATAGAGCCGGTGGCGGTCCGCCTGGTGCCTCTGTACTCGCTGCGCGTGGCCGCGCGGGACGCGCTGCTCGTTCTCGTCGTGTGTGCAGGCGCGGGCGCAGCGACCAACGCCCTTCGCCCCGGTGGAATCGCGTTCGTGCAACGATCCGAGTACGAGATCCTGGTCCCCTGTCCCGAGGGCTCGGGTGACGCGCAAGCCATCCCCGCTGATGACCCCGCTGTCTGGGACACGCGCACCCTGCTGGTCGATGCCCGCTCGGCCGTCGAGCACCAGCGCTGGCACCCGACGGGCTCCATTGCCATTCCCTTCGACTACCTGGAGCCGACCTCTCCCGAACAGGTGCGCCGGATCGCGTCCTCGGGCGCCGGCCGGGTGGTGGTGTTCGGCGACGGCGGCAATCCCGACTCGGGCGAGCAACTGGCGCGCGAAATCGCAGGCAAGGGAATCCGCAACGTGCGCTTCGTCGCGGGCGGGGCACCGCCGCTGGAAAGGGCAGCGTCAGTGCGAGGTGCGCAATGACGAAGCTTCGCGACTGGCGCGGACATGCCATTTTGGCCCTGGCCGCGCGCCTTTATCTCGCGGCAATCTTTCTTTTCGCCTGCTGGCACAAGATCTTGCAGCCTGCCGCCTTCGCGCTCGACATCGCGACCTACCAGATCCTGCCGCTGAGTCTAGTGAACCCGCTGGCCATCGTGCTGCCTTGGGTAGAGTTGGCCGCAGGGCTGCTGCTGCTTCTCGGATTTCGCACCCGGGCGGCCGCGCTGCTGGTGGCGGGAATGATGGTCATGTTCACGGTGGCAATCTCCATCGCGGTAGCCAAAGGCCTGGACATGTCTTGCGGCTGCTTCGCCTCGCAAGGCTCGGCCGAGGATCCCATCTCGTGGCGGACTATTCTGCGCGATGCGAGCTGGCTGCTCCTTGCCGCCTATATCTTCATCTTCGATCGCAGGCCGCTTGGCCTGGACCGTCTCTACGGCCGGCGCAAGAGCGCAGCCTCCCAGGAGCCCTCATGAAGAAGAATCATCTTGTCCCATTGCTGATCATCGGTGCCGCATTCTTCGGACTCGACCGCACCAGCCTGGCCCAGACCCGCGCCTGCGATGCCCTGCCCGCAGACAAGAAAGCCTTGGCTCAGGAGATTCTCTCGGCCTTGCACCCGTACGACGGCTGCGACGAAACCTTCGCGCGCTGCCTGGAGGCCAAGCCACCGAAGCCCGTGGTACTGCGGCTGACCGCCGACATCTGCCAACAGGTGAAGGCGGGCAAGGACCGCAAGCAGATCGAGCACGCCCTGTCCAAACGAGCACAGACCATGCTGCCCACCGGACCCCGCGCAGCGCTCACGCTGGACGAAGCCTTCAGGGCGGGCGCAGCGAACGCACCCGTTACTGTGGTGGTCTACGCGTGTACGCGCTGCCCCTTCTGCAAAGCCATGGTCCCCGCGCTGTACGCCGCGGTCACCGACGGGCCGCTAGCTGGCAAGGTCCGATTGTACCTGCGTCCCTTTCCCTTGAAGAGCCACCCTGGCTCGACCGAGGGCGGGCTGGCCTTGCTGAGCGCGGCCAAGCTCGGCCGCTTCTGGCCGTTCACCCTGCTGGTCTACAAGCGCTTTGACAGCTTCAGCCCGGCTGCCCTTCCCGAGTGGGCCGTGGCAGCGGGACTCGATCGCGCCGCATTCGAACGCGCGTTTGCCGATCCCAAGACCCGCGACGAGCTGATTGCCTCCAAGCAGGAAGGATTGCGCAACAAGGTTACCGCCACACCTGGCATATTTATCGATGGCCGGCCCTATTCTTACGAATTGAACATGGAATCCGTGCTGGACGTGCTGGAAGAAGCCCACGATGCCGCAGTTGCGACTAGATCCCAATAGCCATCCAGGCTCGGTTGACTGGGTGAGCAGCCGACCTGGCCAGCGAGTGAGGCGAGAACGCAGGTCGATGCTAGAATCGAGGGCGCACGCGAGTGTCTTTCCATTCGCGTCTCCAGTCGTTGTCCCGGCGGCGTTGTTGTCTGGTTGCTGGTCCCTCGATTACAAGAGCTACGGAAACTGGACCTGAACAGGAACTGCCCTATCTGTCGTGGTGTTGTCGCCGAGCCCGCCGTTGACATTGAAGCCCCAGCATTGCACCCCGCCGTTGACCACCGCGCAGGTGGTGTAGTAGCAGGCGGAAATGGCCGAGACGCCTGATGTCAAGCCCGACACCGCAACCGGAACGTGACTGTCCGTCGTGGTGTTGTCGCCGAGCTCGCCGTTGACATTGAAGCCCCAGCATTGCACCCCGCCGTTGACCAACGCGCAGGTGTGATGCGAGCCAGCGGTGATGGCCGAAACGCCTGAGGTCAATCCCCACACCGCAACCGGAACGTGACTCCCTGTTATGGAGTTGTCACCGAGCTGACCGTAGTAATCGTCGCCCCAGCATTGCGCCCCGCCGTTGACCACCGCGCAGGTGTGATCCGAGCCAGCGGTGATGGCCGAAACGCCTGAGGTCAAGCCCGACACCGCAACCGGAACGTGACTGTCCGAATCGGTGTTGTCGCCGAGCTCGCCGTAGAAGTTCGGTATCCGTTCGGGGATCCGCGTCTGGTAGTTGAGGGGTGGCTTCGGGCAGGCTCTGGGCATGCCGAAACAGATCTGCCGGGGTCGTGATTTCTGGGCGCCGCTGGTCGAGGAGTTCGAGGGGGCTGGCGCGGCCGAGAGACACAAGCAGTTCGCTGCGCGCTACAACGTGCGATGCAGCTCGTTCGAGACATGGTTGTACCGGCTGCGGGCCGAAAAGGGGGCGCGCGTGCAGGGTAGAGCCAACGCCAAGCAGAGCGGCATAGGGAGGGGGACTCCCTGACCGTTAGTCGAGGTGCAGGGGGTGCCGATCGGGGACAGCCGATTCGAGGTCGAGTTGCCAGGTGGCAGGCGTTTGCACGTTCCGGCTGGGTTCGACGCAGAGGCGCT
>PMBS01000384.1 GCA_003153015.1 Myxococcales bacterium
AAGGCTCGAAGCGGGTAACGCTCGCCGGTCGCGAATTTCGCTACGACGCCACGAAGTACTTGCTCATCGCTGCGGACGTGCCGGCCATGGCCCAGATCGTGGGAGCCACTGCCCGGATGCCCTATCTGGGGCTGAAGCTGTTGCTGGACCTCGGCGACGTGAGCGACCTCGTGGCCCAGATGGATACGGCCCGGCAGCCAGTGGCGACGGCTCGCGCCCTCGCCGTGGGCACGCTGGACGCAGCACTCATCCAATCGGTGTGCCGCCTCGTCGACATCCTCGATAGCCCGCAGGATGCCGTGGTCCTCTCGCCACTCCTGCGCCGGGAGATCACCTATCGCCTGCTGATCGGCCCGGATGGGCAACGGCTGAGGCAAGTTGTCGCCCGAGCAGGACAGGCGCACCGGCTCACGCGTGCGTTGAGCTGGCTCAAGGGCCACTACACCGAGCCGTTGCGGGTGGAGGCCCTCGCCAAGCAAGCGGGCATGAGCGCCTCGGCTCTTCATCATCAGTTCAAAGCATTTACGGCGTTGAGCCCGCTTCAGTACCAGAAGCACCTTCGTTTGCATGAAGCGCGTCGCCTGATGCTGGCCGAAGCGCTGGACGCGGCCGAGGCCAGCTTCCGGGTCGGTTACGAGAGCCCGTCCCAGTTCAGCCGCGAGTACCGGCGGCTCTTTGGCGAACCTCCGCGACGGGACATCGAGCTGCTGCGAGGCAGAGCGACGGCCGGGACGCATCTAACTGCGGGCGTTTCGGCTCGCAAGAGCCCAACCCGGCGTCCGGATCCGGGCCCCCAGCTCGGCGCACTCGCCGAGTACTAGCGACGCAACCGCCCCAAGGCCAACTGAGGTCACGGCGGGCTACGCCGCCGATCTTGCCGAGATCGAGGTCGACCTCCCTCGATGAACACCCGAAAGGCCCGAACGGTTCGGTGGAAGACAATCCCTGTCCCGCCTACCGATTCCCAATGACAGACCGGTCCATCAGGCGCGTCGGCGAAAGCCCGCTTGGATCTTGAGCGATGGGTCAACATGCGGGCAGACTTTTCATGCCTGGCCTGAACTCCGAACAACGCGCCCGTGAGCAGATTGCTCATCTACGGAGGCGGTGATGAAACGGGTAGCATATCGGAAAGCGGCCGGCGCCAAACGCCGCCACCATCCGTAGCGGCAAGAATGTCGGTGCTGCTCACGGCAAGGTCAAGAATAGAGAGGATCTGGTTGGTGTCCACGTTCGGCAGACCGGCATTGAGTGCGGTCCAAGAAGAACCGTTGTTCAAAGACAGGTATACGCCACCGCCCGAAACGGCGGATATTGCGGCGACAATATTCTCGCCGACTACGGCAAAGGCGCCAACACGCCCTCCCGTCGGGAGGCCAGCACGCGCCGCCTTCCACGAGGAACCATTGTCGGTCGAAAGGAAGACGCCATTCTGTGTGCCCGCAAATATATTGCTGCCACTCACCGCAAAGGCATTGACCGTCGGGTATTGCATTCCAGTATTGGCCGCGGCCCAAGACGAGCCGTTGTTGGTTGAACGATATACCCCCAAACCAGCACCAAAGCCGACGAACACAGTATCGCCGCTTAGCGCAAGCGCATAGACGCTATTCTCCGGCAAACCGGCATTGACCCTTGTCCAAAGGGCCGCGTTGTTCGTCGAAAGATAGACACCCCAAGCCCCAACGGCGCCCCAAAGATTGTCGCCGCTCATGGCAAGCGCGTTGATCGTCAAGTTGCTCGGCAAACCGCTATTGGCGGCCGCAACCCACGATGAGCCGCTGTCAGTGGAAAAATACACACCACCCGTCGCGCCCGCAAACAGGGTGCTACTCCCCACAAGAAGGGGGCCGACCCGCGCGGTGGCCAAGCCAGCGTTGGCCGGTGTCCAAGAAGATCCGTTGTCTGTCGAATGAAACAGACCACCAGTTATGGACGTACTGGCATAGATATCGCTGCCCTTCACGGCCAGGTGAGCGACCCGCGAATTGGACAAACCGCCATTGACTGCGGTCCACGACCCACCATGGTCGGCAGAAAGATAGATGCCATCAGCAGTGCCGGCATAGACATCGCTGCCGCTCACGGCAAAGGCATTGACCCCTATGTTGCTGGGCAGACCGGTATTGATCGCCGTCCATGATGCCCCGTTGTTGGTCGACAGAAACGCGCCGGAAAACGTGCCAGCGAAGAGATTACTGCCGCTCACGGCAAAGGTGTTGACGTACATGTTCGACAGGCCGGCATTGACCGGGGTCCATGAGGTCCCATTGTTGGTCGACAGGAATACGCCACCACCCTCAGTGCCGGCGAAGATATTGTCCCCGCTGACGGCTAGGCTGTAGACACTCGACACCGACAAGCCGGCGCCGACCGCAGTCCATGAGGAGCCGTTGTTCGCGGAACGATAGACCGTGCCGGCAGAATAGTTGTCAAAAGTAGCGGCGAAGATATTGCCATTGCTCACCGCCAGATCATTGATGCTCAAGCTCGGCATGCCAGTATCGACCACAGTCCACGAGGCCCCGTTGTTGGTAGAACGATACACATGACCGCCACCATACTCGCCCGACGTGCCGGCAAAGATCGTGCTGCCGTTCACGGCAAGGCATTGAATTCGCACTTCTGTCAGACCGGTATTGACCGGCGTCCAGGACGCGCCGTGGTTCGTTGAAAGATACACACCGCCACCATCGGTGCCGGCAAAGATATTGTCGCCGTTTGTGGCAAGGGCCAAGATCAACCGGTGCATCAAACCGATATTGACGGGTGTCCACGACTTGCCGTGGTCGGTTGAAAGAAACGCGCCGCCATTAGTGCCGGCAAAAATGTCGGTACCGCTCGCGGCAAAGGCATAGACAGGCCCGCCTGCTGGGCCACCCGTCGGTACCCATTGTCCATGGACTTCCGGCCCGGGAAGGGAGCCGCCAGCATCTCCCGCACTGCCCCCCCCATCTGCGCCACCCGAAGCGACAACACCGCCACTGCTTGGGGTGCCGCCGCTGCTCATGTTGCCGCCGGTGCCTGAGGTGCCTCCACTTCCAATAATCCCGCCTGCGCTCGTCGTGCCACCGCTGCTGGCGCTGGCATCCCTGCTGCCCCCATCAGAGCCGCCACTCGGGCTTGTCATCCCTCCGGTCGCACTGGTACCCCCGGTGCCGACCGATCCACCGGCAATCATTCCGCCGGTTGCAGGATTTCCCCCGGTGCTGGGTGCCGAGGAACCCCCAGTGGCCGAATCTCCGCCGATGGCGCTACCGCCGGTTTCCATGCTGCCTCCCATCGCCATCGGGGCGCTGGTACCGCCGCCGCTGCTTGAAGCACCGCCCCCGCTTCCGGTGGCCCCGCCGCTACCGCCTTTGGGGCCGCCGCTCGAGTGCGAGCCATTGCAGGAAGCGAGGGGCAAGACGAGCACCAGAGCGAGCGTGAGGATCGCACGAGACGAGTCAGGCAGGTTGGCAACCGACATACCGACGAGCTTGCCTCTTATGTCCATCCTTGTCGAGGGCCGGCCGCGCCAGCACCGCCTCGCCGCGATCGATCTCCGCGCGGAGCTCCATCTTGGCACTGTGGTAAGCCGGCAGCGGCGGCAGGCGGACCGCGACGGCCTCTTCGCGGGGTCGGACGCGGGCGGTGAGCGCGCGGTGATCGCGTACACCATCCTGGCCTGCTGCCGTTTTGCATACGTCAAACCGGTGGAGTACCTGCGTGCGAAGCGCTGAATGAGGAGAAGTCTCTGGAAACGCTCGTTGGATTCGTCATGAGATTTCCTTCCTTGAATCCCGGAAGGTTCCGACCGAACCTGACCGATGGCGTGCCCTGGTCAGCTCAGAGCAAATCATCAGTGCTCGTCATTGAATCTGTGCAGGTCACGGTGCCGCGCACTGCGCGCCGGTTACGTTTGCATTGAGCGTGGCGAGGTCGGTCGCGTCGACGGTGCCGTCGTGGTTGAAATCCCCCTGCATCCACCAGATTCCCGTCTTTGCGAAGTTCGCCCGAAGGATCGCGCAGTCTGCGGCGTCCACGATACCGTCCAGGTTGGCATCGCCTCCCGCTCGCGTGAGGGACAGCAGCGCGTCCCACTTCTGTGCGCCCGGATCGGCCTGGCCCACCAAGGCGCCCCACGCGCCCCACGCGCCGTCGCCCGCGGCATAGGTGTAGTAGGTGAAGAGCTGCTTCTTGCCAACCAGAGTATCCCAAAGGGCGAAGTACTGCCGGGTCGCATCGTACATCCGCGGGTCACTCTGCGCGGCGATCTTGTTGGCCTGGTTCGTGCTGCCACTGAGCCCCTGGCCTCCCTCGTACGCAATCAGCGGCAGGTTGTACAGAGAGGCCTCGGCAAAATCGGCCTTCAGCCAATTGGCGATTGCGTTGCCATTGCTCGACGGTGGATTGGCAGCGAGAATGCTCCCCTGAAGGTCGGTGAATATTCCGTCGACTGTGCTGGCGTTGCTGTCGCCATCGATATCGAAATAGGGGGCGACCGCCATCAGGTCGATGGCACCGGTCGACCCGAACGCCTTCTTGAGAAACTGGAACCCTTCATCGACCTCGGCCGGATTCGCCGCTTGCACGTTCATGGGGATCTGGGCCTGGCAATGAGCGCCGCTGGCACAGCCGAAGACCGTCCGGAATATGTCGCTCTGACGCTTCTCGAGGATCATGACGAACTGGCCGGCCTTGCTGTACTGGTCCGAGTTGTTCCAGGGCAGCGCGGAGTTCGCGAGAGCGGCCGCAGCGATGGCGCTCACCGGTGCCGTCACGCTGCAGACCTGCCCGCCTGTGGTCTGGTCGGGCCGGCCAAACACCATGCAATAGGTGTCGAGGACCTGGTGGAAGCCCCAGTTCCAGATTTCGTTGCTGTACTCGACGTAGATCTTCGAGGTGCTGTTGATCGGGCTCGTCGTCGCTATTCCCGCCGGCGCGCTCGGGTCGCAGGCCGAGTTGCTGGTGTCACCTTGTTCGCCGTAGCGAAAGAGTCGCGCCAACCGGCAGACGTAGTCGTCGCTGGCCAGCCCCGGCACATTGATCCACACGTCCACGCCGGTTTCATTGGCGAGCGCGATGACGTCCTCGTACGCCATCCCCTGCACGGTGAGGGCGCGGCTGCCGCCGTTCGGCCAGGTGCGCTGCGACCAGTTCTTCAACGTGTTGTTGTCGTTGGTGTTGAGCGCGTCCATGAACCGCAGCGTGGAAAACGGCTGCATCCTGGTGAGGAAGTCGTTCACGAACATGCTGCCGGGTCTTACGGCAGTGCTTGGGGCCATGACGTGGAAATTCGTGATCGGCGGGGTGGCGTTGAAGGTAATCCACACGGGAGATGTCGCGGTCGAACGCTGCTGCACGAAAGTCATGGTCGCCGCATTGTGCTGGACGCCGTTGCTGGTGGTGACGGTCACCTTACCGAGGCTGGCACCGGTTACTTTGACCGACCCTGTGCCGTCCCAGCTAAGCGCGTAGTCCCCGCTGGGGTAACTGGCGGTTACGCTTGCCGAGGCCGCTACCGTGGGGTCGCCGTTCACGTCGAGCGAAGCCGCTCCCGACCCGTTGGCGTTGTCCCACGGCCCATCGTTGCCGGAGATCGCGAGCGCCATATCGGCGTAGATCGCGACGTTGTTGTAGTAGTTGAGGGCAGGGACGTTCATTCCCATGTTGAAGGTATTCGGCGGCGCGATGTGGCTGGCGTCGGTTGTGACTGCTGCGGTGTCGGGCTTGATTCCTGCGAGGTCCGTTCTGATTCCTACGTCGGCGCTACTATCCACAGTCGTGCTCGCATCGCTCGACCGACCTCCGTCGGGGCCATCGCCGCGACCCGCGTCACTGATGCCAGTGCCGGTGGCAACGCCAGTCCCCGTGCCGGTCCCCGCTCCGCTCCCGGTCCCGGTTCCGCTCCTAGTCCCCGTGCCACTCCCAGTCCCTGTTCCGCTCCCGGCCCCGCTTCCCGTTCCGGTTCCGCTCCCGGTTCCGGTTCCACTCCCTGTCCCGATCGCCGTGAGGGCGGTGTCCCGAGCGACGTCAAGGCTGGCGTCGTTGCCGACAAGCATCGGCACATCGGCCGTTCCCACATCGCCATTCGCAAGCGCGGCATCAGTGGGGCCGTGCACCTGGTCGCTGTGAACGCAGGCCGGGGCAATAACGAGAAACGAGCCAAGGCCCGTCAACACCACTAACTTGCAACGATCATTCGACATGGGCTTCCCTTTCGCTTCGACAGTGAGACAGCCAGGATTGGGCATTGTGCACACAAAGTTTGGAGGCAGTGCTCTTCAGTTTCCGTTGTCGTACAGCGTGCCGAGCTGCAGGACGCGAAACCAGGTGAGGTTGAGCTTCGCGGGTGCCCCGCCGACTGCATCCTCCTTGAGCAGGCCCGCGCTCCA